>DASXXM010000535.1:0-1836 GCA_036503065.1 Pseudonocardiaceae bacterium | reverse complement strand
CGCCTCGGCCTCGGGGCCGACGGTGCCCTTGGGGTAGCGGACCACGGTGGGGCCGTCACCGACCCGGACCGCCTCGTTCAGCAGCTCGGCCACGCGGCTGCCGTCCCGCGGGGCGGCGACCTTGAGCCCGGGGACGACCTGCAGGATCGAGCCGTCCCACATGCCGTTGTGGCTGGCGCCGTCAGGGCCGGTGACGCCGGCCCGGTCGAGGACCACGGTGACCGGCAGCCGGTGCAGCGCCACGTCCATCAGCAGCTGGTCGAACGCCCGGTTCAGGAACGTGGCGTACACCGCGACCACCGGGTGCAGGCCGGCCATCGCGAGGCCGGCGGCGCTGGTCATGGCGTGCTGTTCGGCGATGCCGACGTCGTAGACCCGGTCCGGGTAGGCGGCCTTGAACGGCGCGAGGCCGGTCGGGTGCAGCATCGCGGCGGTGATCGCCACCACGTCGGGGCGGCGGGCGCCGATCGCGACCATCTCGTCGGCGAACACGTCGGTCCAGGTGCGCTTCGGGACGGCCGGGGCGCTCGGGGCGCTCGGCTTGGGCGTCGCGGCGGCCTTGGGCGCGGCGGGGACCTGGTGGAGACAGTCCTCCTCGTTCTGCTCGGCGAGCGGGTAGCCGAAGCCCTTGCGGGTGATCGCGTGCACCAGGACGGGGCCGTTGTACTCGGCGGCCTTGCGCAGGGCGTGCTCGGTCATCAGCTCGTCGTGGCCGTCGATCGGGCCGATGTACTTGATGCCGAGGTCCTCGAACAGCACTTGCGGCTGGAGGAAGTCCTTGAGGCCCTTCTTGGCGCCGTGCAGCGCGCCGTACAGCGGCTGGCCGACGAGCGGCGTGCGGGTCACGCTGGTCTTGATCAGGTCCAGCACGTTCTCGTAGCGCTGGCTGACCCTGATGCTCGCCAGGTGGCTGGCCAGCCCGCCGATCGTCGGCTGGTAGGAGCGGCCGTTGTCGTTGACCACGATGACGATCTTGGAGTCGCGGGCCACCGCGATGTTGTTCAGCGCCTCCCAGGCCATGCCGCCGGTCAGCGCGCCGTCCCCGATGACCGCGACGACGGTGCGGTCGTGCTCGCCGCGCAGCCGGTAGGCCTTGGCCATGCCGTCGGCGTAGGACAGGGACGTCGATGCGTGGGAGTTCTCCACCAGGTCGTGCTCGGACTCGGCCTGGCTCGGGTAGCCGGACAGCCCGCCGACCTGCCGCAGCGTGTGGAAGTCTGTGAACCGGCCGGTCAGCAGCTTGTGCACGTACGACTGGTGGCCGGTGTCGAAGACGAGCTTGTCCTTCGGCGAGTCGAACACCCGGTGCAGCGCGATGGTCAGCTCCACCACGCCCAGGTTCGGCCCCAGGTGGCCGCTGGTCCTCGTCACCGTCTCCACCAGGACGTCGCGGATCTCCGCCGCCAGGATCGCTAGCTGGTCCTGGCTGAGTTCCCTGAGGTCCTCCGGGCCGTTGATGCGCTCAAGCAAGGTCACGGCGGGCTGCTCCTCACGCGTCACGCGTCACGCGTCTGTCGGGCTGGACTACCCGATAGTACGGCCCACCGTCCACGCCAGTCTCGGCGCACGCCGGAGTTAACCGACACACGTGTCGGACTTCACTGTGCCCGGTAACGGATCTCGTCGGTCGAGCGCGCTGGGCGACCGTGGTGGCTGTGGTGGCTGCTGCGGCTTCTGCGGCACCGAGATGACTGCTCCGTGGCTGCGATTAGAAAGCCTTTTCATGATCACGAAAGAAAAGTGTGCGTAGAGGAAACTTTTCCTTCGTGATCATGGTCGCGAGCTGAGGCGGCTGGCGGCCTGGCGCCGGCCGCGGCCTTGAGCCAGGCGTCCACT
>DASXXM010000534.1:0-7170 GCA_036503065.1 Pseudonocardiaceae bacterium | reverse complement strand
CGTCAGTCCGAACTCCGACGTGCGCAGGTCACGAAACAACCGAGCCAGCGGTTCTCTCGGGTCGGACTCGGTGTCGATCTCGACACGGCTCGCTGGGATTGTCCGGTGGGCAACCACGGTCCATCCACCTCCGCAGATCGGTTCCGTCAGTCAGCGTCGTACCGCCGCTGGGCCGGACGAAGGGCAGCAGGCCACCGGCATCCGGGACCTTCGTCGGCTCCGGGTCCAGCGACCGGCTGCGCAAGGAACCGGCGATCACCGACGGATTGGGGACCGAGGTCCCGTGACCGGATGACCGTCGTCCCTCCGCCCGATCCGGCTCGCGTCGCACGCTGAAGCCATGAACACCGAACACGATGCGGACACGGCGCCGGTGCAGGTCGATATCCAAGTCGGCCCAGGCGTTGCCCCGGACGCGATGACGTACGTCGCCGACCGGCTGCGCGGCCTCGGGCGCTTCGCACCCCATGCCATCGACATGATCCGGGCACGCGTCGCGAAGCCCAGGGACACCATGACACCCGGGCTGCTGCACGTCCGGGCGACCGTGGCCCTGGGCGACCGCGTACTGCGTGCGCAGGGTGCCAGCACGAGCCTGCGCGCCGCGGTGGACGTGGTCTGCGACCGGTTGCGCCGCCGACTTGCTGACCTGCCACACGGCCAGCGTGGCGACTACGTTCCGCACCACCGCCCCCGCGAACTGACCAACATCGGAGGACGCCATGGACCGGGACATGCCTGACCTGGACACCGTGCGGGCGGCGCTGGCCGTTGCCGTGCGTGCGCCGTCGGTGCACAACACACAGCCCTGGCTGTTCGAGGTCGGACCCCGCACCGTGCACCTGTTCGCCGACCCGAGCCGTCAGCTTCCGGCGACCGACCCGCAGGGCCGCGACCTGCTGCTGTCCTGCGGCGCCGCACTGCACCACCTGCGAGTCGGGTTCGCCGCACTGGGCTGGTCGTGCGAGGTGCACCGACTGCCGAACCCGGACGACCCGAACCACCTGGCGGCCATCGAACTGGCCTGGCGGGAGATCACCACCGGGGACATCCGGCTGGCCGGCGCGGCCATGTCCCGGCGGACGGACCGACGCCGGTTGAGCACCGTGCCGGTCGCCCGCGACCTGCTGCACGCCCTCGCCTACCGAAGCGCCGGCGAGGGCGCGGTGCTCCGCCCGGTCCTGAGCCGGGACACCTACCGCAAGCTGGCGCTTGCCTGTGCCGAGGCCACCGTCCTGCAGGCCAGCGACTGCGACTATCTCGCCGAGTTGTCGCGGTGGACCGGCCAGCACATCGGCAGCCGGGACGGCGTACCGGCGGCCAACATTCCACGGCTGAACTCCTTCGCGGTCGACCTGACGGCCCGGCCGTTCCGCGACGGCGAACTCGTTCAACGCGGCGAGACCGAACCGGACGACGAGGAAGCCGTTCTGGCGGTGCTTGGTACCGCGTCCGACGACCGCCTCGCGCGTCTGCGCGCGGGTGAGGCGATGAGTGCCGTGCTGCTCGCCGCGACGGACATGGGTCTGGTGACCTGCCCGCTCAGCCACCCGTTCGAGGTGGCCGCCACCCGCGATTTCGTGCGGCGGCAGGTATTGCACGACAGCCTGTACCCGCACATCGTGCTGCGCATCGGATGGCCGGTCGTCGGCGTTGAATCGGTGCCGTTCATTCCCCGCCGGCCGCTCGCGGATGTGTTGGGAACGCTGCGGTTCTGACCGCAGTGGACCGCAGCGGTCACGGGACCAGTCGGCTGAGCAGTTCCTCGGCGACCGACTGGGACCAGTCACGGACCTGGGTCGCGTCGCGCCAGTCGCCCGACCTCGTCCTGGCCATCGCGCGTGCCGGGAACCCGATCGCGTCGGTGGCCAGCCGGCCGCCGAACGTGACGTGCTCCCGTGCGCCGATCACCGCGCTCAGCAGACGCACCTGCGGTACCGGCGGAATCTCCGTCGTGGTGGCGGAGTCGTCCAGCGGTCCGCTGCTGACCAGCCAGACCGGCATCTGCCGCAGTTCATCGGCCAGTCGGCGCACGAACGACCGGGCGGCCCGGTGCCACCGGCCGTAGTACAGCGCACCGGCCACGATCACCGCGTCGAACCCGGCCAGGCCGTACACGTCGTCCGCGGCCAGTACCTCCGTGTCCAGTCCCCTGGCCAGCAACGCGGTGCCGATCATGCGGGCCAGGCCGGCGGTCGCACCGTTGCGCGAACCGTATGCCACCAGAACACGCATCACTCCTCCTCAGTTCGTGGGAATCGTCGAGTCGACCCGCAGCAGTGCCTGCGGATAGCCAGCCAGCGACAGCCGCTCGATCAGGCCGGCACGCACGCCGGGGCGCCACAGCGGCTCGACGACCGGCCGCATGACAAGGCCGACAGCGCGTCCGGTCAGGCACGCCGACTGGACGGCCGCGCCAGCCCGCACCCGATCCAGCCTGCCGTCGTCGGTGGTCAGTACCAGGAACATCGCGCCGGCATTCCCCGCGATGTAACGCACCGCGCCGGCCGACTGGGTGTCCAGCAGGCGTAGTTCCACGCCCGTGCACCACGATGCCGACGCGATCGCCCTCAGGCTGGGCGGCGACAGTGGACGAGCAGGTGCCGATCGCTCGGCCGCGCCGAAGATCGCGGCGAACCGGTGCGCCTCGGCCAGGGTCGGCGGCAGCAGTTCCTCGGCTGTCACCGCCGACACCAGGTCGGGCTGGTCCGGATCGGTGACGAAACGTGTGTCGGCACGCCAGCCCGCGGTCCGCACGGCAAGCCGAATGTTCGTCAGCGCCGCGCCGCACGCGAACAGCCGCTCGGTGCCGGCGGAGTGGTGCAGCGACCCGTGGATGTGCTCGTACAGCGAGACCGTCCTGCCGCGCAGCTCCACCACCCACGGCTGATGCACACCCCAGCGCGGTGCCCGTCCGGCCGCGTCCACGATCCGCGCCGAGTGCAGCACCGTCCAATCCGGACAGATACCGGACATCGTCATCGTCATGACCATCACCTCGTTGTGGTCGGACCTACCTCACAGCACATCCGGTATCGGGGACGCCGGACAGGGACCGTGCGCACCGATCAGCGGGACTTTGGTCGTGACTGACAACAGATGCCGACGAACCGGCGGACTCAGATCAGGTAGGTGGTGGTCGGCGGCCGTAGCGCGGTGGCCCAGGCGATGAGTTCGTCGGCGTCGACCCCGTCGACGAGCTGCCGGGCCCTGATGGGCCGATCACAGCAGTGTGCCCAGGCCGTAGGCGTCAGACAGCAACGCCGTGGGCACCAACACGGGTTCGTCGGCTGCCTCGGCGACCGGTGCCGGGATGATCACGACGGGGCAGACGGCGTTGCGTACGCAGTACTCCGCGACGGAGCCGACGACTGCGGTGAACAACCGGCCGTGACCGTGGCTGCCCAGCACCAGCAGTGACGCCTCGGCGGACGCGTCCACCAGGTTCTGCGCCGCGGATCCCGGTGTCACTCTGGCGATCGGTTCCGGTCCACCTACGTCGGCGACGACCTCGCGTACGGTGTCGTCCAGGAACTGTTGGAACCGGGTCTCCGGTGACTGGTGGGGATGGGTCGGTAGACCGGCCACCACAGGTCGGCCGACTCCCGTCACCGGGTCCGCTCGCCAGGACATCAGCGCGACGACCAGGCTGCTCGTCCGCCGGCCTTCGGTGATCGCCCACCGCAGCGCGCTGCGGCTGAATCTACTGCCGTCCACTCCGACCACGATCGGGCCGGTCGGGGTGTCCGGACGGATGCGCTCGCTCATGTCGGCCTCCATCGCCGTATGCCATGAGCGTGCGCGGACCGACAGTGAACTGGACAGTGCCGTGCGGCCCGGTGCGACGTGACGTAGTGCCCTACGGTGCGCGGCCGGCGACTCCCACGATGGGTGGCAGAGACACTTCCCTACACCAACGAGGTCACCCATGAGCATTCGTGTCGGCATCAACGGTTTCGGCCGCATCGGCCGGGACTTCCTGCGCAATGTCACCGATCGCGGCGACACCGGCATCGAGGTGGTCGCCGCCAACGACGTGATGGACCCGGCCACGGTCGCACACCTGCTGCGCTACGACTCCACCTACGGCACCTGGCGCCACCCGGTCACGGTCGACGCCGACGGCCTGCACGTCGGCGACACGACGATCCGCTACACCCAGCACCGTGATCCGGCCGAGCTGGCCTGGGACGCTATCGGGGTAGACGTGGTCGTCGAGTCCACCGGCAAGTTCCGCACCCGCGACGACGCGGCGGCACACCTGCGTGCCGGCGCCCGCAAGGTCGTGCTCTCCGCGCCCGGCAAAGGTGTGGACGCGACGATCGTGCTGGGCGTCAACGACGCCGGCTACCGGCCCGCCGAGCACCACGTCATCTCCAACGCGTCCTGCACGACCAACTGCGTCGCGCCGATGCTGCTGGTGCTGCACCGCGCGTTCACCGTCCACCGTGGCCTGATAACCACGATCCACAGCTACACTAACGACCAGAACGTGCTGGACGGCCCGCACAAGGACCTGCGCCGCGCACGCTCGGCCGCCGTGAACATGATCCCGACCACCACCGGCGCGGCCAAGGCCGTCGGTGAGGTGCTGCCCGAGCTGGTCGGGCTGCTCGACGGTGTGGCCGTGCGGGTGCCGATCGAGGACGGCTCACTGACCGACCTGACTGTCGAGTTGGGTCGCGCGGTGACGGTGTCCGAGGTGAACGCCGCGTTCGCCGACGCCGCCCAGGGCGACCTGAAGGGCATCCTGCGCTACAGCGAAGAACCGCTGGTGTCCCGCGACATCGTCGGTGACCCGGCGTCGGTCGTGTTCGACGCCGGTCTGACCAGGACACGTGACGCGGTCGTGAAGGTGTTCGGTTGGTACGACAACGAGTGGGGCTACGTCAGCCGCCTCGCCGATCTCGTCCAGCTCGTCGGAACCGGTCTGAGGGAGTCACAGTCATGACCGCACAACAGGAACCCGCGGGCCCGATCATCGCGGTCGGCGTCGACGGCTCGCCGGCCGGTGCCGCCGCGCTGCGGTGGGCCGTGCGGGAGGCAACCGAACGGCATGGCACGGTACGCGCGGTGAGCGTCAGCCACCAGCCGGAACTGATGCCGGCCACCTCGTACGCCATCGAACCGCACGAGCTTCGCCAACCCGAACAGGACGACGTCAAGCGGGCCACCTGGTTGCGGAGCCTGATCGATCAGGCGCGGGCCGGTATCGAGAACCCGGCACACGTCACCGCCATCCTGGTGACCGGGGATCCCGAAACCGAACTGGCCACCGCGGCCCACGGCGCGGACCTGCTGGTCGTCGGCAGCCACGGGCACGGGCCGCTGGCCGAGCTGTTCCTGGGCAGCGTGGCCGCCGGTTCGGTACGCCACGCACCCTGCCCTGTCGTGATCATCCCCACCGCGCACACCGATACCAACTGATGCCCGACACGCCGGCCGTACCCACCCCACGGGACGGCCGGCGTCGTCATGGGAACGTCTGCTTCCCAAGGCCTTCGAGCGCCTGCGGATCGCTGGGACGCAGAACAGCCGGCCCGGCCGGAGCGTGTCGTACGTAAGCACTGACAGCCCCGACCCGACCGGCGAACGTCACCTGCTGTCTGTTGTGGACTCGCCGATCGCGGCACGGCCGGCTTCCAGCCGTGCGATGGGTACCCGGAACGGTGAACAGGACACGTAGTCCAGTCCGATGTCGTGGCAGAAGCGGATCGACGCGGGGTCGCCGCCGTGTTCGCCGCAGACGCCGATGGTGAGGTCGGAGCGCTGGGCGCGGCCCTCCTGGACGGCCAGCTTCATCAGCCGCCCGACGCCGTCGGTGTCGAGTGTCTCGAACGGGGACACCGTGATGATGCCCTGGTCCAGGTAGGCCGGGAAGAACGCGGCCTCGACGTCGTCGCGGGACATGCCCCAGGTGGTCTGGGTCAGGTCGTTGGTGCCGAAGGAGAAGAACTGGGCCCACCGCGCGATCCGACCGGCGGTCAGCGCAGCACGCGGTAGTTCGATCATGGTGCCGATGGGATGCGGCAGGTCGATTCCCGTCTCCGCGCGGACCGCGTCCAGGACCTTGTCCGCGCGTTCGCTGATGGCGGCCAGTTCGCGGGCGTCGCCGACCAGCGGGATCATGATCTCGGCGTGTGGCTGGCTCCCGGACCGCGCGCACACCGCGGCGGCTTCGGCGATGGCGCGCACCTGCATGTCGTACAGGCCCGGCACGACCAGGCCCAGCCGCACGCCGCGCAGGCCGAGCATCGGGTTCTGCTCGTGCAGTCGTTTCACCGCCCGCAACAGCCGGGCGTCTTTCTCATCCGGCCGGCCCAGGGCGTCGGCGACGGCGACCCGCGTGGCCAGTTCGGTGTGGTCGGGCAGGAACTCGTTCAGCGGCGGGTCGAGCAGCCGGATGGTGACGGGCAGCCCGTCCATGGCGGTGAGGATGCCGACGAAGTCGTCCCGTTGCAGCGGGAGCAGCGCGGCCAGCGCGGCTTCCCGGTCGGCATCGGTGTCGGCCAGGATCAGCCGCTCGACCAGTTCCCGGCGCTCGCCCAGGAACATGTGCTCGGTGCGGCACAGGCCGATACCCTGCGCGCCGAACTGGCGGGCGCGCCACGCGTCGGCGGGCGTGTCGGCGTTGGCCAGCACCGCCAGTGCCCGGCGGCGGTCGGCGTGCGCCAGGAACCGGTCGATGACGCGGACCAGGTCGTCGCTGTGCGCGGGTAGGCGGCCCTCGAAATAGTCCACGACCGAGGAGGGCACGACCGGCACCGAGCCGAGGTAGACGGCGCCGGAAGTGCCGTCGATGGAGACGGTGTCGCCCTCGGTCACGACGTGACCGTTGCGGCTGGTGGCGCGGCGCGCGGCCAGGTCGATGTCGAGTTCGTCGGCGCCGCACACGCAGGTGCGGCCCAGACCGCGGGCGATCACCGCGGCGTGTGAGGTCTTGCCGCCATGGCTGGTGAGCACGCCGCGCGCGTGGATCAGCCCGTCCAGGTCGTCCGGGTTGGTTTCCGGCCGCACCAGGATGACCTCGATGCCGCGCCGGGTCCATTCGACGGCGGTGGCTGAGTCGAACACGGCGCGCCCGACAGCAGCACCGGGGGACGCTGGCACTCCGGTGGCGATGCGCGGTAGGTCGGTTCGGATGGTGAAGTGGGGGAACATGAGCTGGGT
>DASXXM010000533.1:0-2396 GCA_036503065.1 Pseudonocardiaceae bacterium | reverse complement strand
CGCGATGCGGGTCACGCCGGTGACGAGGTCGTCGTCGGCCAGCGCGTAGGACAGCCGGAAGTAGCCGGGCGTGCCGAACGCCTCGCCGGGCACCACGGCCACCGAGGCGTGCTCGAGCAGCACCCCGGCCAGTTCCGTGCTGTTGGTCGACCGGGTGCCGCGGATGTCCTTGTCCAGCAGGCCTTTCACCGACGGGTACGCGTAGAAGGCGCCCTGCGGGGTCGGACACTCGACGCCGGGGATCGCGGACAGCAGCTCCACGATGGTCCGCCTGCGCTTGTCGAACGCCGCCCGCATCTGCGCGACCGCGTCCAACGGCCCGGACACGGCGGCCAGCGCCGCGTGCTGGGCCACGTTGTTCACGTTGCCGCACAGGTGGGACTGCAGATTGGTGGCGGCCTTGAGCACGTCGGCCGGGCCGATCATCCAGCCGACCCGCCAGCCGGTCATGGCGTAGGTCTTGGCGACGCCGTTGAGCACGACGCACGTGTCGGCCAGTTCGGGCACCACCACCGGCATGGAGACCGACGCCACCCCGTCGTAGACGAGGTGCTCGTAGATCTCGTCGGTGACCACCCAGATGCCGTGTTCAACGGCCCAGCGGCCGATCGCCTCGATCAGCGCGGGCGGATACACCGCGCCCGTCGGGTTGGACGGTGAGTTGAACAGCAGCACCTTCGTGCGGGGCGTGCGCGCGGCCTCCAACTGCTCGACGCCGACCAGGTAGCCGGTTGACTCGTCCGCCGTGACCTGCACCGGCACGCCGCCGGCCAGTGTGATCGACTCCGGGTAGGTGGTCCAGAACGGAGCGAGCAGCAGCACCTCGTCGCCCGGGTCGAGCAGGGTGGCGAACACCGAGTAGACGGCCTGCTTGCCACCGTTGGTGACCAGCACCTGGTTCGCCCTGACCTGGTAGCCGGAGTCACGCCGGGTCTTGGCCACGAGCGCGTCCTTCAGCTCGGGCAGGCCGCCCGCTGCCGTGTAGCCGTGGCTGGCGCGCAGGCCGCACGCGGCCTCCGCGGCCGCGACGATGTAGTCCGGGGTCGGGAAGTCCGGCTCGCCCGCGCCGAACGCGATCACCGGATGGCCGGCGGCCTTCAGCTCGCGCGCCTTCGCGTCCACGGCGAGGGTCGCGGACGGGGCGATACCGCCGACGCGCCGGGACACTCGATGTGCCGAACGATCAGGTGTGGTCTGGATTGCCGCCATAGCGCCATGGTGACAGACCGTGCGACCATCGTGAGATCCGCCCCACACCCGGACGTGTCGCTACGCGGACAAGGCGATTGGAGCCCATGTGCTCGCGTGCCGTACACTTCCGGACTTGGTACGTGTGATGCTTCCCCGTGCACGGAATGGCGGGGATGCTGACATGTGTCCGCGAAGGGGTGTAGCTCAACTGGCAGAGCAGCGGTCTCCAAAACCGCAGGTTGCAGGTTCAAGTCCTGTCACCCCTGCGTCAACGTTATGAAGCGGAGGACGTGTGACCGAGGATCGCGAACAGGATCCGGGGGCGGAGCGCGAGAGCACCGCCCGGCCGGTTACCGCCGCGGCTCGGCGGGAACGTCGTGCTTCGGCGCGCGGCGAGACGCCCACCCGTGGTCGTGTCGAGGACAAGGTGCCGGTCGGCGCGGGCACGGGTGCCCGGCGCGCCGCCCGGTCGGACGCCGCGGCAAGCACCGCGAGCAAGGCCGAGCAGGGCATCGCGACGCCGAAGCGGGACCGGGGGGAGAAGCGTCCCTCGATCTTCTCCCGATTCGCCCGGTTCGTTCGCGAGGTGGTCGCCGAGCTGCGCAAGGTCATCTGGCCGACCCGCAAGCAGCAGGTCACCTACACCGTCGTGGTGCTGATCTTCGTGGCCTTCGTGGTGGCGCTCGTGTCCGGCCTCGACCTGCTCTTCGACAAGGGCGTGTTCTGGATCTTCGCCTGAGGTTCGAACACACCGGCACCTGCCCAGCGCGGCTGGTGCGGATCGCAACGGAAAGGAAGCGGTACCGACTGTGACATCCGAAGACAGCACTGCCGGCGGTCAGCAGGCTGACCAGTCCGACGAGGAGCTGTTCGCCGAGCAGCACGATGGCGACGCCGGAGCGGTCGAGTCGGTCGAGGCGGATGGCGACACCGAGGCGGCCGCTGCCGAGGTGGTGGCCGCCGCCGAGGCGGTGGCCGAGGAAGCCGGCATCGACGCCGAGCCGGAGGACCCGGCCGCGGAGCTGCGATCCGCGCTGCGCAGGGCACCCGGCGAGTGGTACGTGGTGCACTCCTACGCCGGCTACGAGAACAAGGTCAAGACCAACCTGGAGACCCGCATCCAGACCCTGGACATGGAGGAGTACATCTTCCAGGTCGAGGTGCCGACCGAGCAGGTCACCGAGATCAAGAACGGCCAGCGCAAG
>DASXXM010000532.1:0-10708 GCA_036503065.1 Pseudonocardiaceae bacterium | reverse complement strand
GTGCTGATCGCGGCCGGCGGGGCGTCCGGGGCGGCGGCGCGGCGGGCCGTGGTGAACACGGTCAGCTCGGTCTCGTCGCCGACCGCGGTGCCGGTGCCGTGACCCTCCAGATAGGACACCGTGCCGATGTCGAAGCCGGCCTTGGCGTAGGCCCGGTCGATGGCCAGCAGGTGGCCTTCGGCCTCTGGGCGGGTGATGCCGCCCTTGCCGTCGGACGACCAGCCCCAGCCCGCGATGGTGGCGTACCGGCGCAGGCCCTGCGCGATCGCGTCCTCGTCGCGCATCAGGACGATCATGCCGCAGCCCTCGCCGGGCCAGAACCCGTTGGAGTGCTTGTCGTACACCCGCATCTCGCCCTTGGCCAGCGCGCCGGTCTTGGCGAAGCCGATCACCTCGAACGGGTCGATGGAGAGGTCCACGCCACCCGCGACGGCCGCGTCCAGCTCACCGTTGACCAGCGCGTTGCACGCCGTCGCCACCGAGAGCAGCGACGACGAGCAGGCACCGTCGACGGTGAATCCGCCACCGCCGAAGTCGAAGTAGTTGCAGATCCGGCCCGCGATGGTGTTGGCGAGGCCACCGGCCAGGGTGTCCTCGTCGATCGGCGGGAACGGGTGCTTGTAGCGGGCTTCCAACTGGTTGAGGAAGAACGTCAACTGGCCGTCGTCCCAGCCGTGCTCGCGCAGTGCCGCGCCGATGGTGCGGCGGACGTAGGGCCAGCGCAGCCGCAGGATGTTCGCGCGGCTGAACTCACCGGTCAGGGTGTTGCCGATGATCACGCCGGTGCCCTTGCGGGGCAGGCCCTCGCCGTCGGCGAAACCCGCGTCGGCCAGTGCCTTGGCCGCGGTGTCCAGTGCCAGCCAGTGGGTCAGGTCGGTCGACCGGTACGTGCTGCCGGCGATCTTGTACTTGACCCGGTCGAACTCCCACCCCTCGATGACCGCGGCCTTCGTGGAGTAGAACCGGTCCGGCGCCGACGGGTCGGGAGAGTAGTAGTCCTCCTGCCGCATCCGCTCGTCCGGCAGCCGCCGGAAGGCCCGGCGACCCGCGAGGACGTTCTCCCACATCTGCGTGGGCGACTCGGCGTCGGGATAGCGGCACGCGATCCCGACCACCGCGATTCGCTGTGTACTCATGCCGCGATCACCTCTGGGTTGCCGTCAGCCGACGGAAGGGTGAGGACCGTTGCCGCGCGGGCCGCCTTCCGCTCCTTGTTCTTCTTGATGAAGTGCACGCCCCACCAGCCGACGCCGCGCAGCAGGCAGACGATGCAGACCGCGAAGAACAGCGTGTAGACCACGTTGAGTTCCATCAGGATGCCGTAGACGATGGCCACGGACGACCCGAACATGAACTGCGGCCGCGCCTTGAACGGCGTGGTGCCGGGGTCGGTGATCATGTAGTTGGTGAACAGCACGAAGGCGACACCGGTCATCGTGCCCAGCGCGGAGTAGAGCGACACGTGCCAGAGCCAGTGTCGCACGAACGCCTGGATCGCGAACGCGCCCATCCAGCCCACGATCAGCGGCACCTTCTTGGTCAGCAGGCCGTTGAGGACCGTGCCGGCGGTGATGATGATGATCGGGATCATGATACGGAAGAACGTGTTGGCGATCTCGGTGAACTCGTACGCCGGGGCGAGGCTGGTCCAGCCGCTGAAGCACAGCAGGACCGCCGTGATGCCGAAGTTCGACGGGTTCATGTAGTGCTTCATGCGGCCCGCGATCGGCGCCCGCAGCACGTGCTTGGCGCTGACGCCGACGATCACGCCGAACGCCACCGGCCAGAACTGGTTGTTGGTGTAGACCAGCATGTTCACGGCCAGCGCGGTGATGTGGGCCGGCAGCAGGAACTCGTACAGGCCGCGGAAACCCCGGCCACGGAAGGCCACCGGACGCTTGTACGCCCACGCGCTGATGACCTCGAACGTGATCTCGGTCGCGTACGCGACGAGCACCGCGAGGATCGGCCAGAGCCACGGCTGCTCGAAACCGAGCAGGGTGTAGCCGAAGATGTTGAACGCGCTGATCGACATCGCGAAGTTGCGCAGCGCCAGGTAGCGGGGATCGGGCTTCGCCTTCGTGGGCTTGGCATCCGGTTTGTGGGCGGCGGGCGCGGTCATCGGCTCGAAACCTCCTTGGCGGTACCGGTCAGCATGAGCGCGTGCGTGCCGGTCGAGAGCGCTTGCGTCTGGGTGTGCAGGTGGCCTGCGTTGTCAAGCCATTCCAGGTCGACCCGCACCGGACCGCTGTAGGAACCGAGGCCGAACCGAACGTCGAAGTTGCGGTAGCTCGCGTGGCCGTTGCCGCCGTCCAGCTGGGAGATCTGGGTGTGGCCGTCCGGTGTGGTGATCTTCACCGTGGTGCCGTACGCCGGGGTACCCAGGTTGGCCAGGCCCATGCCGGGGTCGGTGTTGCCGACCGCGGGCCGGAACAGTTGCAGGTCGAGGTAGTTGCCCAGGTTCGTGGCGGCGTTGGCGTAGAAGGCAGGCGCGCCCCACTGGTGTGCCACGGCGAAGTCCAGCGCGCCGTTGCCCCTGGTGTCCGCGGGGGCGATGCCTCGTGACGGGATGTCGTTGGTGATGCCGAGCGACTTGCTGATGTCCACGTACTTGCCGTCCGGACCCTTGGCCCAGAACGTCGTCACCTGGTGGCCGCCGATGTCGTCACCCGGCTGGAAGTTCGGCCACATCGCCGGGTTGGTCAGCAGGTCGTCGTTGGTGATGGCCATCTCCTGCAGCCAGTTCCAGCGGTTCGTGGTGCCCCGGAGGAAGCCGTCCGCCTGGATCGAGTCCAGCGTGCCGTTGTTGAGGAAGTCGCCGAACTTCACGTCCCACGACCAGCCGGCCCACGCCAGGCCGTACTGCTGGGCCTCCTGGGTGAACGGCGCGTAGCCGTTGTTCAGGCTGGTCGCCATGTCGGCGTTGCTCTTGGCCTGGTTGACGAAGACGAAGTTGCTTTCCTCGAGGCCCCACTGGGTGGTGATGTTGCTGACCATGAGGTCGAACTTGCCGGTGCCGTTGAGGTCGCCGAAGTCCACGCCCATGCCCTTGAACGAGCCCTTGCCCAGCACGAACGACTTGGGCGTTGCCGGGCCGCGGCTGCCGATGGCGTCGGTGAACCGGATGTGGCCCGGCGTCGACCTGTTGTATAGCAAGTGGTCGTGGCCGAAGTCGTTGGCGACGTAGAGGTCGGGCAGGCCGCTGCCGGTCAGGTCGGCCGATGCCACCGCGAGCGTCCACCCGGTGGCGTCGGCGTACGGGATGGCACCCTCTTCCTCCACATAGGATGCGGTCGGCTTCGGTCCGCTCGTCGCGCCGTACCAACGCAGGATGTGGTCGCCGCCGCCGTTGCCGGCGCTGGACAGCGACTGGTTCATCTGCACGTTGTTCTGGCCCTGGGGGTTGAGCACGTCGGAGTCGGGGAAGTAGTTGCCGACGAAGATGTCCGGGTGGCCGGTGCCGTCGTAGGCGCCGACGCCGATGGTGTCGGTGTTCCAGCGCGGGCCGTGGTACTTCCCGTCGACCGAGACTTCCGGCACCAGTTCCTGTGGCTGGTATGAGGACTGTGACACGGTCGTGGCGGTCGACTTGGCCAGGAACAGGATCGGGGTGCGGCCCCAGTAGCTGACCAGCAGGTCCATCCGGCCGTCCCCGTTGTAGTCACCGGGGGTGCAGCCGGTCGGCGCCATCGTCGAGTCGATCGGCAGCGGGGCCGCGTCGAGGACGAATGGCGTGAACCGGTCCTGCGCGGGCGCGGTCGGCGTGTAGGTGACGATCACCTCGTTGGTCCGCGTGTCGACGATACACATCGCGTCCGACCGGCCGTGGCCGGTGAGGTCGTTGATCGCGATGCCCGCGCCGACCGAGGAGATCCAGGACACGATGTGGTCGTACGCCGGGTTCACCGGGCGAATGGTGTTCATCTGCTGGCTGTTGTAGCCGGGCGGAAGCGCGATGGGCAGTTCCTGGAACTTGTATGGCGCGGCGACCTGGTCGGCACTGGCTACCGCGACCTGTGACTGGGCAACGAAAAAGACCGACACAAGAAGGACGATGGCCGCCAGGCCAGGGATCACCTTCCGCATGCGTTCGCGTGGCACTGCCATGATCTCCCCTCCGCAGGAGCAAGACGTCGACTGCTGGCTGTCTGTGCGAAACATCGCCGACCCGCGTGCGCGCACGGCCCACGAGCGACAGCGGTGTTGTCGCGGGCCGGGGTGCTCGGCGATTTTCTCCGGGCCGCTGACGACTGCTAGCTCCGTCTCATGCCCGATCACGAACGTGACGCCACGGGGTGACGTGCCGGCGCTCGTTTCGTATTCTGTTGGAATTGTGGGACTTTTCGTTCCTGACCGAGCATCCGGCACCGGGGTCACCCGAGTCTTCTCTTACGTTGCCGAGCGGCCCGGAGCAGCGACGACGCGGAATACAGCGCATTCCGGCGGGGGAGTCGAATCGGTTTGTTTATTCAGGATTGCTGCTCGGGGTCGGGCACCGGGGCGCCGGAATGCCGACAGCCGGCCCGACCATCACGGTCGGACCGGCTGCGTACGGTGGCTCGCTCAGTCCTTGACCAACTCGGTGAGCAGCTTGCTGACACCGCGTCGGCCCGCGGTCTCGCCGCCGGGGGACGGGGCGCCGTACTTCACGTCGACACCGCGCTGCTGCGCGGCGCGGACGATGGCCGGGATCGCCCGCTCGGCCAGTGCCGCGATGGTCATGGCCGGGTTGACCGTCAGCGCGCTGGGCACCGCGGAGCCGTCGGTGACGAAGATGCCGGGGTGGCCGCGCAGTTCGTGCGTGTCGTCCAGCGCGGACGTGGCCGGGTCGTCGCCGATGCGGCAGGACGCCAGCGGGTGCACGGTGTAGGCGCCGATCAGGTCGTTGGTCCACGGCATCACCCGCGACAGGCCGTCGCGTTCCATGATCTCGCGCACCTTGGCGTCCGTCACGTCCCATGCGTCCAATGTGGTCTGGTGCGGGTCGTACTTCAGCGTGCCGAGGCCGAACATCTGCTGCGAGACCTTCCACGAGTTGCCGGTGGTCGGCGGCGGTCCGAAGACACCCTCGTTGTCGTCCTCGATCATGGTGAAGATCGTCAGCCAGTTCTGCCACTCACGCAGGAGTTCCTTCTTCTGCGCGCCGAACCAGGCCGGCCCGGTGGCGTCGGGCACCTGCACCAGGATCGTGCCGAGTCCGGGCGGGAAGTACAGCTGCTCCAACGAGTAGCGCTGGTACTCCGGCAGGCTGCCGTCCAGGTTGTCCCACGTGGCGACGACCGGACCCTTGCCGATCTGGTACGCGCTGTAGGGCACGCCGTCGTCCCTGGTCAGGCCGAGCACGTCGCGTACCTTGTCCTCGTTCAGGATTGCGGTGTTCAGGCGCTCGCCGTTGCCGGAGAAGTACTTGCCGACGGCGTCTGGCATGGTGCCCAGGTTCGCCTCGGACCGCTGCAGGATCGCCGGGGTCGCGCCCGCGCCCGCCGCGACGACCACGACCTTCGCGTCGATCGTGCCGCTCTCCAGCACCACCCGGTAGTCCACGTCGTGGATGATGTTGTAGGCGACGCGGTAGCCGCCGTCGTCGGTGCGCGAGATGGACTGCACCTCGTGCAGTGGCTTGATCACCGCGCCGTGCGCGATGGCGGCCGGCAGGTAGTTCAGCAGCATCGAGCGCTTCGCGTCGAACTTGCAGCCGGACAGCATCCAGTTGCAGTTGGTGCACTTGCTGGCGTCCACCGCGGTGGGCACGGCGTTCGCGCTGCGGCCGGCGTGCGCGCAGGCCGCGCCGAACAGGCCGCCCGCGAACGGCACGTCCGACCACTCCTGCTGGTAGACCGGCAGGGCTTCCTCGATCCGGTCGTACCAGGGCTCCAGACTCTCCCGGCTGACCGACGACGGCCACATGCGGCGGCCGATGCTGCCCTTGCGGTCGAAGATGAACTTCGGCGCGCGCGGCATGGCGGCGAAGTAGACGACGCTGCCGCCGCCGACGCAGTTGCCGCCCAGCACGCTCATGCCGTCGCCGACCACGAAGTCGAAGATCCGCGTGTTCGACGAGCCCAGCTTGAAGTCGTGGTCGAACTCGTCCGCCGTCAGCCACGGCCCGCGCTCCAGCACCGTGACCCGAGCGCCGCCGGCCGCGAGGTGGTACGCCGTGATCGCGCCGCCGAAGCCGCTGCCGATCACCAGCACGTCGGTGGTCTCCGAAGTGGTCATGCCGGGCTCCCTGATGGGGTCGTGTCCGGGTGCGGCTGCGCGAGCTGCCGGTGGTAGGTGTAGTCCGGGAACCGCCAGATGCCGTCGGCGTCCGGCTTGCGGAAGCCCAGCTGGATCAGGCCGGGGTGCCCGGCGGCCAGCGCCTCCGGGGTGCTCAGGTGCACCGCGGTGTCGAACGCCATGTTGCTGAACACGGCCAGGTTCACCCAGATCTGCTTCTCCGGGTGCCCCGGCCGGCACAGGCGGTCCACCAGCGCGATCCGGTGCTCCGACGCCAGCGCCACGAACGGCGGTACGTCGTCGTCCAGGGTCAGGCCGTGCTCGGCGGCGTACGCCTGGGCGTGGCCGTTGAGCGAGCTGACCAGGTGTGGCAGCGCGGGCGCGAGACCGCCGGCTTCGGTGTGCAGGACCTCGATGGCCCCGGCCGCGACCGCGCCACCGCCGGTCGACACACCCGCGATCGCCCTGTCGTCCGGGAAGCGCTTCTCGCCGGGGAGGATGGTGTCCGCGAACGCCTCGAGCGTCATGATCTGGGCCTGGTCCTCTGCCGGAGTTTCCGGTTGCATCGACCCCGTCCTTTCGTGATGCCTGTTTCCCTTTGAATTCCCTAGGACACGAACGGACGGTTCTTCGGGAACGCGGTCACGGCCGGGCACCGCCCTTGGTCGCGATGCTCTCGGCGATCCGCCGCCGCCACACCTCGAACGCCGGTGCGTCGCCTTCCTGGCCGGTCGGGCGGGTGTCGGTGCAGAGCTGGTCGGCCTCCTGCGGTGTCAGGCCGCAGAACACCCTGGTCGCCAGTTCCGTGTGCGGGACAACGAGTTCCTGGGTCACCCTGGCCGACGCCGCGAACGCGCTGCCCTGCGCCAACTGTGGCCGGTACTCGCCTGCCAGGTCCCGGAACCGCACCAGTTCGGCCTCGTCACCGCCGCCCGCGTAGCTGGCGGCCAGGCCGGCGCCCGCGTACAGGTCCGGCTTGCGACTCTCGTCGAACTCGGCGAACGTCGTGGCCACCAGTTCCGGGTCGGTGCCGCAGACGAACCAGGTCGCGCGGCCGATGCCCTGGTCGATGGCGTGGTCGGCGTAGCCGGTCGGATCGTCGGCAGGCCACGGGAAGTTCGGCTCCCGGTACTGGTCGCGCACGTACCGGTCGGTCTTGAAGTAGGCCTGGTGGAAGCCGTAGCCGTCCAGCACCAGCCAGCGCAGCAGGTGGTCGGTGATGCCGTTCGTCGCGGCACGCCAACGGAACCGCGGCACCCGGGCCAGCGACCAGCCGACGCCGACATACACCATGTAGATGTGCTTGACAGCAGTGCCGGCCAGGAAATCACTGACGTGGTTCCGGCTGCCGAAGGGCAGTCCGTCGCGCACCCCCAGCGCCATTCCGGCGCCTTCGTAGGCGAAACCCCGGAATCGGTACGGAATCGTCTCCAGGTTCCGCTCGGCCTCGATCGCCCGGCCCGCCTCCGCGGCATAGGCGTAGCCGGTCAGAAACGACTCGCCCACCTTCTCCAGCAGGTCACGGGATTCCGGCGTCTTCTCGTTGAAGCCGCGCACGGACAGCTTTGTTTCGGACATGGGCGGCGTCAGGATCCGCCGGCGCAGTTTGCTGGCCAACGTTGTCCCCTCCTCACCGGAATGTTGCTTCCAGGTAATACCGATCACGAATCATCGCAGCCGGCGAACTAACCGGCCTTCTTCCACCGTGCCGAACCGACCGACGCGAAATGCGTGCGCACGTTGTCCCGCCACACCTCGTACGGCGGGACCGGGCCGGTGCCGCCCGGGTCGACGGCGGCGTTGCCGGCCAGGATCACGGCGTCCTGAGTGGACAGACCAGTGAATACGTCGACCGCGAACTCCGTGTGCTCCGGCGTGAAACCGGCGGCGATGCGGCCGGTGACCGCCCACACCGAGCCAACCGCGAGGTCGGCATGGTGGTCACCGGCCGCAGCGCGCAGCGCGGTCAGGCCGTCGGCGGTGGTGCCGCCGGCGAAGGTCGCGGCAAGGCCGACGCCACTCCACAGGTCGGCCTGCCGTTCGGTGGCGAACCGCCCGACCGCGGCGCTCACGGCGTCGGGATCCGCGCCGTTGATGAACCAGAGCGCGCGGCCGATGCCCTGGTCCACGGCCCGCAGGAAGTAGTCCGGCGCGCCCTGCCACGGATAGGGCGCCGGTCGCCGCTGCTCGTCCACCCAGCGCTTGGTGTGGAAGTAGGCCAGGTCGAAGCCGTAGCCGTCGACCGCGAGCCAGGTCATCACCGGGTAGAACGGCGAACCGCTCAGGTCCGGGATGATCTTCTTCCACAGTGGACGGGGCAGGCGGGCCATGGCGAAGCCGATCCCGATGTAGGCCAGCAGGAGGTGCGGCTGGCCCGGCCCCATCAGCAGTTCCCTGGTGCGGTTGCTGGGCCCCGGCATCGCGTCCCGGACGGTGTAGGCCATCGTGGCGCCCTCGTAGGCGAAACCGCGCAGCTCCGGCTCGACCATGTTCAGCCGACGCTCGACGTCCCACTGGTCCTTGGCCTCGATGGCCCATTCGAACCCGACGACGACGGACTGGGGGATGGCCTCCAGCCGTTCGGTCGCGGCGGACGGGGTCACCGGGAAACCGCGCTCGGCGAACGACACCTCGGCCAACGACGGTGCCAGCGCGAGCCGGCGCAGCGAACCAAGCACACTGGACATCTGAGCGTCTCCCTCGACGAGCGCGGTGGTTCTCAGGCCGCGGACTGACTGGGGGCGCGGCCTTCGCCGGCCGGGCCGCGGTAGGCCTGCGCGATCTCCAACCAGTACCCGGCCTCCGGACCGGTCGCGGTGAGTCCCAGGTCGAGGTGGTGGCGGCGCCGGGTCACCAGCAGACAGAAGTCGACCGCGGGGCCCGTCACCTTCTCGCCGGCCAGCTCGGACCCGAACGTCCACACTCGACCGGACGGCGCGGTGATCTCGAACCGGAACTCGGCCGCCGGCGGGGTCAGATTCCTTGCCAGGTAACCGAAGTCCCACGTCCGCACGCCGAAGCCGACCAGGTACGCGAGCCGATCGGTGTGCGTGCGCCGCACGCCGAGCGCGTCCGCGATGTCCTGCCCGTGGCCGAACAGCTCCATCATGCCGGCGCAGGCCAGAATCGTCGGCGGCAGCGGGCGGACCAGCCACGGCACCACCTGGTCGGCCGGCACCCTGGCCAGCGCGTCGGCGGCGGTCGCGAGCTCGTAGCGGAACTTCTCCAGCAGTGCGGCAGGCGAGTCGGTCAGGTACGGGTTCAGCGTGGCGTGCACGTTGGCGTCGAAGTCGTCGGACAGCCGCGACGCCATGGCACTGAACGCGGCAGGGTCACGGGCGGCCAGCCCGGCGATCTTGAAAGTCGCGGTCAGGTGGGCGATCTGGTGTTTGATCGTCCATCCCGGCGCCGGCGTCGGCAGGGACCATGCCGCGTCACTCAGGTCGGCAACCAGGCGATCGATGTCCTCGCCGTCGGCGAGCAGTGCGGCGATCACGTCCTGGAGATCTGTCACGTGCCTGTCCTCTCACGGCGCGGCCGGATGTCGAAATCCAGCGTGCGCGCCGCGCGCACCGGTTGTCTTCTCCGCCGGTGCGGTCGGGATTCAGTGCTCAGTTCTGTTCGTGCTGAGTCAAGTGCGGCAACTCCCGCTGTGCGTAGTCGCGGGGGCTTGCGGCAGTCCCGCGATGATGCCACCGCCCGGCAGGTGCCGGGCGGTGGTGCTGCTCAGTTCTGGGCGATGGTCAGTGCCTTGCTCTGGTCCTGGCGGTCGAAGTCGAGCCCACGGTGGGTGCCGAGGCGTGGGATCAGCAGGGTGCTCATCGTGTTGCCGCCCGGGTGGTCGAGTTCGGCCAGTGGCAGTGTCTCGATGTTCGGCCGGATCGAGAGCGGGCCGACGCCTGATCCGGTTCGCACGAAGTGCACCTCGTGATCGGCGGGATAGAACCGAAGCAGGTGGTCGCGCAGGGCGGCGACGGTTGAACTGACCGCCATCGTGGCGTTCTGCGGGTCGGGCCCGTTCGTGACGCCGAACAGGGGCGCCTGCGGCAACATCAGGTTCGTCCTGGTGTCCGGCTCGATGCCCAGCCGAACGAAGGTGGTGGCCTCCCAGATCTCGAATCCGTAGAACGGCTCGATGTTGAAGTCGGCCCAGATTCCGTCGATGGACGAGATGGCGTTGCTGACGTGCACGGTCAGGCCGCGGCGAGGGGCCTCCTCGATGATGCGATGCGTGACGAGAGCGCCGACCATCGCGCTGCCATAGGTGGCCAGCGCGACCGGAGCGTCTGCTGCCGCCGCGTCGAGCACCAGGTCCAGCCATTCCCGATACGTCTTCTGTCTGCTCTTGTCGGGACCGTAGAGCGTACCGAGGTTCTCCATCTCCGGTAGGCCGAACTCGGGCGCCCGAACCGGCGGGATGCCGAACACCCGCTTGCAGCGCTTGAGCACGGCCAGCATCTCCAGTGTGAAGTCGTTGGGCAGACGCATC
>DASXXM010000531.1:0-10874 GCA_036503065.1 Pseudonocardiaceae bacterium | reverse complement strand
ACGGCCAGCCCTGCCGCGCCGCAGTAGTACGCGCACGCGGCCCCGACCATGCCGGCACCGATGACGACCACATCAGCGGACACCACACGAAGCAATATGTCACACGGCCGCGTTCGCGATATTGACCTGAAGCCGACGAAGCGATCGTGAATACTCGACCATCGTGCTGCTGACCCTGACCACCACCGAACGGCCCGCCACCGATCTCGGCTTCCTGCTGCACAAGCATCCGGTCAGGGCACAGTCCTTCCCTGTCGCCGCCGGCACCGCGCACGTGTTCTACCCACGCGCGGACGCCGACGAGTGCACGGCGGCGATGCTGCTGGAGATCGACCCGATCGGGTTGGTGCGCGGCCGGCAGAACGGCGGGTTCGCGCTCGCCCAGTACGTCAACGACCGCCCCTACGTGGCCGGCTCGATGCTGGCCGTCGCCCTGGGTTCGGTGTTCCGGACCGCCATGGCAGGCCGCTGCGACAGCCGCCCCGAACTGGCCGCCCGGCCGATCCCGCTGCGGATCGAGATCCCCGCGGTGCCCGGTGACCTGGCGCGCCGGCTGTTCGAGCCGCTCGGCTGGACGGTCGCCACCGAACCGATCCCGCTCGACCCGGCCTTCCCGGACTGGGGCGACTCCCGGTACGTCGCGCTCACGCTGACCGGAACGCAGCGGCTTGCCGACGCGCTGAAGCACCTGTATGTGCTGCTTCCCGTGCTGGACAACGGAAAGCACTACTGGGTCGGCGAGGACGAGGTCGCCAAGCTGTTGCGTGCCGGCGAGGGCTGGTTGGCAGGCCATCCGGACCGGCTCCTGGTCAGCGACCGATACCTGGCGCACCAGCGCGCCTACGTCCGGTCCGCGCTGGCCCGGCTCGCCGAGTCGGACGACCTGGACACCGACGACCTGGACAATGCCCTGGCCGCGCCTGTGGTCGCGTCGCTGGCCGAGCGCCGCAGGGCCGCCGTGCTCGCGGTGCTGACCGAGGCCGGCGCCCACCGGGTTCTCGACCTGGGCTGCGGCAACGGCGCGCTGCTGCGGGACCTGCTGGCCCAGGCGCGGTTCACCGAGATCGTCGGGGTCGACGTGTCCGCGGGCGCACTGGCCGAGGCGCGGAAACGGCTGGACCGGTTGGGCGATCGGCAGTTGGCCAGGATCACGCTGCGCCAGTCCGCCCTCACCTACACCGACACCACGCTGGCCGGCTACGACGCGGCCGTGCTGATGGAGGTGATCGAACACGTCGACCCGAGCCGGCTGCCCGCCCTTGAGCACTCCGTGTTCGATGCGGCCGCCCCGGCCACCGTCGTGGTGACCACGCCGAACGCCGAGTACAACGTGCGGTTCCCGAACCTGCCCGCCGGCCGCTTCCGGCATCCCGACCACCGGTTCGAATGGACACGCGCACAGTTCGCCCACTGGGCCGACGCCGTGGCGCAGCGCCACGGCTACCAGGTCCGCCACCTGCCTGTCGGCGACGACGATCCGGAAGTCGGGCCGCCCACCCAACTGGCCGAGTTCACCAGGAGGGCGACATGACCGAACTGAAGATTCCGGACATGGCGCTGGTCGTGCTGGTCGGCGCGTCCGGCTCCGGCAAGTCGACGTTCGCGGCACGGCACTTCGCGCCGACCCAGGTGCTGTCCAGCGACTTCTGCCGTGGTCTGGTCGCCGACGACGAGAACGACCAGGCCGCCACTCCCGACGCGTTCGACGTGCTGCACTACGTGGCCGGCAAGCGGCTGGCGGCCGGCAGGCTCACGGTCGTCGACGCGACCAACGTGCAGCCCGGCGCCCGCGCCCCGCTCGTGGCGCTGGCCAGGGCGCACGACGTGCTGCCGGTGGCGATCGTGCTGGACACGCCGGAGTCGGAGTGCGTGCGGCGCAACGCCGACCGGCCGGACCGGGACTTCGGCGCGCGGGTGGTCCGCCGGCAGTGCGCGGACCTGCGTCGCTCGCTGCGGTTCCTGGCCAAGGAGGGCTTCCGGCGGGTGCACGTGCTGCGCGACGATGCCGAGGTGGCCGCGGCGCGGATCGTGGTCGAACCGCTGCGCAACGACCTGCGCGCCGAGACCGGCCCGTTCGACGTGATCGGCGACGTGCACGGCTGCCATGCGGAACTGGCCGAACTGCTCGGCGAACTGGGCTACGCGGTGACCGCCGACGGCGCGCACCACCCGGACGGCAGGCGCGCGGTGTTCGTCGGCGACCTCGTCGACCGTGGCCCGGACACACCGGGTGTGCTGCGGCTGGTGATGGGCATGGTCGCGGCGGGCGACGCCCTTGCCGTGTCCGGCAACCACGAGCAGAAACTGCTGCGGGCGCTGCGCGGCCGCCAGGTGACGGTCAGCCACGGACTGGCCGAGTCGCTGGCCCAACTCGCCGGCGAGCCCCCCGAGTTCCGGTCCGCGGTCACCGAGTTCTGCGACGAACTCGTCGCGCACTACGTGCTGGACGACGGCAGGCTGGTCGTCGCGCACGCCGGCCTGCCGGAGCGCTACCACGGCCGCGCGTCCGGCCGGGTGCGCGGTTTCGCGCTGTACGGCGACACCACCGGCGAGACCGACGAGTACGGCCTGCCCGTGCGCTACCCATGGGCCAACGAGTACCGGGGCCATGCGACGGTCCTGTATGGACATACGCCGGTACCGAATGCCGAGTGGGTCAACAACACGATGTGCCTGGACACCGGCTGCGTGTTCGGCGGCGCGCTGACCGCGCTGCGCTACCCGGAACGCGAGGTCGTCGCGGTGCCGGCACACCAGGTCTGGTACGAGCCGATACGCCCACTGGTCCCGGAGAGTGCGGTCCGCGAACCGGACACACTGGACCTGTCGGACGTGGCCGGCCGCCGGATCGTCGAGACCGAACACCATGGCAGGGTGACGGTTCGCGCCGACCAGGCCGCCGCCGCGCTCGAGGTGATGAGCCGGTTCGCGGTCGACCCGCGCTGGCTGCTGTACCTGCCGCCGACCATGGCCCCGACCGCGACATCGCGCCGGCCGGACATGGTGGAACACCCGGTGGAAGCGTTCGCCGGGTATCGCGAGGACGGCGTCGCGGCCGTGCTGTGCGAGGAGAAGCACATGGGCTCGCGGGCGGTGCTGCTGGTCTGCCGGGACGGCGGTGTCGCGCCGGCCCGGTTCGGCATCGAGGGTGACGGTGCCGTCGTCACCCGGACCGGCCGACCGTTCTTCGCGGACAGCCGGTTGGTCGGCCGGGTCCGAGATGCCGTGGCCATGGCCGGGCTGTGGGACGAGTTGGGTACGGGCTGGCTGTTGCTGGATGCCGAGTTGATGCCGTGGAGCGCCAAGGCTCGGTCGTTGATCGTGGACCAGTACGCTGCGGTCGGCGCGGCAGCAGCCGCGGCGCTGCCGGCCGCCTCCCGCGCGCTCAGCGCGGCCGTCGACCGAGGTGTCGACGTCGCGGACCTATTGGCGCGCAACGATTCCCGTGCTCGGAACGCGGCCGCGTTCCGAGCCGCCTACCGGCCGTACTGCTGGCCGACCGACGGCCTGAGCGGCGTCCGGATCGCACCGTTCCAACTGCTGGCCAGCGAAGGCCGGACGTACCACGACCACGGTCACGACTGGCATCTGGCCATGGCCGACCGTCTGGTCGCCGCCGACAGCGACCTGTTCGCCACCACGCGCCGGCTGCTCGTGGACACCACCGACCCGGTATCGGTGGCCGACGGCGTGCGGTGGTGGGAGGACCTGACCGACGCCGGTGGTGAAGGCATGGTCGTGAAACCGGCGGCCAATCTGACCAGGACCGGCCGCGGCCTCGCCCAGCCAGGGGTGAAGGTGCGCGGCCGGGAGTACCTGCGGATCATCTACGGCCCGGACTACACGGAGCCGGCGAACCTGGACCGCTTGCGCGACCGGAACCTGGGCGGCAAGCGTTCCCTGGCATTGCGCGAGTACGCGCTGGGACTGGAGGGCCTGACCCGAGTGGCGAACGGTGCGCCGCTGTGGCAAGTCCACGAGTGTGTTTTCGCAGTCTTGGCCCTGGAGTCCGAACCGGTCGACCCTCGGCTATGACATCGCCCGGACTCGCCGACGCGATCAACGAGCATGTGTTCCGGTCGACCGGAAAGCGTGGCGCCGTCAATGCCAATCACGTGGGCAAGTGGGAGCGTGGCGGCACACGATGGCCGGCCGCTCTGCGGGCCGTGCTGGACGTGACGACGGACGCCGAACTGGGCTTTCGTCCACCGCAACGAGCTACCGTTGACTCGGTGGACCGTAAGACTTTCCTCAAGACGACCCTCGGAGCCAGCGCGGAGCTGTTACTCGCGCGCCACAGCCCGATGTCGTCGGCCGGTGACCTCGCCGGCATCTTGTCCGATCTGATCGCCTGCTACCGACGCATGGAGTCGGCGGTCCCGTCCGACCAGCTCACTCCGGCGGTGAATGCACACCTGAGCCTGGCGAGTGGCATCGTGCGCGAAAGGGTTGCGCACGGCATCCGGATTTCGGGTGTTGTCCGAGGTAGCAGGCTTGTCGGCGTGGCTGGCGGCCGATCGGGGCGACACTGCGACCGCTCGGCACAGGTACGCCGACGCCATCACCTATGCCCGGCGGACACCACCCGTTGTTGGTGTCCTACATGACGGCGAGCCTTGGCCATTTTGCTGTCGAGGCTGACAACCCACGTGCCGGCCTGACGATGATTCAACGTGCATCGGTCCTGCTGGACGGCAGCGCTCCCGATGCCGCGCGGGCCTGGTTGGAGTCGCTTCGTGCGACCGCGCACGCCGCGATGAAGGACCGGACATCAGCCACGGGCGCGCTGCGTCGTGCGGAGTCCCTGACCAACCGCCAGCGCGGCGAACTGCGTTGGCCCTGGCTGTTCGCGTTCGACGCGGCCAAGGCCGCCCGTTACCAGGCCGGGGCACTCGGCCGGCTCGGCGACGTCCGAGCAGCCAGAGCCGCGTACGCGGCTGCCGGACCGGCGCTGACGGCAGCGAAACCACGCGCACCGGCCCAGGTCGAACACGCACACGTGTTGGTGCGAGCCGGCGACGTGGCCGCCGGCTCGGCCTTGGCAATTGAAGCATTGGCGACCGCCCGTACCTATGGCAGTGAGCGCATCACGAACCGTGTTCGGGAGTTCCGCATCAGCCTTCCCCCACGAACCACCGAGGCGGACGGGTTGGACGACGCCCTGTCCGCACTGTACGAACGGACCGACTGATGCCACGACTGGTTGTTTCCGGACACCGAGGACTACCCGCATCCACGGAACGGCTGGTCGACGAGGCGCTGCGAGCTGAGATCCGCAGCCGATCGAACGGCGATCTGGTTGGCGTGACCTGCATCGCGGACGGCGCCGACTCCCTGCTCGCGCAGGCCGTGCTCGACCTGGGCGGCACGCTGCACGTCATCATCCCAGCGGGGAAGTACCGAGACGCCCTGCCGGCCGCGCATCACGCCACCTACGACGCGCTGCTCACGCGGGCCGCTGACGTCACGTGCCTTGACCATGTCGAGTCCGATTCCACCGCGCATATGGACGCCAGCCTGCGCATGCTGGACGAGGCGGACGAACTGCTGGCGGTCTGGGACGGCAAGCCGGCGCGCGGCTATGGCGGCACCGCCGACGTTGTCGATGCCGCCCGCGCACGCGGGATACCCGTGACGATCGTCTGGCCGGACGGAGCCGAGCGCGACTGAGCCGGTGACTCACAACCGGCGTGCGGGTCTATCGTGGACGGACTCCATGGAAGTCAGCCAGCCGGTCCACAAGGCATACCGCTCAGTCCTTCTGCGTCAATCGAAGGGACCAGCCAAAGAACAACTCCGCCACAAGAAGGCAGCCCCCGCCACTCCCAGGGGGGACGTCCCTGTTCCAGACTACCGTTGTCAAGCCCCAAAAGGGGGACGTGCGGACAAGATGTGGACAACTTATTAGCTGTCCACAGAAGACCCGCCCTAGTCCATCCCGATCCGACCGGGCGTCCAGAACGGTTTGATCACGATCGACCGGCGGGGCCATCCACGGTCGCGCACGAAGTGCTTCCGCACCGCCTGCACGGTCCGCAGTTCCCCTGCCACATAAGCGATACCGGGTTCGTCAGGCAGCTCCAGCCTGCTGACCTGGGTGACCAGGGTGCCCGACGCCACGGCGGGCGCGCCGGCCCGGTAGGACCACACGACCGTGTCCGGTAACCGTAGCCGGTCGCTCGGGCCGTCCACCTCGATCACCCCGTACACCGGGACGCCGCTCGGTAACGCCCTGGCCATCGGGCCGAACGCGACCGACGCGGTCTCCTCGCCGACGAACACGTGGTAGGCGCCCTGGCGCGGCACCAGCTTGCCGGCCGGCTTGGTGAACACCACGTCCTCGCCGGGCCGGACGGTCCTGGCCCAGCGGATCCCGGGGCCGTCGCCGTGGTCGAGCACGCACAGGTCGATCGTGTCGGTTCGGTAGTCCCAAATGGAATAGGTGCGTAACGGGCCGGGCTTGCCGACGTGCACCCGGACGTGCTGGCCGGGTCGCCACTCCAGGCCGCGCAGGGCCGGGCCGGTGATGGTGATCCGGCGGATGCGGCCGGTGTAGCGCTCGTTGAGCTCGACCTGACCGCGGAGGTATGTCCGGTCCAGCACGAAGTTCTTCATCCCACTCCCCCTCGGACCCCCATCCGGTGAATTGATGCGCACTCTACGCACACCCTCGGACACGGCGAGCACCGAGTTTTCGTTCGGTGGTTGCCGTACGGCCATCGCGTTCTCACCCCTCGTGGGCCGACGTTGCGGATCATGGGAGACGTGTCCGCACACCAGCACACAACGGACTTACCGGTCCGCCGCACGGTGCGTACGCTCGCCGTGCTCGGTGACTCGATCGGCGTCGGCGTCGGCGATCCGGTTGTCGGCGGTGGCTGGCGGGGGTTTCCGCCGCTGCTGGCCGACGCGCTGGGCGCCCGCCTCGTGAACGTGGCCCGCAACGGCGCCCGGCTGCACTGCCTGCGCACCGAACAGCTGCCGCTCGCGGTGCGCGCGCGGCCGGACGCGGCCGTGGTCTTCGCCGGGATGAACGACACCCTCCGGTCCGATTTCGACGCCGGACGGCTGCACACCGACCTGGACACTGTCGTGTCCACACTCACCGATCTGGGCGCATTGGTCGTTACTGTGCGGTATCACGATCACGGTCGGGTGTTCCGCCTGCCGGGGCCGCTGCGCCGTGCGCTCACCGACCGGATCGCCACGCTGAACGGCGTGGTGGACGCGGTGGCACTGCGGCACCGGACCGGGCTGGTGGACCTGGGCGCACTGCCGGGCACCTATCTGCCCGGGACGTGGAGCGTTGATCGACTGCACCCGTCCGAGCAGGGCCACCGGATGTTGGCCATCGCGCTGGCGGAGACCTTCGCCGCGGCCGGCGTCGTGGTTGCGGCGCCGGTGTCACCGGAGTGTGCCGGCAGCCGCCCGATCAGTCGGGTCGACCGGCTGGCCTGGTTGGTGGTCAAGGGAATCCCGTGGCTGTGGCGGCGCGGCCGGGACCTCGTCCCCTATGCCCTCGGTGTCCTGCTGCGCGCCGCGGTCAACCAGAAGCCGGTTCAGACCGACGAGATCCTGGCCAGGCGGCGCGGGGTCGGCCAGCGGACGTCGTAGGCCCAGCCTGCCTTCTCGAACAGCCAGATCACCCGGGCCGACACGTCGACCTGGCCGCGCTGCACCCCGTGCCGCGCGCAGGTCGGGTCCGCGTGGTGCAGGTTGTGCCACGACTCGCCCATGCTCAGGATGGCCAGCGGCCACACGTTCGCCGAGTGGTCCCGAGCCGCGAACGGCCGCCGGCCGATCATGTGGCAGATCGAGTTGATGGACCACGTCACGTGGTGCAGCAGCGCGACGCGCACCAGCCCGGCCCAGAAGAACGCGGTCACCGCGCCCCACCAGGACCACGTCACGAGCCCGGCAATCACGGCGGGCGCCAGCATGGTGATGGCCGTGCACAGCCCGAACAGCCGGTGCACGAGCCGGATGTCCCGGTCTGCCACCAGATCCGGCGCGAACCGGTGCTGGTTGGTCAGGTCGCGCTCGAAGATCCAGCCCATGTGCGCGTGCCAGAACCCCCGCGCCAGCGCGGCCGGCGAACTGCCGAACGTCCACGGCGAATGCGGATCGCCATCCCGGTCGGAGAACGCGTGGTGGCGACGGTGGTCGGCGACCCAGTGCAGGATCGGGCCCTGCACGGACATGCTGCCCACGACCGCCATCGTCACCCGTAACCAGCGCCGCGCCTTGAAGGCACTGTGCGTGAAGTAGCGGTGGAAGCCGACCGTGGCACCGAGACAGGTGAGCGTGTAGAAGGTCACGGCCAGCCCGAGATCCAGCCAGGTGAGGCCCCAGCCCCAGGCAATCGGGATCACGGCGAGCAACGCGACGAACGGGACCACCGCGAACAGATACACCGAGATGTGCGCGGCGATCGGCCGCCGCCCGTCGTACAGCTCGGCTCCAGTGATCACCGCGACCTCCCGGTTCGGACCGCGCAGCCGTGCACCACGGCGGCGTGCAGCTCCAGCATCGCATCAATCGTGGCGGACCAGGGAAACAACTCGGCCCGGCGCCGGGCCGCCGTCCTGTTCGCCGTTTTCCGCAGCGACAGCACACCTTCCGCCAGGCCGTGCGGCGTCGGCGGGACCGCCACCCCGGCCCCGTCGGCCAGCAGTTCGCCTGCCGCCCCGGTGTCGGCCGCGACCACGGGCGTGCCGCAGGCCAGCGCTTCCAGCACGGACAGTCCGAACGTCTCGGCCGGACTCGGCGCGAACGCGACGTCGGCCGCGGCCAGGCGGGCGGCCAGGTCGGCGCGGCTGGTCAGGTGCCCGTGGAAGGTGACCGGGAGGCCGTGTGCCTGCCGGCGCAGCGCGGGCAGTGCGCCGCCGTGGCCGTAGACGTCCAGGGTTACGTTGTGCGCCAACAGTCTTACCGCCTCGATCACGGCGCCCGGGTTCTTCTCCGGGGACAGGCGGCCCGCGTAGACGAGCCGGATCGTCGCGTCGTGAAGTCTTGTTCGCGGCCGGAAGGTGTCGAGGTCGACGCCGAGTGGGATCCGGCGCAGGTTCGCCGCGCCGATGCGGCGGAACTCGGCCTCGCCGAACTTCGACGTGACGACGACGGTGTCGAACCGGCCGGCCGCGCGGTGATTCCAGCGTCGGATCGCGGCGTGCAGCGCCGGGCCGCGCAGCGCCGGCAGGCGGGCCGCGAGCCAGGTGTCGAGGCGTTCGTGGGAGAACAGGACGGCGCCCCTGCCGTTGGCCCGCGCCCAGTCGCCTGCCGTCAGCATGGTCGCCTTGTCCGACACCTCAACGGAATCCGGGTTCAGCCGGGCCAGTGCTCCGCGGATGTGCGACGGGCGGGCGACCATCCGGTAGCCGCCGCTGACCGGCGGGCCCGGCAACGTGATCACCAGTCCGGCGTCGCTCTCGATCTCGGTTCGACGTCGGCCGGGGACGATCAGCACGCGCTGGTGGCCTGCCGCGAGATACCCGTTGCCGATGGTGTCGACCGCGGTGCGCAGGCCACCGGAGGTCGGCGAGTAGAAATTGGCGAGCTGGACGATTCTCATCCGGCCTTCTCCACCATGACGTCCTGTACCTCGGCGTAGTGGCGCAGCAGTTCGTCGCCGACCCGCTGCCAGGTCCGGCCGATGACGGCGGCCCGCGCCCGGCGCCCGTAGGCGGCGCGCAGTTCCGGCTGGCCGGCCAGATGCCCGACCGCGGTGCGCAGCCCGTGGACGGAGTCCGGGTCGTAGAACAGTCCGGTACGGCCGGGTTGGACCAGGTCGAGCGGGCCGCCGGCAGCGGGCGCGACCACTGGTACGCCGGATGCCATCGCCTCCTGGATGGCCTGGCAGAAGGTCTCGTCGGCGCCGGTGTGCACGAACACGTCCAGGCTCGCGTACATTGTGGACAGTTCACGGCCGGTGAGGAAGCCGGGGAACTCGGCGGTGGGCAGTTCGGCCCGCAGCCGGCCGGCCGCCGGCCCGTCACCGACCACGACCAGCCGCACGCCGGGCAGGTCGGCGAGGTGCCTGAGTAGCCGGACGCGCTTGTCCCCGGCCAGCCTGCCGACGTAGCCGACGAGCGTCTCGTCCGGCCCGACGAGCGTGCGGCGCAGTTCGGCGCTGCGGTGCGCCGGATCGAACCGGTGGGTGTCGACGCCGCGGCGCCACATCGCCAGGTGCTCGATACCGCGCCGGTGGAGCTGGTCGAGCGTGGCGGTGGAGGGCACCAGGGTGCGGTCGGCCTGGCGGTGCACATGACGGAGCCAGGCCCAGATGGCCCGATCGGCGCCGCGAAAGCCGTAGCGGCGGGCGAACCCGGCCACATCGGTCTGAAACACGGCGACGCTGGGCACGTTCAGCTTGCGCGCGGCCGCGCCACCGGCCGCGCCCAGCGACACCGGCGACGCGAGATGGACCACGTCCGGCCGGAAGTCCCTGAGGATCTGTTCCAGCCGGGCGGTCGGCAGGCCGAGCACAAAGGACCGGTAACCGGGCAACGCGATGCCGGGCACGGCGACCACCTGGTGGCCTGCGTACTCGGCCGGTCCCGGCCCCGGCGTGATCACCAACGCCTGGTGGCCGCACGCCTGAAAGTGCTCAAGGATCCGACAAACCGAGTTGGTGACACCGTTGATCGCGGGCAGGAACGATTCCGTGACGACTGCGATGCGCACACCGCCACGATGAGCACGCCGTGTGTGGTCAGCGTGCCGATCTGACTCCCGGCGGATGAACTGATGATGAAACCTACGTCAGGTCCGGCAACAGAACCACCATTGGATCGAGCGAAGCGAGGCGTCTGGTCCGGTCCGCCGCGGCGTCTTCGTCCCCGGAGCGGCGGCGAAGCCCAGCGGTGGGGACGAAG
>DASXXM010000530.1:0-3003 GCA_036503065.1 Pseudonocardiaceae bacterium | reverse complement strand
TCCGCGGTCAGGTCGGTCGCGGTGAGGGCCTGGTCCTTGGTCAGGTGCGGCAGGCGCCGTTCCGCGTTGTCCGCCTCGCCGCCCGCCTCCGAGTCGACCGACTCCACGTACGCCTTGAGGAAGCCGGCGAACGTGATGGTGCGGCCGGACGCGGAGAACGTGCACTCCTCGCCGGTGCTCGCGGTGCCGGTGATGCGCACGCTCATCGTGGTGCCGCGCGCGTCGGCCATCTGCGATGCGATGGTGCGCTGCCAGATCAGCGCGTAGAGCCGGAACTCGTCGGACTCGAGTTCGGCGGCCACCTCGCCCGGGGTGCGGAACACCTCGCCGGCCGGGCGGATCGCCTCGTGGGCCTCCTGCGCGTTCTTGACCTTGCGGTCGTAGCGGCGCGGCTGGGCCGGCACGTACTGGCTGCCGTAGAGCTGGATCGCCTGTGCCCGTGCCGCGGCCAGCGCCGTCTCCGACAGCGTGGTCGAGTCGGTACGCATGTAGGTGATGTAGCCGTTCTCGTACAGGCGCTGGGCCACGCTCATCGCGCGGGTCGCGGAGAACCGCAGCTTGCGGCCTGCCTCCTGTTGCAGCGTGGAGGTCATGAACGGCGGGTACGGCTTGCGCGTGTAGGGCTTCTCCTCGACGCTCGCCACGCTCAGCCGGCTGCCGGCCAGCGCGTCGACCAGCCTGCGGGCCTCGGCCTCGCCCAGGTTGCGGACGTCGGCGTTGGCGCGCAGTTCGCCGTTGGAGCCGAAGTCGCGGCCGGTGGCCAGCCGGGTGCCGTCCACCGCGGTCAGCCGGGCGCCGAACGTGCGGGGCGTCGCGTTCTCGCCCGCGTCCAGTATCGCGGCGACGTCCCAGTACGAGGCGCTGACGAACCGCATGCGCTCGCGCTCGCGCTGCACCACGATCCGGGTCTCCACCGACTGCACCCGGCCCGCCGACAGCTTCGGCATGACCTTCTTCCACAGCACCGGGGAGACCTCATAGCCGTACAACCGGTCCAGGATGCGCCTGGTCTCGTAGGCCTCGACCAGGTCGGTGTCCAGGTCTCTCGGGTTCTCCGCGGCCGCCAGGATCGCGGGCTCGGTGATCTCGTGGAACACCATCCTGCGGACCGGGATCGTCGGCTTGAGCGTCTCCAGCAGGTGCCAGGCGATCGCCTCGCCCTCGCGGTCGCCGTCCGTCGCCAGGTAGAGCTCGTCGACGTTCTTGAGGGCTTCCTTGAGCTCGGCCACCGTGGCGCGCTTGTCCGGGGTGACGATGTAGATCGGCTCGAAGTCGTTGTCCACGTTCACGCCAAGGCTGGACCAGGACTCACCCTTGTACTTGGCGGGCACCTCGGCCGCCTTGCGCGGGAGGTCCCGTATGTGGCCCTTCGACGACTGGACCACGTAGTCCTTGCCGAGATAGGACGCGATCTTGCGGGCCTTGGCGGGCGATTCGACGATCACCAGCCGACGGAGACCGGACCCGTTGGTCCCGACCCCGCTCTTCTTCGTCCTTGCCGACCCTGCCACCCTGCCTGCCCTCTCCTACCAACGCTCCGGCCCGCCAGTGTGCACCGAACTGAGCCCGGCTCGCCGCCCGGCCCGTGCCCAACCCATCGCCGAGCCGATCGATCTGATGTCTGAACGCGGTGAACGTCACACCAAGGGCGGACTATTTCACCCTAACGGCCGCAGGTATCCCCCAGTTCCCGATCGGCCACCGTCGGTCACGCCCGACCGAGCGCGAGACGGCAGCACGCCGGGCCCACACCTCATACTTTAGAACATACGTTCGGGCGAACGCACGAAGATCCACCCGAACGGCATCGGGCCCGGCGTCGATCACGACGCCGGGCCCGTTCGACACATCTCAAGCAGCGCCGTTGGTCACCGTTTCCTCGGCGACCTCGATGCTGGCCGCACCGGATGCGGGTTCGTCCGGTGTCTGGTCCAGCGAGGACGCCCTGCGCTTGGACACGACCACGGCGACCACGATGATCGCCACCGAGACCAGCGCGATCACCGTGCGCCACGCGGCCGACGCGGACGAGCCGACCGAGAAGGCCACGATGGCAGGCGCGATCAGCACCGACACCAGGTTCATCACCTTGATCAGCGGGTTGATCGCCGGGCCCGCGGTGTCCTTGAACGGGTCGCCGACCGTGTCACCGACCACCGTCGCGGCGTGCGCGTCGGAGCCCTTGCCGCCGTGTTGGCCGTCCTCGACCAGCTTCTTCGCGTTGTCCCACGCGCCACCCGAGTTGGCCAGGAAGATCGCCATCAGGGTGCCGGTGGCGATGGCGCCGGCCAGGTAGCCGGCCAGCGGGCCGACGCCGAGACCGAAGCCGACCGCGATCGGCGCGAACACCGCGAGCAGGCCGGGGGTGGCCAGTTCGCGCAGCGCGTCCCTGGTGCAGATGTCGACGACCTTGCCGTACTCCGGCCGCTGCGAGCCGTCCATGATGCCCGGGAAGGTGCGGAACTGGCGGCGTACCTCGTACACCACCGCACCCGCCGCCCTGGCCACGGCGTTCACCGCCAGCCCGGAGAACATGAACACCACCGCGGCGCCCAGCGCGATGCCGACCAGCGTGTTCGGGCTGAACACCAGGGCGGCGAAGGCCCGGAACTGGCCGTTGACGAACCCGTCATAGAACACCGCGGCGCCGGCCGACGCCTTGCCCACCAGCGCCGTGGTGATGGCGTTGATGTACGAGCCGAACAGCGCGGTCGCGGCGAGCACGGCGGTCGCGATCGCGATGCCCTTGGTGATCGCCTTGGTGGTGTTGCCCACCGCGTCCAGGTCGGTGAGGATCTTGGCGCCCTCGTCGCTGACCTCGCCGGACATCTCCGCGATGCCCTGCGCGTTGTCGCTGACCGGGCCGAACGTGTCCATCGCGACGATCACGCCGACCGTGGTCAGCAGGCCACAGCCGGCCAGCGCGACCGCGAACAGCGACACGATGATCGAACCGGACAGCAGGAACGCCCCGTAGACGGCGGCGCCGATCACGATCGCGGT
>DASXXM010000529.1:0-3555 GCA_036503065.1 Pseudonocardiaceae bacterium | reverse complement strand
CGTGATCAACTTCGAGGTGTGCGGGACTCGACGAGACCACTACCTGGTTCAGTGCTGTTGGTCAGGCCGTTGCGGACGGAGTCGAGTAGCGCGACGCCTTGGCTGGCAAGGGAGGCCACGACGCTGGTCAGGCCTTCCGCGCCGTCCAGGACCGTCAGGTTGGCGCCCTGTAGGCCTTCCGCTGCTGCCCTGAGCATTTCGGGGAGTTGTTGGATCACCTGTTGGTCCAGGGCTATCCGGTTCTGCGCGGCCGCGGCTTCGGCGGAGAGTTTGGTGGCGTCGGCTTGGGCCCTGGCCAGGCGGATGATGCGTTCGGCTTCGGCCTGGGCCGGTTTTATCACTTCGGCGATCAGCTCTGCTTCTCTCAGCTCCGCGTTGCGTTGAGCTACGACCGCTCGTTCGGTCAGGACCGCTTGTTGGGCTCTCGCGGCGGCCAGTGGGCCGGCCTGTGCGGCGGTTTGTTGGGCCTCGTCTATTTCTGCCTGGTGGCGGGCCTGGGAGACCGCGGTTTGTCGGGCGTATTCGTTCTGGTTGCGGATGCTTTCCTGTTGCGCCATGGCGCTGGCCTGATCCGCGGCTGCCTGGGCCACTTTTGCCGCTTCGTTCACCTTGGCCTGGTGCGGGGCTGCCAGCGCCCTGATGTAACCGGCGCCCTTGTCGTCGATGCTGCTGATCTGTAGCGAATCCACAGCCAGGCCGATGCGGGCCATCTCGCTGGTGCTGGCGTCCAGGATGGCGTCGGCCAGGGTTTGTTGTTCGCGGATGATCGCTTCCACCGTCATGCTGCCGATGATGCTGCGCAGGTGGCCGCTGAAGATCCGGCCGACCAACGTTGCCATCTGGGCCTGGTCGCCCTGGAAACGGCGGGCCGCGGCCGCGATCGATTCGTGGTCGTCGCCGACCTTGAAGGCTATTACCGCGTGCACGTTCAGGGTCAGGCCCTGGTTGGTGAAGCAGTCCTCCACCACTTCCGCTTCCTGCATCGCCAGCGACAGGGTGGATGCCTTCGAGAAGACCGGGGCTACGAATACGCCGTTGCCGGTCACGATCTTGAACTGTAATCGGTCGGTACGGTTGCGTTTTCGCCCGCTGATCAGTAATGCTTCGTTGGGTGCGGGGACGCGATATCCGAACACGTTGAGACCTTTCGCTTTTGGTGGGCTGGTTGGGAAAGGCACTATCCAGGGTGGGACCAGGGCTCCACGTCGATCTGGCGGGCACCCCTGGCGTTGATGACCAGGACCGTCGTGTCAATGGGAATGGGATCGACGCAGTAGGCAAGGTAGTAGTGCGGGACGCCTTCCACCACCACCCGGACCTCGCCGGGACGGCTGCCGCCGCGTACCGCCCTGATCACCTGGCCGACCTTGCCGACCAGCGACTGCCCTGTCACATCGTGATTGAACACCCGCGCCGCCACGGCGTTCCCATGATCCACGTCACGGTCCGGAGCCGCGGGTCGGGACCGGCACGGCGGTCTTGACGTGAGGGGGTGCGCGCTGCTCGGATGATGTCGTTAGCAAACCGCACGATCGGGAGGTGGGCGCGGGATGAGTCGAGTCCTGTTCGCGGGTGGTCAGGTGTTCGACGGCGCCGGTACCGCGCCCGCGCCTGCCGACGTCCTGGTCGTCGACGGTCTGATCGAGGAGGTCGGCACCGGGCTGGACGCGGACACCGTGATCGACTGTGCCGGCGCCACCGTGCTGCCGGGGCTGTTCGACTGCCACGTGCACGTCACCGTGTCCGACATCGGTCTGCTGCACCGGGTGCAGGAGCCGTTCTCCTACCAGTTCTTCGCCGCCGCGCGGAACCTGGCGCGCACCCTCGCGGTGGGCATCACGACGGCGCGCGACGCGGGCGGCGCCGACCTCGGTATCCAGCAGGCCGTCGAGGACGGTCTGATTCCCGGCCCACGGCTGCGGATCTCGATCGGCATGATCTCGCCGACCGGCGGCCACGGTGACGGCTGGACACCGTCCGGGCACTGCGTTCCACTGTCCAACCCGCACCCGGGCCGCCCCGCCACGATCGCGAACGGGCCCGACGAGATGCGTCGGGTGGCCAGGGAACTGCTGCGAGCAGGCGCGGACGTGCTGAAGGTGTGCACGACCGGCGGTGTGCTCTCGCCGCGTGACGACCCGCGGCACTCCCAGTTCACCCCGGCCGAACTGGACGTGCTGGTGACCGAGGCAAAGATGCAGGGCCGGTACGTGATGGCGCACGCGCAGGGCAGCGAAGGCATCAAGAACGCCGTCCGGGCCGGCATCCGGTCCATCGAACACGGCATCTACCTCGACGACGAGGCGATCGAGCTGATGCTGGCCAACGGCACCTGGCTGGTGCCGACCCTCGTCGCGCCGGTCAACGTCATCCGCGCGGCCGATGCCGGGGTGCCGCTGCCGGCCGTGGTGGTGCGCAAGGCGCGGGACGTCGTCGAGGTGCACCGCGATTCGGTCCGCCGTGCCGCGAGCGCCGGGGTTCGGATCGCGATGGGCACCGACAGCGGCGTCGGTCCGCACGGCACGAACCTCGACGAACTGCCGCTGATGGCCGCCTGCGGCATGACACCCGGCCAGGTGCTGGCCGCGACCACGTCGTCGGCCGCGGAACTGCTGGGCTTCGGCGACGAACTGGGCCGCATCGCCCCCGGCTACCGCGCCGACCTGGTCGTCGTGGACGGCGACGCCTTCGACCTGGCCGACCTGGCCGGCCGCATCCGCCAGGTGTGGCAGGACGGCACACTACGTATTGACAACGCCGTCGACAGAACAGCGGTTGTCACGGGATAGTCCGCACGAATTCACCAGCGCGGAAACAGCCTTCAATTCGAGGACGTAAATCGCCGCCCGACGAATGCAATGGCGCGGTCATGGTATGCCGGACGACGGGTGGCAGTGCGCCGATACAGACGGTGACCAGGGCCGGATGGCCGACAGGTTTGCCGTTCGGCACATTAACTACAGGTAAGCGGACGATCGCCTCCGGTGATATCAAAGAGCATCTTGCAAGAGGGATCTTGGCGCGCCGCGACGGTAATCTTTCGAGGAATACTGTCCGACGACAAGGCGGAGCATTATGCGTCCACGGTGGGTGGGGAGTCCCGATGGAACTTGTCGAGCGCAACGATTCGGTCGGTAATGAAACCGCGCCCGAATTGCCCGCCGACGGATCTCTGCCGGAGCTGCTCGCCGAGCAGGTGCTGGCGCGGCCGGACGGTGTCGCGGTCGTCCAGGGCGACGCGGTGCTCACCTATCGCGAGTTGGCCGAGCGCGCCGGAGAGGTGGCCGGCTACCTGCGGCATCTCGGGGTGACCCGCGACGACCGCGTCGGGCTGTTCGTCGAGCCGTCGGTCGAGTTGATGCTCGGTGCCTGGGGCATCCTGCTGTCCGGTGGCGCCTACCTGCCGTTGTCGCCGGAGTATCCGGAGGAGCGGCTGCGCTACATGATCGAGGACGCCCGCGTGCAGGTCATCTTCTGCCAGCAGGAGCTGGTGGGACGGCTTGCCGGGCTGGCGCCGAGTGGGAGCACGATCGTGACCGTGGGGGACGCGGCCGC
>DASXXM010000528.1:0-2563 GCA_036503065.1 Pseudonocardiaceae bacterium | reverse complement strand
CGCGGTGACCCCACGGCGGGGGCACGCGGCGCAGCGGCTCCGTCATCGGCTCGCCATTCACTGTTCGCCCGGCTCCCGTGGTTCGCTGTGCCCGCCGACGAGTGCCGCGACCGAGCCGACCGGCGCGGTCGTCTCGATCGCCGCGGCGGCACGGGCGGCCCGCACCCGACGGTAGATCCGGCGGCCGGACAGCAGCACCAGCAGGCCGAACGCGATCGCGGTGACGATCACGATGATCGTGCCGTACGCGCTGGACGTCACCTCCAACCGGGCCTGCTGGCCCAGTTCCGTGCCGCCGGGCGTGTAGACCGTGGCGTACGCGCTGAACCGGCCGGACCGGGTGACGGTGGTCGGGATGAACACGGTGATGCTGCCGCCGGCCGGTACCGGCCGCGCCGCCGCGCCGGTGGCCGGCAGGCCGGGTTCGCCGGTCAGGTCCACTCGCACGGCGATGTCCACCGGCAGCTTGTTGCTCACCGTGACCGGCACCATGCTGTCCTTGGAGCCCAACAGGATCGGCAGGCCCGGCTGCACCACGGTGACCATCTGCCGCAGCGCGTCGAACTGGCTGCCGGCCAGCGCCATGGCGCCGGTCGCGCCGCTCGCGCGCCCGTCCCGCCACGCGCCGGACACGGCGCGCAGCAGGTCCAGTTGCAGCGGGCCGATCAGGGTGGCCGGCTGGATCGGGGTCGGCGTGGTGAGGTCCCGGCCCATGGCAGCCAGCACGTCCCGCTGCGCCGCGTCCGACGCGACCGCGCTCGTCACCACCGAATGGGTGACCTCGGCCAGTGCCGCCTGCGGCGAGTAGTTCAGCGTGGCCGGGGCGCCTGCCGCCGTGGTGAGGAGCGCGTCGGGCAGCGGGGTCGCGGTGGCGTAGCTGCCGGCCAGCACGGTCGCGGTCTGCCGCAGGAACGCCACCGCCTCCTCGGTGCCCGGCGACCAGCGGCGCGGCGGCGCGACCAGCACCGGCCTGCCGTTGCTGTGCCCGAAGACCGTCTGGAACACCACGGCGGCCAGCCCGTCCTGCGCCGCGACGGCGGCCGCGTCCACGTTCGGCTCGTCGGTTCTCGGCGCGAGTGCCGCGGACACCACCGGGTCGACCGGCACCACCTTGGGCGCGTTGCCGCCGGTGAAGCCGGCCAGCGGCACCGGCATGCCGGTTGCCTGGGGGGTGACCGAGTCCGGGTTCAGCAGCACGGTGTGCACGCCGAGGCCGGCCAGGTCGGTCATGGTCGGGGTGTCCAGCGTGTTGTCGGCGGGCCAGGACACGTCGGTCAGGGTGGTGCCGCCAAGACTCCGCACCGTCGTGACGCCGTCGGTGAGCGCGAGTTGCAGCAGGTTCGTGCCGCCCGCGTGCGCCAGTGCCGCGAGGTCGGCGTCGGCGTAGGGCAGGGCGAGCACGCAGTGGCCCGCGGTCATGGGCTTCAGCATCGCCAGCCAGGACTGGGCCGCGGCCGCGCCCTGGCCGGGCACGGTTCCCGCGCCACTCCGCACGCGATACCCGCCGGCCATGTCCTGCACGGTGGCCAGCAGGTCCGGGTCGACCGCGAAGCACAGCGCGGACAGCAGGTCCTGGTTCGTCGCGGACACCTGGCGCACCGCGTCCACCAGGCCGTACAGCCGGCCACCCGCGGACAGCGACGCGGCGAGCAGGTCGTCGGACAGCACCGGCTGGCCGCCGCCGGCGCCGACCACCGTGGGCTGCTGGTCCACCAGCGGCCACAGCACGGTGAGCCGGGCGGCCGGCGTCACCGGTGTCGGCGCGGCGTGACCGGGCACGGCCAGCACCGGCAGCAGCAGGCTGGCCACCGCCACCCGGTAGACGGTGGTGCTGTAGTCGGGCAGTCCCTGCACGTTCAGCTGCAGCGGGTACACGCCCGGCCTTGTCACCCGGAGGGATGCCGCGCCCTGCAGGTCGGCACGCACCGTGAACGACGCGCTCTGGCCCCGTTCGAGTGTGCCGTGGACCGGCGTGAACTCCGTGTCGCTGTGCGTATAGCTCGCGGTGGGGCTCAGGCTCGCGCGCAGTGCCGTGGCGCTGGTCCCGGCGTCGCCCAGCTCGATGCGGGCGGTGAGCTGCCGGATCGGGCGATCGCTGATGTTGGTGATCGTGGCGCTGATGGTGACCGACGTGTCGTTCGCGGTCACCAGCCTCGGCTGCTGCGACGAGACCACCAGCCGCAGCCAGCTCCTGCTGATCGGGTTGGCCGGCGTGCCAGGGGTGGGCGCGGCCGTGGCCGCCGGCGGGGTCAGCAGCACGGCCAGTCCCGCGACCAGCAGCGCGACCGCCCACCGCCTCATGCCAACTCCGCCTCGTCGACGGTGCCGGTGGCCGTGTCCCTGGCCCGGCCGCTGCCGTTGGGGCCCAGCAGGCGCATTGCCCGCCGGGCCAGCCTGCGCTCGTCGGCGTACGCGAGCCTGCGCTCCAGATCGACCAGCGGCACCCACGCCACCTCGGTCACCTCGATGTCCTCGTCGGACAGCTCACCGCCGACCGCCGTCATCAGGAAATGGTGCACCGTCTTGTGCACCCTGCGGTTCTCGACCACGAACCAGTAGTCGA
>DASXXM010000527.1:0-4462 GCA_036503065.1 Pseudonocardiaceae bacterium | reverse complement strand
CCTGACCGCCGAGTACGCCAACTACCGCAAGCGGGTCGACCGGGACCGGGAGTCGGTCCTGGTGTCGGCCAAGGCATCGCTGGCCGGCGAGCTGCTGTCCGTGCTGGACGACATCGAGCGGGCCGCCGCGCACGGCGACCTCACCGGCGCGTTCAAGGCGGTGGCGGACAAGCTGGTCGCCACCCTGCAGAAGGCCGGGCTGGCACCGTTCGGGCGCATCGGCGAACCGTTCGACCCGTCGGTGCACGAGGCCGTGCAGCACGACACGTCGCCGGACGTCACGGACCCCACGGTGACCGCGGTGTTCCGCCGTGGCTACCAGCTGGGCGACCGTGTCCTGCGGGCCGCGCTGGTGGCCGTCACCGACCACGAGCCGGCCGCAACGGAGCCGGTGGTCGAGGCGACACTCGTGGACGAGCCGGTCGGCGACAACGACAACGGCGTCGATTCCGATGGCGCGACCGCGCACTGATCAACGGAAGGGAGGGGACGCCCGGTGAGCGCCAGGGACTGGATCGACAAGGACTTCTACCGTGAGCTGGGCGTCTCCGCCGACGCGTCGGCCGACGAGATCAAGAAGTCGTACCGCAAGCTGGCCAGGGAACTGCACCCGGACGCCAACCCGGGCGACCCGACGGCCGAGGCCCGCTTCAAGGCGGTGTCCGAGGCGTACGGCGTGCTCGGCGACGCGGCGAAGCGCAAGCAGTACGACGAGGCCCGGCGCCTGTTCGGCTCGGGCGCGTTCCGGCCGGGTGGCGGCGGCTTCGGTGGTGGCGGCACGGGCGGCTTCGACCTGAGCGACCTGTTCGGCAACACCGCGGGTGCGGCCCAGCCAGGAGGCGCCGGCGGGCTCGGTGACCTGCTCGGCGGCCTGTTCAACCGCAACCGCGGTGGCGGCCCGGCAGCCGCGAACCGGGCCCGGCGCGGCCAGGACGTGGAAACCGACATCCGGATCGACTTCGCCGAGGCGGTGCACGGCGCGACCGTGCCGCTGCGGCTGTCCAGCCCGGCGACCTGCGACACCTGCCACGGCTCCGGCGCCAAACCGGGCACGTCGCCGCGCACCTGCCCGACCTGCAACGGCAACGGCCTCGTCACCCGCAACCAGGGTGCGTTCGCGTTCAGCGAGCCGTGCGCCGACTGCCGGGGCACCGGCCGGATCGTGGACACGCCGTGCCCGGACTGCGGCGGCACCGGCACCAACACCAAGGTTCGTCCCCTGACCGTCCGCATCCCGCCTGGTGTCGACGACGGCCAGCGCATCCGGGTGGCCGGCAAGGGCGAGCCCGGCGGCAACGGCGGGCCGAACGGCGACCTGTTCGTCCGGGTGCACGTCAGCCCGCACCCGGTGTTCGGCCGCGCCGGCAACGACCTCACGCTGACCGTTCCGGTGACGTTTCCGGAACTGGCCATGGGCACCACGCTGACCGTGCCGACGCTGGACGACGACCACAAGGTGTCGCTGAAGGTGAAGCCCGGCACGCCGAGCGGCCGCATCCTGCGGGTCCGTGGCCGCGGCATCGCCAAACGGGACGGCCGCACCGGCGATCTGCTGGTCACCGTCCAGGTGACGGTGCCGGCGAAGCTGCCCGACGCGGCCACCGCCGCGCTGGCCGAGTTCGCCGCGGCCACCCAGGATCAGGACCCGCGCGCCGAGCTGAACAAACTGCTGGACTCTGGTGGTGTCTGATGAAGATCGACATCCGTGCGCTGTTCCCGCCGGGCACCGACGAGGACTCGCCGGTCTTCGTGATCTCGATCGCCGCCCAGCTGTCCGGGCTCCACGCCCAGACCCTGCGCAGCTACGACCGGCTCGGCCTGGTCAGTCCGGGCCGAGCCGCGGGCGGCGGCAGGCGTTACTCCGCCCGTGACATCGCGGTGCTGCGCGAGGTGCAGCGACTGTCCCAAGAGGACGGTGTGAACCTGGCCGGCATCAAGCGGATCATCGAGCTGGAGAACGAGGTCGACGCGCTGCGCGGCCGGGTGGCCGAGTTAGCGGAGGAACTGGCCGCCGCGCACGCGGCCGCCGAGGGTGCCGCGGCCGCGGTGCACGCCTCGTACCGGCGCGACCTGGTGCCGGTCCGGCGGCAGACGGCCCTCGTGGTGTGGCAGCCGCAGCCGAGGCGGCGCTAGAAACCGGGGTCAGTCGATCGTGAACGGGTCGTACGAGATCCGGTCCAGTGGCGTGCCCGCCACCAGCATCCGCGACACGGTCGAGCGGATCATCGCCGGTGAGCCGGCCACCAGCACGTCCCGGTCGGCCCACGCCCCGTACTTGGTGACGATGTCGGCCAGCGTGCCGTGCTCGGCGTTGCGACTGCCGGGGTTCTGCTCCAGCACCGGTACGACCGTCAGCCACGGGTTGGTGCTGGCCAGTTGGTGCAGGTCGTCGAGGGCGTAGAGATCGTCCTCGGACCGGCCGCCGTAGAAGAGGTGCACCCTCGGGTTCTCGCCCCACTGGGCCAGGTCCTCCAGCAGCGACCGCATCGTGGTGATCCCGGTGCCACCCGCCACCATCAGCACGTCCCGGTCGGCCTTGCGGTCCACGGCCAGCCGGCCCAGTGGCCGCCCGATCCGCCACATGTCGCCGACCTGGCCGTGCGCCACGATGGCCCGGCTGACCCAGCCGCCCGACACGCCCCTGACGTGGAATTCCAGGACACCGTCCTCGCGCGGCGCGTTGGCGGGCGACAGGTAGCGCCACAGCCGCGGTCGTTGCGGCACCTCGACACTCACGTACTGGCCGGCCTGGAAGGACACCGGGTAGTCCGGCTGCACGCGCAGCAGGGCCAGGTCCCAGCCGAGGCGCTGGTGGTCGATCACCTGGGCGGGCCAGAACGCCGGACCTTCGTCGGCCGCGGCGGCCTCCAGCATCGCCCGTGCCATCACGGTGTAGGCCTCGGCCCACGCCCGCTCGACCGGCGTGGTCCAGTAGTTGCCGCTGTGTCGCTTGATGGCCGCGAGCAGCGCCGTGCCGACCGACTCGTACTGGGCGCTGACCACGCCGAACTTCCGGTGGTCGCGGCCGAGTTGGCGCAGGAACGGCATCAGCTCGTCGGGGCGGTCGATCATCTGCACGAGGTGGACCAGGGACCGCATCAACCGGCTGCGCTGGACTTCCATGTTGATCGGAAACATGTCCCGAATGGCCGGATTGAGGCTGAAGAGCATGCCGTAGAAGAATTGCGCGATCTCATCCTGGCGTGCTTCTATCCGCGCCCAGCTTTCCCTGACCAGACGCACCATCGCGGCTGCGCCGGACGGCGGTTGCTGGCCTTTGGGCGGCTGGGACGGCACTGGGCTGACTACGGCGTTCGCTGTCATGGTCGGGGCGAAGTCTCCACCTTAACGTGGGGCGTCGGCAAGACTCCCCTGCGGCGATCCGGCTTCCCCCGACCGCTTGACCCTAACTCGACTATGGCGGGTTAGGGGACTTGACTGCACGTTCGAGTGATATCCGGTGACTGTCAGCACGCACCACTAAGACCAATGGGCGAACCTGGCTTCCGGATGGTGAGTTGATCATGATTCCCGTGTTGGGTGTCCTGGTGACATCGGCCTCACCCACCCCGACCGGGACGGCTGACGCGGACGTGCTGCGGCTCGAGCTGTCCGATTCACCGCCAGAAGTCCCGGATGCCCGGTTCGACACCCGCCCCGACCAGCGTCGGCAAGCTCCTGACCAGCGTGTGACCACCACCACAGACGAACCGGACGATCCCCTTGTCTGCCACGGCCACGAGTTGCCCGGCTCCGCGGGTGAGCACCTGCTCCAGGCCGCCTACGGCACCGCGGCCCGCGCCGACCGCTTCTACGCCGACCAGGTCCTCGACCACCTCAACCCGAGGATGACCGAGTTCGTCGGCCGGATGGACATGGCGTTCGTCGCCACGGCGGACGCGAACGGCGAGTGCGACTGTTCGCTGCGCACCGGGCCGCCCGGTTTCATCGAGGTGCTCGACGACCGCACCCTCGCCTACCCCGAGTACCGCGGCAACGGCGTGCTGGCCAGCCTGGGCAACATCAGCGAGAACCCGAGGATCGGCGTGCTGCTGGTGGACTTCGTCACCGACCTGATCGGCCTGCACGTCAACGGCAACGCCAGCATCGTCGAGGACGCCGTGCTGCGCGGTGAGCACCCCGCGCTCCCGGTGGACACCGAACGGGGCCGCACCCCGGAGCGCTGGGTCCTGGTGAACGTGGTCGAGGCCTACATCCACTGTCGCAAGCACATCCCGCGCCTGGTTCCGGTCGACCGCGCCCGACGGTGGGGCACCGACGACCCGCTGCCCAAGGGCGGCGACTACTTCGCCGCGAAGGTCACCAAGCAGGTCGGTGCCCCGGCGTAACACCCGTCCCATCCACACCACACCGCCCATCCACAACACGCTGTGCACAACCGGTGGACAACATCCTGGCGATTGTGGACAGCTCAAGCTCCCTGTGGATAACTCGACGCCCG
>DASXXM010000526.1:0-6284 GCA_036503065.1 Pseudonocardiaceae bacterium | reverse complement strand
GGCGTTCGTGGAGACCGAGCACCTGTTCCTCGACCTGCCCGCGTTCACCGAGACGCTGGGCAAGTGGCTGGCCACCAAGACCGACTGGCGGCCCAACGTCCTGCGGTTCACCCAGAACCTGGTGGACGACATGCGGCCCCGCCCGATCACCCGGGACCTCGACTGGGGCATCCCGATCCCGCTCGACGGGTGGCGCGACCAGCCGATGAAGAAGTTCTACGTCTGGTTCGACGCGGTGATCGGCTACTTCTCGGCCAGCGTGGAATGGGCCCGCCGGTCCGGCGATCCGGACGCCTGGCAGAAGTGGTGGAACGATCCGGCCGCGCGCGCGGTGTACTTCATGGGCAAGGACAACATCACGTTCCACGCCCAGATCTGGCCGGCGCTGCTGTTGGGCCACAACGGCGCGGGCGACCATGGAGGACAGCCGGGCGCGTACGGCACGCTGAACCTGCCCAGCGAGATCGCGTCCAGCGAGTTCCTCACCATGAGCGGCTCCAAGTTCTCGACGTCGCGCGGCCGGGTCATCTACGTGCAGGACTTCCTGCGCGAGTTCGGGCCGGACAGCCTGCGCTACTACATCGCGGCCGCCGGGCCGGAAACGCAGGACGTCGACTTCACGTGGGACGAGTTCGTGCGGCGCACCAACTTCGAGCTGGCCAACGAGTGGGGCAACCTGGTCAACCGGTCCATCTCGATGGCCAACAAGAACGTCGGCGCAGTGCCCGCCCCGACGCGGCCCGTCGCGGCCGACGAGGAGCTGAAGGCGTTGTCCCGCAACGCGTTCGCCGTGGTCGGCGAGAACCTGCGGCGCGCCAAGTTCCGTGCCGCGATGGGCGAGGTCATGCGGGTCGCGCAGGCCGCCAACAAGTACCTTTCCGACCAGGAACCGTGGAAGCGCAAGGACGACCCGGAGCGGCGCGACACGATCCTGCACACGGCCCTGCAGGTGGTGTCGGACGTGAACACGATGTTCACGCCGTTCCTGCCGCATTCCGCGCAGCAGGTGCACCAGGCGCTGGGTGGCACCGGTGTCTGGGCGGCCCAGCCGGAGATCCGGGAGGTCGACGACCTGGACCTGCCCGACCGGCGCTACCCCATCCTGACCGGCGACTACGCCGCGGAGCAGGCACGCTGGGAGTCGACGCCGATCGAGGTCGGCCGGCCGCTGGACAAGCCGACGCCGCTGTTCCAGAAGCTCGATCCGTCGCTCGGCGAGACCGGACCGGACTTCGCGCCGATCGAGAAGTGAGCCGCCGCGAGGGTGAGCTGCCGCCGGTACCGGAACGCCTTCCGGTGTCGGTGCTCGACGCGCACACACACCTGGACGCCTGCGGCGCCCAGGACCCTGATGGTGTGCGTGCCATGCTCGATCGGGCTGCCGCGGCCGGCATCGACCGGGTGGTGACGGTCGCGGACGACATGCCGGCCGCACGCTGGGCGGTGCAGGCGTCCACGTGGGACGAACGGGTGTTCGCCGCCGTCGCGCTGCACCCGACCAGGACCGGCCGGTTCACCGACGGCGACCGCGCCACGCTGACGGCGCTCGCGGTCCATCCGCGCGTCGTGGCCATCGGCGAGACCGGTTTGGACTACTACTGGGACTACTCCACACCGGACGATCAGCGGGCCGCTTTCCGTTGGCACATCGAGCTTGCCAAGCAGGTGGGCAAGCCGTTGATGATCCACGACCGGGACGCGCACGAGGACGTGCTGTCCATTCTGGAGGACGAGGGCCCGCCGGAGACCGTCATCTTCCACAGCTACTCCGGGGACGTCGCGATGACCCGACGGTGCGTGGCGGCCGGTTACGTACTGTCGTTCTCCGGCACGGTGACCTTCCGCAACGCGCCGGCACTGCGCGAGTCGGCCGCATTGGTGCCTTCTTCACAGTTGCTCGTCGAAACGGATGCGCCGTTTCTCACGCCGCATCCGTTTCGTGGTCGGCCGAATGAGCCGTATTGCGCCGCGTACACCGTTCGGGCGTTGGCACAGCTACGCGGCGTGAGTGACATCGAATTCGGCAATACTCTCCGTTCGACTGCCGAACGGGTGTTTGGTCTAGACCGGGTGGCCCAATCATGACCCCGTGTGTAGCGGTTGAGTCACTCTGTAGTGTGATGAATGGCACGGATGTTCACCGGGGTGTTTGCGCAACCCCCGGAAACCCGTTACGGTCCCGTGACCGATGCCCCTAACGGCCCAAGCTGGACCGACCGGGGGTAGCCCGCAGTCGAGCAGACGTCGTGTCGGGGCCGTGCCGCCAACGAAGGCGGACCGGGACACACGATCGCTACGGGGAGCTGGAGCACCACCGAGTACCGCGCACCGAGGAGGACGGGACTTCGAGGACATCGAGCTAGACGGATGGATTCGACCCGCACACCCGCGCGGAACGCGTATGGAGGAATCGGCCCTGTGAGTGCGAGCAGTGACTATCGCAGACGGACCATGTCCGGCACGCGTAACGGCATGACGACGGAGACCGACTGGTTCGGCGGCGGCTACCCGCCCGGCTACCACGCACAACAGGTCTTCGCCGCCACCGCGGTTGCCGAGCGCCCGGTGGAGATCAGCGCCACCTCGGCGTTCACGGTCACCACGGCAGACGTGCTGGACGTGCTCGGCCCGGATGCCGACGACGTCCTCGCCACCGCCAACCTCGACGTCGACGCGCTGATCTCGATGATCAACGCCGAGACGATGCTGCTCCCGCGCATCGACGACGAACTCGAAGCGATGTTCGCCGCGGAGTCCGCGGCCGAACCGCAGCTCCGGATCCCCGGCGACGACACGCCGGTCGAGACCGCCGGCAAGCGCTGGAAGAAGCGGTTCCTCAAGGCCACCATCGCCGCCATCCTGTTGTCCGCCACCGGTGGCGGCGCGATGGCCATGGCGATGGACAAGGACGTCACCGTCGATGTGGACGGTAAAGCGACCCACATCCGGACGTACGACCAGACCGTCGGCGCCGTGCTGCGCGACCAGGGCATCAAGGCCGGCCCGCACGACGCGCTGTCGCCGTCCCCGAACGCGCCGATCACCGACGGCGGCAAGATCATGCTGGAGCGGGGCCGCCAGCTGCGGCTGACCGTCGACGGCGTGGCCCAGGACCACTGGACCCGCGCCCAGACCGTCGGCGACGCGCTGCGCCAGCTCAACATGGTCACCGGAGGCGCGTGGGTGTCCACCGGCCCCGGCAGCCAGATCCCGCTGGCCGGCATGGCCGTCGCCATCCGCACCCCGAAGTCGGTCACCATGATCGACGGTGCCGGCGCTCCGGCGACCCTGACCACGACCGATGCCACCGTCGCGGATGTCCTGCGGGCCCAGCACATCGCCATCGGCCCGAGCGATTCGGTCAACCCGGGCCTGCAGGTCCCGGTCACGGCCGGCATGCAGATCCTGATCAGCCGGACCGGCGTGTCGGTGATCACCGTCACGCAGAGCATTCCGGCGCCGGTGCAGAAGATCGCGGACCCGACCGTCAGCGAGGGTGTCGAGACGGTCGTCAACCCTGGCGCGGCCGGCTCGCAGATCGTCACCTACCGCGTGACCCAGGTCAACGGCAGGGAAAGCAAGCGCGAGCAGATCACGGTCCAGGTCACGCTGCAGCCGGTGCCGAAGGTCGTCAGAGAAGGCACCATGCCGCTGCCGGACGACGTGGTGTGGGACCGCATCGCGCAGTGCGAGTCCGGCGGCAACTGGAGCATCAACACCGGCAACGGCTACTACGGCGGCCTGCAGTTCAACGAGGCGACCTGGTTGTCCAACGGCGGCGCGGTGTACGCGCAGCGGGCCGACCTGGCCACCAAGGCGGAGCAGATCGCGATCGCGGACAAGGTCCGGGCCGCGCGCGGCTACGAGCCGTGGGAATGCGCCACGATCCTGGGCATCCACTGACCACTCGGTGACACCCGGCCCGGAATGCTGCACGATCCAAGCGCGGCAAGATCATTTGTGGCAAGATCATTCGCCGCGCCGGAGGCAGTCCCCGCCCTCACCGGGGGCTACGGCCCTTTTCAAGCCTAGTCAATCGGCAAAATCGGCGCGGCCTGCCGCGCGGTGCCTGTGGACAACTGGACGGGCCTGTGGACGGGCGGCCGGGCGGATTGTCGGGCACCGGTAATGTCTCCTGGGTGAACGCCGAGGTCGCCCTGCTCGGCCCGGCGGATGTCCGCGCCCTGGCCGCTTCGCTCGATGTGCGGCCGACCAAGCGGCTCGGGCAGAACTTCGTGCACGACGCCAACACCGTGCGTCGGATCGTGGCCGCCGCCGGACTGTCCGACGACGACGTGGTGTTGGAGGTCGGGCCGGGGCTCGGCTCCCTGACGTTGGCACTGCTGGCCGTCGCGCGGGCCGTGGTGGCCGTGGAGATCGACCCGGTGCTGTCAGCCCGCCTGCCGGTCACGGTGGCCGAGCGGGCGCCTGGGCGGGCCGAGCGGCTGCACGTCGTCGCGGCCGACGCGCTGGCCGTCACCGCGACCGAGCTGCCGCTCGCGCCGGGGATCCTGGTGGCCAACCTGCCCTACAACGTGGCCGTGCCGGTGGTGCTGCACCTGCTGGCCGAGTTGCCGCAGCTGCACAAGGGCCTGGTGATGGTCCAGGCCGAGGTGGCCGACCGGCTGGCCGCCGCGCCGGGGAGCCGGACCTACGGCATACCCAGCGTCAAGGCCGCCTGGTACGCCGACGTGCGTCGCGCCGGCACGGTGTCCCGGTCGGTGTTCTGGCCGGTGCCCAACGTGGACTCGGCCCTGGTGTCGTTCACGCGCAGGCCGACGCCTGCCGACGTGTCCCGGGACGCCGTGTTCGGGCTGGTGGACGCCGCGTTCGCGCAACGACGCAAGACCCTGCGGGCGGCACTGGCCGGGTGGGCCGGGTCGGCGGACGCCGCGGCCGAACTGCTGCGCGCGGCCGGATTGTCGCCCGGCGCGCGCGGGGAACAACTGGACGTCACCGATTTCGCGCGGCTCGCCCTGGTGGCTGAGGGGTCGGGTAAGGCCTGACCTGCGCTGTCCTGAGGTGTCTGACAGCCGTGTGACGTATGTCGGTGCACCCGGTTGACCGCTTGCCATTTGGGCGGTTCATCGGCTGTACTGGTTGGACCATCCAGAGCGGCTGAGGGACCTGGCCCGCAGAAGCCGCAGCAACCACCCGATTCGGGCAGGTGCTAACGCCAGGACCGATGGAGGAGTCGTGGACCTCACCCGCCGCCGGACGGTCGACCAGTGCCGCCGTACCGCGACAGGCTGTCGTGGCTGACGCGTAGTACCCATTCGCGCCACGGGATCCTGCTGCGCCCGCAACCAGGGCGATCAACATTCACCACCCGACCACGCCGACGATCCGGCGCGTTCGTGTGCTGTCCAGGAGTAAGCCATGATCACAGTAGAGAATCTGACCAAATCCTTTGCCGGGCATACCGGACCCGTGGTGGCGCTGGACGACGTCACCATGGACGTGCCGCAGGGCGCCCTCTACGGCGTCGTCGGGCCGGCCAACGCCGGCAAGTCCACTTTGGCCCGTTGCGTCGCCCTCCAGGAACGACCCGACCGGGGCGCCATCCGCGTCGGCGGCACCAACCTGATGGCGCTGGGCACCACGCAACTGCGGCAGGCCCGTCGCCAGATCGCGCTGTTGCCGCCGGACCGGACCCTGCTCGGCCAGCGCACCGCCGCCGGCAACATCGCCCTGCCATTGGAACAGGCCGGCGTCGCCGGGCCGACCCGACGCGCCAAGGTGGCCGAACTGTTGGACCTGGCCGGCCTCAACGAACGGGCCGGCGAGCAGCTCGACACGCTGTCCGACGGCCAGCGCAGGCGGGTCGGTCTGGCGCGGGCACTGGCCAGCGGCGCCACCGTGCTGCTCGCCGACGAACCCACCAGTGGACTGGACCAGAACGAGTCCGGCGCCGTGCTGGCCGTGCTGGACCGGGCGCGCGCCGAACTGGGCGTGACCGTGCTGCTGGTCACCCGGGACGCCGCCGTGATCCGGAAGGCCTGCGACGACGTCGCCGTGCTGGACGGCGGCCGGGTGGTGGAACACGGCTCGCTGCTGGACCTGGCCACCGATCTGGACAGCTGGACCGCGAGCGCCGTGCTGCCACCCGTGCACCCCGGCCTGACCGCGGCCGCCAAAACCGCGCTGACCGCCCGGTACGACCGGGTGGCCGACGTGGTGCTGGTGGGCTTCGCCACGGTCGGCGCGCTGCTGCCCGAGGCGGCCAGCCGGTTCGGGGCCGAGATCGCCGTCGTCGGCGGTGGGCTCACCCGCCTCGGGGACAC
>DASXXM010000525.1:0-4542 GCA_036503065.1 Pseudonocardiaceae bacterium | reverse complement strand
CCACAGCGAGTAGCCGAACTGCGTGCCGCGGGCGGTGCCGTTCATTCGGACGAAGCGACCCGAGCCGGACACGTTGAGCGTCTGGATGCCGCCGGTCCCGGTGGTGGTCGAGAAGATCGTGGTCCAGTTGACGGCATCTGGCGATGTCTGGATCTGGAACGCCGTGGCGAAGGCGGCTTCCCAGTTCAGCGAGACCTGGCAGACCGACTGCGTCGAGCCGAGGTCGACCTGGAGCCACTGTGGGTCGCTGAAGGCGCTGGACCACCGGGTGCCGGTGTTGCCGTCGGTGGCGTTGGCGGCCGGGAACGTGGCGTTCTCGGTGGAGGAGGCGGTCGTCGGCCGGTTGATCGCGACGTTGGTGGTGCCGCAGCCGGCCGCGTTCACCGAGCCGAACACCTGGAACTCCCACAGCGAGTAGCCGAATGCGGTGCCGCGGGCGGTGCCGAGCATTCGGACGAAGCGGCCGGTGCCGGTCACGTTGAGCGTCTGGACGCCGCCGGTCCCGGTGGTCGTCGAGAAGATGGTCGTCCAGTTCGCCGCGTCCGGGGATGTCTGGATCTGGAACGACTTGCCGAAGGCGGCCTCCCAGTTCAGCACCACCTGGCTGATGCTCGCGGTCGAGCCGAGGTCGACCTGGAGCCACTGTGGGTCGCTGAAGGCGCTGGACCACCGGGTGCCGGTGTTGCCGTCGGTGGCGTTGGCGGCCGGGAACGTGGCGTTCTCGCTGGACGACGCGGTGGTCGGCTTGCCCTGCGACAACAGGGTGGCGGCCGCGTGGGCGGCGGGCCCGGTGACGACGATGGTGTAGATGGCCATGCAGAGCAAAACCAGTGCGGCCATTACCGTTGGCAGTGTTCGGGGCAGTCTCCGTCGCGTCATTGCGTCGGAGGAGCGGAGTTTCATGGTTTCTCCAGCACGATTGCGGGCACGGGCGCGCGCCCTACGCCGGGGTTGCGTCAGCGGCGGTGAGAGCGCTCTCAGTGCGTAGCATGAGCGTTACGGAAAAGACCTGTCAAGCCGGCTACCAGCGCTGTCACCTGTGAATACGGGCCAGGAACGATCGTTGCAACCGAATCAGCGCAGCTGGCCCCGGTTCCGGAACCCGAGCACATAACACAAAAAATATTCGTCCAGCTGTCACCGCGGCTGACGGTCGAGTCACCGGCAGCCCACCCGACCCGCAGAGCGAACGTGCGCGGCAGCTGGAGCCGCGAGCCCGCTTTCCTGTCGTCAGAGCGGATTCTCCGGATAGGGCGCGAAGGCGATCGTCGGCAGGTCCGTCGCGGACGCGCCGGAGTCGGCGGTCACGACCGAACCGGTCATCGCCGCGGAGTCGTCGGACAGCAGGAACGCCACGATGCCGGCGATCTCCGCCGACGTCGCCGGCCGGCCCAACGGCGTGTCCTGGGTGACCAGCCGGTATGCCGCCTCGCGGTCCAGGCCGCGGGTGGCACCGAGCTCGTCCATCTCCTCGTCCGCCATCGGCGTGCGGACCCAGCCGGGGCACAGTGCGTTCACCCGCACGCGGCGCCGGCCGTAGTCGCGGGCCAGCGAGCGGGTCAGGCCGATCAGCGCGTGCTTGGTGGTCACGTAGCCGGCCACCCCCGGGCCGGCGAACAGGCCGGCCAGCGACGACACGACGACCACCGAACCGCCCTGCTCGACCAGGTGCGGCAGCGCCTCGCGGATGGTGACGAACGCGCTGTTCAGGTTGGTGTCCAGGGATTCCCGCCATGCCTCGTCGCTGGTCTCGGCCACGGTGCCCAGGCCGTGGCCGCCCGCGTTGGCCACCACCAGATCCAGCCGCCCGTACCGCCGCACGCCGTCGGCGACGACCCGCTGGGCGTCCTCGGTTCGTGCCGCGTCGCCCGGTGCGACGAAACCGGCGTCGCCCAGTTCGGCGGCCACCTCGCGGAGCGGGTCGGGTCGCCTGCCGCAGAGCACCACGTTGGCCCCCTCGGCGACCAACCGGCGTGCGGTGGCCGCGCCGATCCCGGTGCCGGCACCGGTGATCAGGGCTACCTTGCCCGCCAAGCGCTTCGCCATGTCCACAACAGACTCCTCAGCGATCGTGAAGAAGCCCGCCGGGGCGAGGTCCCGGCGGGCTTCATACGTTATCCCCGATTCTCGCGGTACGGCTCCTGGCCTAAGGAGGGATGCAGGCGCCAGGAGCCGTACCGCTCACCCATCGTGCCTGACGGGCTAATCTGGAATGACTCCAGACTACGCCTGTCTCGGTCATCTGTTGTTACTCCAAACGAGTGAACGTCCATAGTTAACTTGGCAGCTAAATAACCATGTGGTGAAGTAGCGTCGGAAGGAGGCCGGATGACCCTGACCGAGAACCAACTCGACGCCGCGTTCGCCGCGCTGGCCGACCCGACGCGCAGGGCGATCGTCAGCCGCCTCGCCAAGGGAGACGCCACGGTGAACGAACTGGCCGCGCCATTCGACATGACCCTGCCGGGCATCTCCAAACACCTGAAGGTGCTCGAACGGTGCGGGCTCATCTCGCGCCGCCGGCACGCGCAGTTCCGTCCCTGCCATCTGGAACGGGGCCCGCTCGACTCGGCGGTGAGCTGGATCGAGGAGAACCGGCGGATCTGGACCGAACGGTTCGATAAGCTCGACCATCACCTGCGCGACATCCAACAGTCGACAGCAGAAGGAACCAATGATCATGAGTAACACCAACGAACTCGTCTTCACCCGGGTCTTCGACGCGCCGCGCGAGCTCGTCTTCCGCTGCATGATCGACCCGAAGCACCTGACCCACTTCTGGGGCCCGGACGGCGTGCACACCCCGATCGACAAGATCATCGTCGACCCGCGGCCGGGCGGCGTCTTCCAGACCGTCATGGTCAACGACGCGGACGGCACCGAGTACCCGTCGAAGGGGATCTTCGTCGAGGTCGTCGAACCGGAGCGCCTCGTCTGGGTCGAGGACGACATGACCACCACGTCCACCTTCACCGACCTCGGCGACTCGCGCACCGAGATACGCATCCACCAGGCGAACGTGCCGGCGGCGTACCTCACCCCGGAAGCGCAGGCCGGCTTCAAGTCCTCGCTCGACCGTTGCGCCGCCTACCTGGTCGAGCTCCGGACCGGGAACAGGCGATGACCGCCGACCTGCGCCCGGAACTCGCGGCGAACCGCCGAGAACTGGCCGACCTGCTGGCGGGTCTGCCGGACGACTCCTGGGACGCGCCGACACTGTGCGCGGGATGGCGGGTCCGCGAGGTGGTCGCGCACCTCACCATGCCGTTCCGGTACTCAACCGGCCGGCTCCTGGCCGAACTGGCCCGGTCGGGCCTGCGCTTCGACCGGATGTCCGACCGATGTGCCCGCCGGGACGCCAAGGTTTCCGGAGCACGGCTCGCGGCGGCCGTCCGGGACAACATCACCAACCCGTGGCGGCCGCCGGGCGGCGGCTTCGAGGGCGCGCTCGTGCACGACGTGATCCACGGTCTCGACATCACCGTCGCGCTGGGCATCGATCAGCCGATCCCGCCCGACCGGCTGCGCGTGGTCCTGGACGGCGTCACGAAACCGGCATCCCGCAAGCACTTCGGCATCGACCTGACCGGGATCGAACTGCGGGCCGACGACCTGGACTGATCGTTCGGCACCGGCACCACGGTGTCCGGCCCCGCCCGGTATCTGGCCCTCGTGCTGTGCGATCGCACACTGCCGTCCGGCCGCCTGGCCGGCGCGGCGGCGGAGCGGTTCAGCGGCTAGTACCGTCCCGCCTGTGGCCAACCGAAGGGGGAGGCATGACCGCCGAGACTGACCGGCCGCGACTGCCGAAGGGCATCACGGCATGCCTGTTCGACCTGGACGGGGTACTGACCAAGACCGCGACGGTGCACGCCGCGGCCTGGCAGGAGATGTTCGACGAGTACCTGCGCGCGAGAGCCGAGCGCACCGGCGCGAAGTTCGTGCCGTTCGACCCGGTCGCCGACTACGACGCCTACGTCGACGGCCTGCCCCGCGCGGACGGCACCCGCGCGTTCCTGCGCTCCAGGAACATCGACCTGCCGGCGGGCGGGCCGGACGATCCACCGGACGCCGAGACCGTCCACGCGCTGAGCGAACGGAAGAACCAGTTGGTACTGCACAAGATCGAGCACGACGGCGTCGAGGTCTACCCGGGCTCGGTGCGGTTCCTGCGGGCCGTGCGCGCCGCCGGGATGCCGGTCGCCGTGGTGTCCTCCAGCGCCAACTGCGCGCAGGTCCTGGCCAGCACCGGCCTGGACCGGTACGTCGACACCCGGATCGACGGCATCGTCGCCGAACGTGAGCACCTGGCCGGCAAGCCGGCGCCGGACACGTACCTGGCCGGCGCCAAGGCATTGGGCGTGCCGCCGTCGACCGCGGCCGTGTTCGAGGACGCGTTGGCCGGTGTGGCGTCGGGCCGCGCGGGCAACTTCGGCTGTGTGGTCGGCGTGGACCGCGTCGGGCAGGCGGACGAACTGCGGCACCACGGCGCCGACACCGTCGTGACGGACCTGGCCGAACTGCTGGTGACCGAATGATCCG
>DASXXM010000524.1:0-2582 GCA_036503065.1 Pseudonocardiaceae bacterium | reverse complement strand
CTCAGCGGGGATGTCCTGATCGATCGCGAAACCCCGCTCAGCGTAGACGGTGATCCGCTGGGTGTCCCCGACCAGCATGTTGATCACGCGGTCGACGTCGCCGATGCTGTCGAGGTACTCGTCCAGCGGCAGAGGCCGAGAACCGCACAGCACCTCGACCTCGGGCCACACCTTCCGACAGGTCGCGTACGCCCGGCGCTGCTGGTAGGGCCGGGAGATCAGCAGCACCGACGTCGGCGTGATCCCGGCGTGGGCCAGCACGGCGCGGCTGTAGGTGAGGTTCTGGCTGGTGTTGGTCGCCTCGGTCTCGACGTTGATCGCGTCGGCCGGCACGCCGAGGCTGATCGCGTGCTCGCGGTAGTGGAGGGCCTCGCCGCGTGGGAACCTCTCGATCGTGGTGGGCGCGTTAGCGCCGGTGAACACGATCCGACCGAACAGGCCCCGGTGGTACAGCTCGGCGGTGTAGGTGGCCACGCCTAGGTCGTGGCTGCCCAGGCCGATGCACACCTCGACCGGGCGCGGTTGGTGGTGCATGTCGTGGTAGGCCCACAGGGTCTGCACGTCGCCGCGCAGATCCTGCGGGATGGCCGTGCTGGTCGTCATGGGCATTGACCTTACGGTTCGCGCGGGTCGGTGCTGTGCACGCCCATCCGGTACGCGAGTTCGACCGCGCGGGACGGCGGGCGAGGCAGCCGGATCATCTCCCGCACGAGGTTGCGCGACAGCCGGTGATAACGGACCTGTTCCGGGGCGTCCTGTTCGGCGCGCAGCAGCAGCGCGAGCGCGTCGTCGGCCTTGTTCCATCGCACATAGGCACGAGCGGTTTCGATAGCGTGCCGGACGCGGCGTTCGGTCGGCAGGGCGCCGGTATCAATGCGGGGGCCGAGGTCCACGGCGACCTGAACATCGCCGAGTTCCATTGCGGCGGTCACCCGGTGGATCGCGACGTTGGTAGGGCCGAACGCCGTCCACAGGTGGTTGGCATCCCCACCGAGCCGAGTGGCGGCCTCGTCGGCTTCGGCCAGGAACGCCATCGTGTCGCCGCGGTCCTCCCGGTGGGATGAGGCGACCGTGCCGACCAGGTGCAGCATCCCGTACACCGACAGGTATTCCGGCGAGGCCGTGCGCAGGCCGGGTTGCAGGTAGTCGGCGGCGGCGCGGCACAAGGCGGCGGATTGCTCGAACTCGCCGATGGACAGCAGGGCGTGGGCCACCGACCGGTACAGCGACCCGATCATCAGCGCGCTGCCGCTGGTGTTAGCCGCGGCCAGGCCCCTGGTCGCGGAGATCGCGGCCAGGTCGGCCTCGCCCAGTTTGGTCAGAAGCGCGGTGGCCAACTGATGGACGCTGGCGGCCAGTTCGTGCGCGCGCAAGCCGTTGTCACTACCAACGGCGCTACCGGTGGCGTACTGCTGGCATGCGGCCTGCGCGTCGGTGATCAGGAGGGGCAGGCGCTGAGTGAGCCGCGCGTAGCGGGAGTTCTGGTAGTCGTTCCACTGCTCGGCGATGTCGCGGGCCAGCGCGTCCAATCGGACCGGATCACCGGTGTAGGAGCCGGTGAGGAACTGGCGGTGGTCCATCAGCGCCACCCGCAGCGCGGGAATGGTGCGGCGGCCCGGTTCGTCGAACCAGTCCATCAGAACTGGCTCGCCGATCAGGTCACCGATCGAGACGTCCAAGGCGTACGCCAGCCGACGCAGCACCGACAACCGGTCCAGCGGGAGAACGTCGTGCTCGACCTTCCGCATCCAGTCCTCGGTCCGGCCCACCAAGCCGGCTAGGACCGTTTGGGGCAAGCCTCGCCGTTGCCGGTAGAACGCGACCCGTTCCCCGATCGTCATGCCGTCGGTCATTCCTCGCATGGAGTCACACTCCTATCGCCGGCCGCGACGGCCCCAGAGAAATCCTCCCGGTTCGCCGTTTCGGGCGCACCTAACGTCTGTTGACGAGGCCGTGTGATGCCTGACCTGCACACGGACAGTCGCGTCCGACGCCGACTCACACCGGGGAGCGATCGTGATCGCGGAGATGCAGGCATCACAGACCACGACGCCGTCGTGTGCACCTCCTAGGCCGACGAACCGTCTCGATGCCGGCGAGGTTGATCACGCTCCTGCGGTGCTGTCCGTGCCCCGACCGAGCAGCACCGCAGGTCTCCACCACACCGACGTTCCCGTCCAGCGTGGTGCGCTGCGGGTCCTGCTCACCGTCTGCGCCCGGCGGTTGCGGCGCTTGGTGAACCCGCGCTACCTGCCTCTGCTGGAGAACGACCCCGATCGGTGCGCGGCGATCCACGCGACCCGGAGTGGCGCGCTCTGGACGGTGGTCGGGCTGCTGGCCGCCGTACTGCTCGTGATCACAGCCATCGCGATGTCGGTGCGCGCTGGTCGACTGACCTATCGCCGGAAACCGTTGAGAACACCGCTGGGAGAGTAATCGGGTGAACACACTCCGAAACCATGATGTTGGCTCCGCCGAGAGCGCGACCGCGCCGGCCGACCTGGCCGCCGCATCCGCTGATGTCGGCCGGGCGGCCGACATCCGCAACGCGATGGTGGACAAGCTCCTCGCCACCAACATGA
>DASXXM010000523.1:0-1667 GCA_036503065.1 Pseudonocardiaceae bacterium | reverse complement strand
GCGACGGCGAACACCACGGGACTTGTCGTCACCAAGGAGGTGTGCCGCTCGCCGAACCCGGTGGACTGCGCGGCCGGTGGTGCCGGACCGTGGGCCGGCACGGCGACGGTGGCCGCGGGCTGGTCGGCCTACTGGCGGATCTCCGTGACCAACGTCGGCAGCCTGGACCTGACCGGCGTCACGCTGGCCGACGATGCCGAGCCATCGTGCGCCGCGGCCGCGGGCGGGTTCGACCTGGCTGCGGGCGCGACCACCCAGTTCTACTGCGCGACGACGAACCTGACGAAGGGCATGACCAACGCGGTCACCGCGACGTTCACGCCGCCGGACTTCCCACCGGTCACGACGTCGCCGTCGGCGGCGTCGGTGAGCGTGGCGGACCTGACGGTGCACAAGGAGGTCTGCCTGTCGTCCCGTCCGGCCGACTGTGCGGCCGGTGGCGATGGTCCGTGGGCGGACAGCGCGACGATTCCCACCGGCTTCCAGGCGTTCTGGCGGATCACCGTCACCAATGCCGGCGAGGTGGACCTGACCGGGATCTCGTTGGCGGATAAGGGACAGCCGGACTGCGCCGACACGGGTTTCGATCTCGCGGCAGGCGCGTCGCGGACGTTGTATTGCGTGACACCGGACGTGATGGCGGACGTCACCAACACGGCGAGCGCGACGTATCCGCTCCCGGACGCGCCACCGGATACTCCGCAGGTCGGCACGCCGAAGTCCAGCGCCACCGCCCACGTGTCGGACCTGATCGTCACCAAGGAGGTTTGCCAGTCCCCGCGACGGGCCGACTGCGGTCCGGACGGCGACGGCACCTGGGGCAAGGTCATGACCATCCAACCCGGCGCGACCGCGTACTGGCGGATCACCGTGACCAACGACAGCGACGTGCGGGTGAACGGCATATCGTTGCGTGACGTCGTGCAGCGTTCGTGTGTCCCGCCGGTGCCCTTCTCGTTGGATGCCGGAGAGTTCCAACGGTTGTACTGCGCAACCCGGAACGTCACGGCGGACCTGACGAACACGGCCCTCGCCCGGTACCTGCGGCCGGGCGATGCGCCGCCGGTCACCGTGAGCACGCCGCCGGACAGTGCCGCCGTGCGGGTGGCACGGTTGACCGTGACGAAACACGTCTGTGCCGCCCCCGTGGCGGCGGACTGCGGTCCGGGCGGAGCCGGCCGATGGGCGGATGAGCTGAGAGTGCCGTCGGGCGCGACGGCGTACTGGCGGATCACGGTGGAGAACGTCGGCACGGTCGATGTCACTGCGACAGTGCGTGACCCGGCCGAACCGAGTTGCGAGGCGGCCGCCGGTATCCTGGACCTGCGGGCCGGCACCAGCCGGGATGTGTTCTGTGCCACCGCGAACGTGACCGGGAGCAGGAGGAACGTCGCGCTGGCCGCGTTCCGGCCGGTCGGCGCCGATCCTGACACACCGCCGACGCTCACCGACCCCGCGTCGGCCCGGGTTCTGGTGCCCCGGCCGGAGATGATCCCGCCGATCGCGCCGGCATCAGCCAGTACGCCGCTCGCGTGGACGGGCGCGACGGTCCTGCCCTTGGCAGCGCTGGGGTTGACCACCCTGTTCGCGGGCGCGGGTCTGATGCGGCTGGCGCGACGGAGGTCGTGAGTCGGGGCAGGCGGGTGTGATGGCGCTCGCCATCACAC
>DASXXM010000522.1:0-3164 GCA_036503065.1 Pseudonocardiaceae bacterium | reverse complement strand
ACGACCTCAAGGCTGAGGTCGCACCGGTTGCGGACGTGCCGCACCTCCCCGGCCAATCCACTCCACACCACGGTCACGAGCTTCTGCGCTCCAGTGCTGCCCATGCGTCCTCCCGAACTCGTCAGATCAATTGTCTCCAAGACAATCAGATCCAGCCGAATTTCGCATTCACCCGATAGACTGTTGCGCATCCCGCAATTGATTCTGGCGATTTCTCATCGGGTTCCGATCGTCGGGCGCGCCGGCCACCGGACGACACACCCCTTGTGTTTCCGTCACGGAAACCGTAGAGTTGCCGTCATGGAAACTAACGGGTTGATCAGTGCGGCCGAGGCATCCGCCGCGCTGACGTCGGCGAAGCAGACCAGAGCGCGCGTGGCGTGGACCGGATATCCGGCGTGGTACTGGCTCACCACGGCAGCAGGCCTGGCCACGACGCCGTTCGTGGTGTTGTTGCCCGACTGGTGGGACCTGGCCGCCGGTCTCCCGCTCGTGGCGCTGTTGTTCCTGGTGGCAGTCCGGGCGAGCCGGGTGCGTGGCGTCTGCGAGGGCTGGACAGGTACGGCGATGCGGTGGTGGGAGATGGGTTTGCTTTACGGGCCGCCGGTCGTCCTGATATTCGCGAACGCCGTCGTGTACCGGTTCGCCCTGTGGTCGCCGATCCTGGCAGCGGCGGCCACTGCAGTGCTGATCTTCGCACTGTTCGCGGGCACCGCCCGCCGGCTGAGCGCCCGCGCCACCCGCCCGTGAGTCGGCCGGTGGACGTCGAGCAGACCACGACCGAGGACGGTTTCGACCTGGTGATCCACGCCCCGGTCCGACTGCGGCTGTGCGCCGCGCTGGACCCCGTGCGAGAGATCGAGTTCGGCACCCTGCTCACCCTGCTCGACATCAGCAAGTCCGCCCTCAGCAAGCACATCGCCGTGCTGGCCGATGCAGGCTACGTCACCCAACGCCGCGCCGTACGCGACACCCGACAGCGCCTCTGGCTGGCCCTCACCGACACCGGCCGCTCCGCCTACCGAGGCCACGTCGCCGCACTACACCGAATAGTCGGAGACACCCGACCACAGAACCCGAGAGCCACGTAACACGCTATACACAGCATATCAAACAACTGTCCACGGCCGACACCGCATGCCCTTTCACCAGCGATAGTCGACACCACATTTCGGTGTGGCGGAAGGAACTTCCATACTGATGAATGTATCGTTCATGAAAACTGCCTCGTGTTGCATGTAATACAATTGATCGTGCCCGGCGAGACGTTATGATTGTCCGGACCGCCCGCTCTGGACTGGAGGACACGTGACACGCCGTCCATCCCATGGCCGCACCCGTCTGTTGGCCGTCGGCTCCTGTCTCGCTGTGGCAGCCGCCATCACCGCAGGGGCCGCCGTCCCGGCCAGCGCCGCCCCGCACACGGCGTGGGTCGGCACCTGGGCAGCCAGCCCACAGCAGCCATCGGCCGTGCTGAGCGGTCCGACCGACCCGTCCGTGGTCGGGTTCGCCAACCAGACCGTCCGCGAGATCGTCCACATCAGTATCGGCGGCAGCGCGATCCGGCTCCGCCTGTCCAACACGTTCAGCGGCCGAGCGGTGACGATCGGGGACGCGACAGCCGCCGCGCAGGGCTCCGGTGCGGCGCTCGCCGGCCAGTCGGCCCGCGTGACGTTCGACGGCCGGCGAGGTGTCGTGCTCCCGGCCGGCGGCTCCGTCCTGAGCGACCTGGTGCCGCTCCACGTCAGCCCGCTGGAAAACGTGACCGTCAGCCTGTTCTTCCCGACCGCGACCGGCCCCACGACCGACCACTCCCTGGCAGAGCAGCTCAACTACGTCTCCACACCCGGCGATCACGTCAGCGACCCGACCGCGCAGCCGTTCACCCAGAACACGTTCTCGTGGTACTACCTGTCCGGAGTGGACGTACGGCCACTGCCCGACACGCAACGCGCCGTCGTCACGTTCGGCGACTCGATCACGGACGGCTTCCAGTCGACGGCCGGCACCAACAGCCGGTGGCCGGACGTGCTGGCGCGGCGCCTCATCGCCGCCCACCGCCCGACGGGCGTACTGAACGAGGGGATCAGCGGAAACCGGGTGCTGAACCCGTCGGTGTGCTTCGGCATCAGCGCCCTGTCCCGGCTGAACGCAGACGTACTCGACCAGGCCAGGCAGGCCGACGCCCACACCGTCGTCCTACTGGAGGGCATCAACGACCTCGGATTCCCCACCCAGCCCAACTCGGGCTGCACCGCCCCGAACACCTTCGTGACCGCACAACAGGTCATCAACGGCTACCGCCAGATCATCGCGGCAGCACACCAGCACGACATGCGGATCATCGGCGCCACCCTCACCCCAGCCGGCGGCTCTTTCTACTCGACCCCAACCGTGGAATCCGAACGTCAAACGATCAACAGCTGGATCAGGAACAGCCACGCGTTCAACGGCGTGATCGACTTCGACAAGGCCGTACGCGACCCGGCCAACCCGGCCCGGTTGCTCCCGGCCGACGACTCCGGCGACCACCTGCATCCGAACGACGCCGGCTACGCCACCATGGCCAACGCCATCAACCTGGCCCTACTCGACTAACCGGCCGCCGTGTCGATGCCGTCGTGGGGTGTCCACGCTGTGTAGTGTTGTGCGTCGTGGTGTGGCGGAAGTGGGAGGGGACGGTGATCGTGGGTGAGTATCGTCGATGAGCGTGCCGACGCCGTTGATCGGTTCTCCACGGCCCTGTACACGGCTTCCGAGGCTGCCCGCTATCTGGACGTGCCGGCGAGCACGTTGAGCTCGTGGGCTCATGGTTACCGGAACCGGCCGCCGGGGCGGCGTGAGGTGGTGGGTGCGCCGATACTCACCACACTGCCTCGTCAGGCGGTGCGGCTGCCGGCTATTCCGTTCATCGGCTTGGCCGAAGGCGCGGTGCTGACGGCGATCCGCCGCAGCGGTGTTCCCATGCAACGGATCCGGCCGGCTCTTGAGCAACTCGACGCCAGGTTCGGGCTGTCCCATGCGTTGGCGAGTCGACGTCTGTACACGGACGGCGCCGAGGTCCTGTTCGACTATGCCGAGGCCACCGACGATCCCGGTCTGGTTCGGGCCGCCCGCGAGCTGGTGGTGGTGCGCAACGGACAGGCGGTGTTCAACGAGATCGT
>DASXXM010000521.1:0-5057 GCA_036503065.1 Pseudonocardiaceae bacterium | reverse complement strand
CTCGGTGCCCGAGTCGATGCGCGAGCTCCGGCACACGCTGCGCACCCAGCTGAGCTGGGCCGGCTTCGGAACGCCGACGCCCGGCGTCTGGATCTCGCCGCATGCCGACGCCGAATCGGACGCCAACCAGATTCTTACCGAGCTGGCGCTGCCCACCAACGCCATGTCCTTCGTCGCCACCTACGGTGCCTTGGGGCGGCAGGCGGACATGGTCACCTCGGCCTGGGATCTGGCTGAGGTCGCCCAGCGCTACGCCGGGTTCATCGACGAGTTCGCCACGCCCGACCTGTCCGACGCGGACGCCGTCCTGTGCGCGCAGACCCGGCTCGTGCAGGCCTGGCGACGCTTTCCCTTCCTCGATCCGCAACTGCCGCGCGAACTCCTGCCACCGGACTGGATCGGCACCAGGGCCGCCATCCTGTTCAACGACCGGCACATCCAGTGGCGCGACACGGCCAGGCGACGCTGGGCCGAACTGGCCGGCTGATCAGATACCCAAGCCGGGGAACAGTTTGGCCGCGTTGCCCGACCAGACGCCACGCACCAGGTCGTCGGGTAGGCCGAGTCGAGTCAGGCCACGGGCGTTGTCCGCCGTGCCGGGCACGCCGGGCCAGTCGGTGCCGAAGATCCACTTGGTGGCCAGGCGCTTCAGGTCGAACCGCTGGTAGTACTCGGGGAGCTTGGCGGGCGGGAGACCTGCCAGGTCCAGCCAGACGTTCGGCTTGGCCAGCGCCAGGAACGCCGCCGTGTCGTACCACCAGCCCCGGCCGCCGTGCGCGAACACGAACTGCACCTGCGGGAAGTCCTCCAACACGTCCAGCATCAGGGCGGGATCACCGAATCGGGCCCTGGCGCCGGGGAAACTCGACGTGCCCGAGTGGAGGATCACCGGCACCCCACGTTCCGCGCACACCGTGTACGCGTCGTACAGTTCCCGGTCTGCCGGGGAGAAGCCGCCGTGCACCGGATGCACCTTCAGCGCAACCGCGCCCAGGTCGAGCTGTCGCTCCACTTCGGACACAATTGGATGGTGTAGATGCGGATTTACGTTGGCCACCAAGCGAAATCGTGTCGGGTTCTGGTTGAGGACAGGCAAGTTGTCCTCGATCGGCTGGATGCCGGTGGCACGCGGGCTGTACTCACAGAACAGCAACGCCCTGTCGACGCCTTCCTTTTCCAGCAACGCATCCAGCCGCGTGGGCACCGGATCGCCGGACGCGGAGTACGCGGACCGCCAGTCGTGGTCGCGGGAGAACCGGTCGGCCCAGGCAAGCCACGCCGGCTTCAACGTGGACAGGCGGGGCACGTGCAGGTGCGCGTCGACAAGAAGCTCGCCGTCCAGCATCGGTCAGGCGATCCGGACCGTCGGCCCGGTCAGGGAATCGCGCATCTGCTCGCGCAGGACGTTGCGCCGGATCTTGCCGGTCGCGGTCTTCGGCAACTCGGCCACCGGGATGACCAGGCGCGGCCGTTTGAACGCGGCAAGGCCGTCGCGGCACCACACGGTCAGCGCGTCGGGGTCGATCGCGTGTCCGGGCACCGCCACGACGCACGCGATCGGCTTCTCGATCCCGACCTCGTCCGGTGCCGCCACCACCGCGACCTCGGCCACGTCCGGATGGGCCAGCAGCCGCTCCTCGACCTCGGCGGGGGAAACCCAGATGCCGCCCGCCTTCAGCATGTCGTCGGACCGGCCGAGGCAGCTGTACGTGCCGTCCTCGTTGCGGACGTACGTGTCCCCGGTGCGCAGCCACTCACCCTGGAACACCTGGCGGGTGGTCTCGTGCCGGCACCAGTAGCCGGTCGCGGTGGACGGGCCGTTCAGATAGAGGTGGCCCGGTCGTCCGGTCTCCTCGATGAGCACGTCGTCGTCGTCGCGGATCTGGACGTGGTAGCCGGGCACGGGGGTGCCCGACGAGCTGGGGTGGACCCGGCCGGGGCGGTTGGACAGGAAGATGTGCAGCGCCTCGGTCGAACCGATGCCGTCCAGGATCTCCACGCCGAACCGGTCGGCGAACCGGGCGCCCAGGATCGCCGGCAGCGGCTCGCCCGCCGACACGCCCTGCCGGACGGACGCGAACGTGTCGTCCGGGATGTCGCTGCCCAGCAACGCCGAGTAGAACGTGGGCACGGCGAAGAACAGCGTCGGCCGGGTGGCGACCACCCGCGCGGCGATCGCCGTCGGCGTCGGCCGGGCCGGTTCCAACACCGTCGTGGCGCCGACCGCGAGCGGGAAGAAACACGAATTGCCCAGTCCGTAGGCGAAGAACAGCTTGGCAACGGACAGGCACCGGTCGGTCGGCGCGACACCGAGCACGCCGGTGCCGTAGCAGTCGGCCACGTGTCGGACCGAGACGTGGCGGTGCATCGCGCCCTTGGGGCGGCCGGTGGTGCCGGACGTGTAGAGCCAGAGCGCGGGCGAGTCCGCCCACGTCGCATACGCCGGCGACGGGTCGGGATCGGCGCCGGACAATGCCTTCCAGTGGTGCACCGATGGCCGGGCGGCGAAGTCGACGTCGCCGTCCACGACCACGTGCGCCACTTCCGGCGCCAGGTCAACGGCTTCCTGCGCGGCCGCCGCGAACTGGACCGAAACGCACAGCAGCCGGGCGCGGGAGTCGGCGAGCATCGTGCCGAGATCCGCGCCGGTCACCATGGTGGACACCGGCACCGGCACCGCGCCCAGCCGCATCGCCGCGAGAATGCCGGTGAGCAGTTCGACGCCGTCGGCCATGCACAGCATGACCCGCTCCTCCGGCCGCAGGCCCAGCGCGCGCAGGCCGGCGGCGACCCGCAGGGTCTCGTCCGCCAGGTCGCGGTAGGTCAGCGAACGGTCGCCGCACTGCACGGCGACCCGGTCGCCGCGGCCATCGCGCACATGTCTGTCGACCAGGTACTCGGTGGCGTTGAACGGCTGGTACTCGGGCATGGCCATGATCGACCCCTCAAACCAGGTGGACGTACTCGTAGTCGAAGGGTTGGCCGTTGATGCCGTTGCGCGGCGGCGCGACCCAGCCGGCGATTTTGCCACGCTCGTACACCGGGTGCATCAGCGAGCGGACGAAGGCCAGATCCTCGTCCGTGGGCAGCCACCTGGCGCGGCCTGCGGCCCAGGTGGCCTCGTCCACGATGGTGCCGTCCGGGGTGACGTGGGTGCCCGCGTGCAGGCCGACGGCCCGGTTGAAGCCGGGATGCGGCAGCGTGAGGCGGTAGCCGATCTCGTGGTCCTCGAGGATCTTGTTCCAGCGCTTCATGCCGGTCTGGCAGTCCGCGATGTACTCGCCGCGCAGGTCGAGGTTGAGCAGCAACAGCGCGGACAGTTCCTCGTCGGCCCAGGTGCCGTCGGCGGACGGGCGGGCCAGCGTGCCGCTGTCCTCGGTGAGCTGGTGGTCGTCCTTGCGGCGGGCCTCCTGCCAGCGGCCCTTCAGCCCGGCGGTGTAGTAGTTGGCCGCGTTGGTGGACGTCTCGCTGCCGAACAGGTCGAGGGACACCGTGTAGTGGAAGTTGATGTACTTCTGGATGATGTCCAGGGGGATACCGCCGTGCGACGCGATGTCCAGCGTGTCGTGTTCGCGGATGAGCTGCGCGCTCCGCTCGACCACCCGGTCGACACCGGTGGTGCCGACGAACATGTGGTGCGCCTCCTCCTTGAGCATGAACTCACAGGTGCGCGAGAGCGGGTCGAACGCGGACTCCTTCAGCGTGCCGAGCTGGTACTTGCCATCCCGGTCGGTGAAGTACGTGAACATGAAGAACGCCAGCCAGTCCGCGGTCTGCTCGTTGAAGGCACCGAGGATGCGCGGCGAGTCGGGACTGCCGGAGTTGCGGAACAGCAACGCTTCCGCCTCGTCGCGGCCCTCTCGGCCGAAGTAGGCGTGCAGCAGATATACCATGGCCCACAGGTGCCGGCCCTCCTCCACGTTGACCTGGAACAGGTTGCGCAGGTCGTAGAGGCTGGGTGCGGTGAGGCCCAACAGCTTCTGCTGCTCGACCGACGCGGGTTCGGTGTCGCCCTGGATCACGATCAGGCGCTGCAGGTCGGCCCGGTACTCGCCGGGCACCTGCTGCCACACCGGTTCGCCCTTGTGCTCACCGAAGCCGATCCGCCGGTCCGGGTCGCGCTCGGCCAGGAAGATGCCCCAGCGGTAGTCGGGCACGTGGACGTGGTCGAAGTGCGCCCAGCCATCCCGCCCGACGGCGACCGCGGTGCGCAGGTAGACACCCTGGGTCTCCAGCGTCGGACCCATTTCCGCCCACCAGTTGCGGAACTTCGGCTGCCAGCCCTCCAGTGCGCGCTGGAGCTTCCGATCCCCGGACAGGTTGACGTTGTTCGGGATCTTGTCGTCGTAGTTGATCGACGTGGTCACGTCACACTCGCTTCCGGTCGAAGACGGCCTTCTGCCCCGATCCGTAACGGCGCAGTGCGCCCTCCGGGCCGGATGCGTTGGGCCGTGTGAAGATCCAGTTCTGCCATGCGGTCAGCCGGCCGAAGATCTTGGTCTCGATGGTCTCCGGGCCGACGAAGCGGTGGTTGGCCTCCATGCCCGTGCACGCGTCCGGGCTCAGCGCGGCCCGGCTCTCGATCGCGATCCGCACCTCGTCCGGCCAGTCGATGTCGTCCGGCGCGTCGGTGACCAGGCCGTGTGCCATGGCGTCGGCGGGATCGTAGGTCCCGTGCAGTTTTTCCAGGTCGTCGGTGTGGCCGTAGAAGCGGCTGGCCAGCCGGGTGAGGCCGTTGCCCATCGGGAACGGGCCGAAGTTGGCGTCGGTCAGGGTGATCGAGGCACGCAGGTCGCTGGTGTCGTCGTCGGGCGGTGGACCGTCCAGAATGTACTGACGGTCGCCGGCGAAGGCCAGTTCGGCCAGCATGCCGACGAAGCAGCTGCCCGGTTCGATCAGCGCGATCAGGCTGCGGCTGGTGACGTCCAGCCGTTTCAGGGTGCGCTTGTAGTAGTGCGTGATCTCGTTGGCCAGCCAGTCGTCGCTGTTGAGTAGCAGCCGTTCGTATGTTCGCACGGCTTCTGGGTCGCCTTCGGTTTTGATTACCCAGGTGCCCA
>DASXXM010000520.1:0-2756 GCA_036503065.1 Pseudonocardiaceae bacterium | reverse complement strand
CAGCGAAGTGGTGCGCAACGCGGTGGTCACCCGTCCTCCGTGCGGAGCACGTAGCCAAGGCCGCGCACCGTGCGCAGCAGGCGGGGCCCGTGCGCCTCCAGTTTCCGGCGCAGCGCGCTGACGTGCACCTCCACCAGGTTCGGGTCGTAGTCCTCGTAACCCCACACGGCGGTCAGGATCTGCGTCTTGCTGACCACCCGGCCCCGCTGCGCGGCAAGGTACTCCAGCAGCCGCAGCTCCGTCGCGGTCAGCTCGATCGGCCTGCCGGCGTAGAGCACCACCCCCGAGTCGGCGTCGACCACCAGGTCGCCGACCTGCACCGTGGACGGCGTGCGGCCCAGCCTGCGCAGCACGGCGACCACCCGCGCCACCAATTCGGCCAGCACGAACGGCTTGACCAGGTAATCGTCCGCGCCGCCTTGTAGGCCACGCAGCCGGTCGGGCACGGCGTCCCGCGCGGTGAGCATCACCACCCCCGCGGTGGTCGTGCGCCGGACCACGTCCAGCAGCGAGAAGCCGTCCCGGCCCGGCAACATCACGTCGAGCACCACCAGGTCCGGCCGGAAGCGCTTCAGGTCCTGCTCCAGTTCGCGGCCGTCGCCGCGGCCCAGCGCGTCGAGGCCGTTGTCCCGCAGCGCGGCGCAGACCGCCACGTTGATCGCCTCTGCGTCCTCGATGACCAGGATCCGCGCTTTCGTCACCAGCCCATTCTGGGCGGGTGGTGGCTGAACGGTCGCTGAAACACCGTTGGCCTTCAGGGTCCGTTCAGGTCCCGCCCCGACGGTGGACGCATGGACGACGAACCGACACGGCACATCGGGCAGTCCGGCCCGCTGGACGACCCCGGCCCCACCGAGTCGTTCCGGCCCCCGTTCACGCCGACCCACTCGTTCACGCCGACCCAGGCGTTCAGCCCGACCCAGGCGTTCGGCCCGACCGAGTGGTTCGGCCCACCGGAACAGCCGCCGCCCGCGCCGGTGCCGCTGTGGCGGCGGGGTGGACCGCTGGCCGCCGCCGGGGTGCTCGTGTTGGCGATCGTCGGCCTCGGCGCCGGCATCGTGTTGTCCGCGCCCGCGCCGGTACCGGCGAACACGGCTGTTGTCGTGCCTGCGACGGCCACCACACAGCCGGCCGTCGGACACCGCAAGGCCGCACGTCACAAGCATCGCCCGCGTCCGACGGTCGTGCCGACCGTCACATCCGTAACTCACCCATAAGCCACCGCGACGGGTTGTTCCGGCCTCCGGTCTGGCATCCTCGCAGGCGTGACGGTTGCAGACGGAGCGGCTCGGCGGCGCCTCATTCTGATGGCCGTCGGGCTCGGGTGCGTCGCCATCGTGGTCATCGCGCTGTGGATCCTTGCCGGCTACGCGGGTGAGGGCGGGTCGACCACCGCGGGCGACCAGCAGACGAGCGCGACCGTGCGGGCGTCGGCCTCGTGCCAGGGCACGGACAACAACGACACGGTCAGCTTCGTGCTGGCCGGTCAGACGCACCAGGCCAAGCTGAACGGCTGCGGCCACCAGGCGGGTGAGGTCCTCACCGTCCTGGTGCCTGCGCAGTTCGACTCGAACACCGTGCTGGCGCAGGCCGACGCGGCGCCGGGCGACTCGTCCGGTCTCTCGCACCGGGTCGCGTTCCTGCTGCTGGTGCTCGCGACCGCGGTCGGCGGTGTCTGCGGTTACCAGATCTTCCGCATCCGCAACCAGGGCAGTGGCGGGTCGATCAGGACCGTCGGGCCCCGCCGGACGGCCACGCCGACCGGCACTCGGCACCCGGTCGTGGCGCGCCCGTCGCCGGGGAGCCGGCTCGCGGCCCGGTTCCGGTCCAGTTCGGCGGACCGGGACGAGGTCTATCCGGGCGAAAGTCGTACGCCGTCGGCGAACGATCCGGACGCCACCGGCGTCGACTGGTTCGAGGACTCCTCCGCCACCATGCGCCCGGTGGACCCGCCACCTGGGGTTGATCGAGGACGTCGAGTCTGATCTGGGCAAATAACTGAGTAGTCATCGGCGGACGGCCGCCGCAGTGCCTTCCCCGGAGTGGAGCGCAGGGGAAGGCACTGCATAAGGCGGGCGGGAGCCGCGCGAGCGGAGCGAGCCAATGTAACCGTAGGCTCTTACTATGCATTTGCCCGAGCTGCACAGGTACACGCTTGCCAACGGCCTGCGGGTCGTGCTCGCCCCGGACCGGACGATCCCGGTCGTCGGTGTCAGCGTGCACTACGACGTGGGTTTCCGCTCCGAGCCCGAGGGCCGCACCGGCTTCGCGCACCTGTTCGAACATCTGATGTTCCAGGGCAGCGAGAGCCTGGACAAGCTGGCGCACTTCCGCCACGTGCAGTCCTCCGGCGGCACCTTCAACGGTTCGACCCATCCGGACTACACGGACTACTTCGAGGTGCTGCCCTCAGCCGCGCTGGAACGGGCGCTGTTCCTGGAGGCCGACCGGATGCGCGCGCCCAGGATCACCGAGGAGAACCTGCGCAACCAGGTCGATGTGGTCAAGGAGGAGATCCGGCTCAACGTACTGAACCGGCCGTACGGCGGGTTCCCGTGGATCAACCTGCCGTCCGTGCTCTATCAGACGTTCCCGAACGCGCACAACGGTTACGGTGATTTCACCGAGTTGGAACAGGCGAGCCTGGACGACTGCGCGTCGTTCTTCGACACGTTCTACGCGCCGGGCAACGCCGTGCTCACCCTGTGCGGCGACTTCGAGGTCGGCAGGGCGCAGGACCTGGTGCAGCGGCACTT
>DASXXM010000519.1:0-8454 GCA_036503065.1 Pseudonocardiaceae bacterium | reverse complement strand
CCTCGTGAAGATCCAACACGTACTGCTCGATCATTGCGATACCCCCTGAGTCAGCCGTGCTCCGTTGCCCTGCGGTGGCCGATCGAATCACCGGCGCCTCCAACTCTGTCGAACCTCTTGTCGAGCACGTCCTCGTCGCTGGTCGCCTTCCCCCGGACGAGTCGGCCGGCCGATTCTGCGGCACAACCGGGGTCTTGCGGCAAGCCCCCCGGTCCGCTATACGTTAAAGGGGGCAAGGAGCGGGCTGCGGTCAGAATTTCAGCTGAGCCGGTATTTGCCTGAAGCGAGTACTCGCCGGACTTCCGCGGTCGTCTGCTCCGCGTCGAGATCCCCGGTGTCGATCGCGTGATCCTCGAGATCGCCGAGCCGTTCGAATGCGCCGTGCAGGCCGGTGATCGCGTCGACGTCCTTGAGTTCGCCGACGCGCTCCTGCGCGCGCGACAACGTGGTGCTCAGGTCGGGCCTGAGCACCACGTAGGACATCGCAAGACGGTCGTGCTCGGCGGCCGCGCGAAACGGTGGCAGGAACCACGGCCCGACGATTCCATCGACCACGACGTCGTAGCCGCCGCGTGCGAACGTCACGACGGTCCCGACTATCGCTTCGATGACCACCTCGTTCTGGCGCTCCGCCTCGGGCAGGAACGGGAGTACGAATCCGGTACGGATCGAGCGATAGAACAGGTCTGTCGTCAGATGCACCGTCGGGACGCTCGCGCCGGCGGCGAGCAGCGCGGCCACGGTCGTCTTTCCCGCGGCGGGCGGGCCGGTCAGGATGATCACTTCACCGTTCATGTCCCCGGACGGTAGCCGGGGTGACCTCGCCAGAAACAGTCTTGTTCTTCTGCCCGGGTTCATCCGGCCAGCCAGTCCGACCGCACAATTCCCGGATCGTCATCTGCCGGTGTGCGGTGGCGCGGCGGGTAGTTGCACCGTGACGCAGAGCCCCCCGGCGGCCCGCGGGGTGAGGGTGAGGGTGCCGTCGTGTGCTTGGGTGATGCTTTTCACGATCGCCAGGCCGAGGCCGACACCCGCGTGGTTGCTGCGTATGCGTTGGGTGCCGCGCTGGAACGCTTCGGTGAGTGTCGAGACCAGTTGTGGGGTGAGCTTCTCACCGGTGTTCTCGACAGTGAGCACCGCGGTCCTGGGGTGAACGCTGGTCGTGACCCACACGGTGCCCTGGTCGGGCAGGTTGTGGACGATCGCGTTGTGCACGAGGTTCGTCGCCATCTGCTGCAGCAGCGCTGGTGAGCCGATGGTGGGGGTCGCGTCGCCGCGGGTCTCGATGGTGGCGCCGCGTTGTTCCGCGAAGGGGAGGAGCGTTTCGGTGGCTTCTTCTGCGATGAGCGACAGGTCGACGTGTTCTCGGGCGAAGGATCGCTGGTCGGCGCGGCTGAGCAGGAGCAGTGCTTCGGTGAGGTCGATCGCTCGGGTGTTGACGAAGTGCAGGCGGTCGACGAGTTCGCCGGTGTCGCGGGTCGGATCGTTGCGGGCCACCTCGAGCAGAGTCTGCGTGACCGCCAGCGGAGTACGCAGTTCGTGGGATGCGTTGGCTGCGAACCTCTGCTGTTCGGCGATGTGTGCTTCGAGTCGCGCGAGCATGGTGTCGAAGGCGTCGGCGAGTTCGCGGAACTCGTCGTTGTGGCCTTCCAACCGGACTCGGTGGGAGAGCGATCCGTTCGCGGCCATGCGTGTCGCGTCTGTGATGCGGTTCAGGGGGGCGAGCATGCGGCCTGCGAGGAGCCACCCTCCCAGCAGACCGAACACCAACAGGAACGCCAACACGATGGCGATGAACGGAGCGAAGGCACGCAGGATGGCCCGTATGTTGATCACAAAGTCACCGGTGGCGTAGACCGCACCCTCGGGCAGAAATCGCAGGTAGAACACCCCCATGGCCGCGAGCAGCAAGGCACCTGCGACCATGATGAACCCGGCATAGCTGAGGGTGAACTTGAGGCGAACGCTCAAGCCGGGCGCCCTATCCACCGTTCCCGCCGCCACGCCCGGTGTCCGGCTGGGTGTCGATGCGGTAGCCGACGCCGGCCACGGTGGCGATGATCCAGGGTTCGCCGAGGCGTTTGCGCAGGGCCGAGACCGTGATCCGCACGGCGTTGGTGAACGGGTCCGCGTTCTGATCCCACGCCCGCTCCAGCAACTCCTCCGCGCTGATGACACCGCCTTCGGCGGCGACGAGGACTTCGAGCACGGCGAACTGCTTCCGGGTGAGCGCGATGTAGCGGCCGTCGCGGTAGACCTCGCGGCGGAACGGATCCACACGCAGGCCCGCGATCTCCCGCACCGGCGGCCTGCTGTGCGCGCGCCTGCGGTCCAGTGCCCTGAGCCTGAGCACGAGTTCCTGCAGCGCGAACGGCTTGGTGAGGTAGTCGTCGGCGCCGAGTTCGAACCCGGTGGCCTTGTCGTCGAGCCGGTCGGCGGCGGTGAGCATCAGGATCGGCATGCCGCTGCCGGAGGCGACGACGCGCCTGGCGATCTCGTCGCCGGAAGGACCTGGGATGTCGCGGTCGAGGACGGCCATGTCGTAGGCATTGACGCTCAACAGCTCCAGAGCGGTGTCACCGTCGCCGGCGATGTCGGCGGCGATCGCTTCCAGACGCAGCCCATCGCGGATGGCCTCCGCCATATAGGGCTCGTCCTCGACGACCAACACACGCATGCGCCGATACTACGAGCAGGCCCATATCGTCGGCATATCGAGAACCACGTACGTGCTGGCAACACCACGCTGCCTCAACTGGAGGCATGCCCCACAGCGAATCGGCCGTCCGGCGGGCCCTCGGCAAGTCACATGGCGCTGTCCCTGATCCCGTGACGGTCTTCGATGACGAAATTCCGGCCGTGGCCAACGTCGATCCCGATCTGCTCGGTGCCCTGCGCCGCGCTGCGACCGATGCCGCGGACGACGGGGTCGAACTCTTCGTCAATGGTGGCTGGCGTTCCCCGGAGTACCAGGAGAACCTGTTCCGCGAGGCGGTTTCGAAATACGGCTCGGAACGGGAAGCCGCCCGATGGGTGGCCACCCCGGAGACGTCCGCTCACGTGTCGGGGCACGCGGTCGACATTGGACCCGCCGATGCCGCGGCGTGGCTGTCGAAACACGGTGCCGAGTACGGACTCTGCCAGATCTACCGCAACGAACCCTGGCACTACGAACTGCGCTCCGAAGCCATCGATCACGGCTGCCCACCCATGTACGCCGACCCGACACACGATCCAAGGATGCGGCAGTGACCAGCATGCCCGGGATGTCACCGGCAGGACCGCAGTCCACACGACACCGCGGCGTGTCCTTTCGGGTAGTTTGCCGGCATGACCGACTCAGATCCCAAGGCTGACCTGCTCCGATACCTCCAGGCCGCCCGCGATGCCCTGCTGTGGAAGCTCGAGGGCGCGTCCGAGTACGACATCCGCCGTCCGATGACCAGGACGGGCACCAACCTGCTCGGGCTGGTCAAGCATGTGGCCGGCACCGAAGCCGACTACTTCGGCGAGTGCATGGGCCGGCCGTTCGGCGAACCGCTCCCATGGATGTCTGATGACGCGGAACCCAACGCCGACAAGTGGGCGACGGCCGACGAGTCGCGCGAGGACATCGTGGCGCTGTACCACCGGGTGTGGGCGCACGCGGACGCCACGATCGAGGCGTTGCCGCTGGACGCGACCGGTGAGGTGCCGTGGTGGCCCGCTGACCGGCGGGAACCCACGTTGCACCGGCTCCTGGTGCACGTGACCGCCGAGGTCCAGCGGCACGCCGGACACGCCGACATCGTCCGTGAACTCATCGACGGCGCCGCCGGTCTGCGTGCCGGCAGCACGAACCTGCCCGACGTTGATTCGGCCTGGTGGGAGGCCTACCGGACCAATCTCGAACAGGTGGCGCGAGCGGCCGATCCTGGTCATCGTGGCAACGCGGACGAGCGGACCTGAACGGCGATCCTTGGTTGGGCGTGACGCACCGCAGGACACGTTCCGCGGTGCGTCGCGCGTTGGTTCGGCGTTGTCTAGTGGGCCACGTCGACGACGATGCGGTCCGGGGATCGCAGTTGCAGGACTCGGAATCCGGCGGTGTGGTGCAGGGTGAGCAGGACGGTGGTGCCATCGGTCGAGGCAGTGGCGAGTCGGATCGTTCTCAGTTGGGTCAGGCCGGGATTCAGGTTCCAGGGACCGGTGTAGGTCGGGGCACCTACGGTGCCGTGTTCCAGGTCGACCCGTAGCAGGGCACCCTGGTAGCTGACGACGTAGCGCAGACCGGTGTCAGGGCCCTGGAACTGGAATACCACCCGGTCGTAGGTCGGGTGTGCCGCCGTGTGGATCGCGGTCAATGCGGCGTTGTTGCTGTCACCCAGCGGTGAATACCGCGGTGCGGTGTCGGTGGGGGCCGGCAGGTCGTGTGCGACGTCGATGACGAGTCGGGTCGGGTTCCGCAGTTCGAGGACCCGGAAGCCGTTGCGGTCGCTGATCCCGATGCCGTAACCGAGGTGGCCTTCGAACTGGTCGAATACCTTGATATCGCGGATGCTCGGCAGGCCGGTCCGTGCCGGCACGGCAGGTGCGTGTCCGATGTCGACCGAGTGCAGCGAGACTGCGAGCACGGCGGTCCCGTTCATGGGCACCTTCGCGCCGTTCTCGGTGTAGATCGCGGGGACGTAACGCACGGAGTAGTCGGGCATGGCACCGGAGATGTCGAATACGACCCGGTCGTAGTCGGCGTGGCGGGCGAGGCGGATTCCGCTGACGACGGGTTGCGGGGGCACCTGTTGTTGGTGGACCACCGATACCGCGGTGGTGTTTGTCGGTGCGGGCAGGTCATTCTGCGCGGCATTGGCGGCGCCAACGGTGATGAGCGGCAGTAGTAGGGCCAGTGCGACCAATGGGATCACTTTCAGGGTCGGCATGTCGACGTCTTCTTCCATCAAATTCCGGCAGGACGTTGCCGGACACGGAGAACGAGAATGGACGACGTCGCGGATCAAGATTGTGCTGCCGGTGAGCCGGTGATCCAACCCGTGTCGAGGCCCTGGAGTCCTCACCCCACAAGACGTCCAAGCGGAGGTCGGGTTCCAGCGGTAGCCCTCAGCCACCTGCCCGATACGCGGCGATGACCCGGCCGAACTCTTCGATCTTCGCGCCGTGGACGGTGACGCTGTCGAAGCCGAATTCCGTGTGGCGGCGGCGCAGTTCGGCGGCGGCGTGCGCGGCGTCCTCGGCGAGCAGCAGGGCGGGAGCGTCCAGGAGTACGTCCGGGGGCTCGTCCGATAGTTGGGCGAGTTCGGCGGCGGACTCCCGTGGGTCCTTGTCGATCATGACCGTCTGCAGGACGATGTCCGACCGGTAGGCGCGACCGCCTGCGGCCGCACGCACCGCGGCGACCCGGTCGGCCACCTGCGCCGAGGACGAGAACGCCAACCGGCCGAGTTCGGCGCCTTTTCGTTGGTGCAGTCCGGGGAACCCGACGATGTCGGCCTGTTGAGCGACGACCGGCAGTATCGCGTCGGAGTTTCCACCGATCATCACCGGCAGCGATTCCTGCACCATGCGCGGCAGGTGGTCGGCATCGGCGAGGTGGGTGCGAACCGCGTCGAGCAGGTCGGTCATCGCGGTGACACGCTGGCGCAACGGTTCCCAGGCCACGCCGGCACGCTCGAACTCGGCCTTCACGTAACCGGTGCCCAGCCCGAGTTCGGCCCGCCCGCGCGACAGCACGTCCAGCGTGGCAATCTCACGGGCCAGCAGAGTGGCGTGCCAGAACGCGCCGTTGAGCACGTAGGTGCGCAGCCGCAGCCGTTCGCTGAGCACGGCGGCCGCGGCGAGCACCGCGAAGGGCGACAGCCAGCCGAGATGGTCCGGCGCGGCGAGCACGTCGTAGCCCAACTCGTCGGCGCGCCGCACGAACCGCGAAATCTCCTGCGGGGACTCGATTCCCCAGAAACACACCCCGAACTGGATACCCGCCACAGTCATCGATGATGCCAGACGGACAGATCGTGGTCGTGATCCCGGCGGCCGCCGGTGTGGCAAGCACTGTGGCTGCTCCGTGCCCCGAGACCATGCGGTTGAGCTGAACTCGCGGCGGACATTCGCTAAGGTATTCGTGCGTACGGCGACGGAAAGGGGTCCGGGCAATGCCGCCCGTCGAGGTCGGGGAGCCATGACCGGTATCGAGCTGACTGAGCTCGAGGTATCCGGTCTGTCCGGTCCGTTGTCGCTGAGTGTGCCGGTCGGTCGGATTCGGGCAATTGTGTCGTCCGCACCGCGTATTGGCCGCGCCGTCGCCGACGCCATCACCGGCATTTCCCCGTCCGGCGGCCGAGTGTCGATCACCGGGCAGGCCGACGGCCAGGTTCGGCTGGTGCCGACCGACGGCGGGCTCCTGCCACACCTCACAGTACTGGAGAACATCATCTCCACCCGCCGCACGACTCGGCGCCGGCACACGGTCGACGCCGAACAGGAACTACGAGCCAAGGCCGCGAGCTACGGCCTGGACGGCCTGCTCGACCGCTATCCGCACGAGATCCCGGTCGGCCGCCGCCGGATGACCGGCCTGGCCAGGGCGTTGCGCGCCCGACCGGACGCGTTGGTGCTCGAGGACGACATCGGCCTGCCGACCTGGGGTGCGCTACTGGCGACCGCATGGCGCGGTTACCAGATCCGTACCGACAGTGCCGGCGATGACAGACCCAGGACCCCGGACCTGTTGCTGAGCGTGGCCACGGTGCTGATCGTGCCGACGGCGGACCGTGCCTATGCCCTGGACACCCACCCGATCGTGCTCACCGCCCAGGTCACCGGGAAACAGCGCAGTGGCTGCTGATCGGGTGAGCAGGCGCACCGTGCTGCGGGCGGGTGCGCTGGCCGCCGCCGGCCCGTTGGTCGCCGCCTGCGGCGCGGCGGACAACCTGCTCGCCGCCAGTTCGGTCCGGGTGGCGGTGACCTGGGGTGACGCCGAGCTTGCCGCGTTCCAGTCGGTGCTGGACGGGTTTCGCCGTCGGTACCCATACCAGGTCGACGTCATACCGTTGGGCGATGCCATCGCCGACGCGGTGTCCGCCCAGGTCAACGGCCGCCCGGACGTGGTGATGCTGCCCAGGCCGGGCCTGATCACGGAGAAGGAGAATCTGGCGCGGATCGCCCCGCTGCCCGACGGCGTGTGGCGCGATGACTGGCTACTCCCGGCGTGGCGGGATGTGGTCTGGCACCGCGATCCCGCGGGCGCGCTGGTGCCCTACGGCCTGCCGTTCAAGGTGACCAACGAGTCGGCGCTCTGGTACCGGGCCGACCTGTTCGACGCGCTGCACCTGTCGCCGCCGACCACCTGGTCGGACTGGTTGACGCTCAACGACACGCTGATCCGCCAAGGGATCGCGCCGCTGGCCATCGGTGGCGGCGACGGTTGGCCGCTGACCACGTTCTTCGCCAACGTGCTCCGCAGCTGCTATCCGGACACGTACCGGCAACTGGCCCAGCCGCAACCGCCGATCGACCTGTGGGGCGGCAAGGAGGTCAACCAGGCGCTGCGACTGATGGGCGGCATGCTGTCCGTGGACGGGGTGCTCTCCGGCGGGGTGGCCAGGACGCTGGCGAGCCAGTTCCCGGACTCCGTGGTGGAGGTCTTCGGCTATCACAACGCCGCCATGGTGGTGTCGGCCGACTTCGCGGCTCCGGTGATCGACGAGTTCCTACAGCCGCCTGCCAGGGTCGGTGTCGTGACGTTCCCGGTGGTCGACGGCATCAGCGGCGACCGCGCCGGTTCGGCCGACCAGGACCTGGTGGCCGGCACCGCGCCGTTCGCCAACAGCCGTCCGCTGGTGATCGGCGCCGATATCGCCGTGCTGCTGCACCCGGTCAGCGCGGGCGCTGCGGCGCTGGTGGGCTGGCTGGCCGGACCCGACGCCCCGCTGCCGTGGATCACCGGTCACGGTGGTTTCATCGCGGCGAACCAGCAGACCCCGTCGACGTTCTACCAGCCGGACGTGCTGCCGTTGACCGAACAGGTGTCCGGCAGCGAGTTCGTGTTCGCCCTGTCCGACGTGCTGGGTTCGCTGGGCGGCAGCGGCGCTCTCTTCCAGGTGTTGGAGGAGTTCCTGCGGACCGTGGGGGACGGCGGCACGGACCGGGTCGACGATGCCGCCGCGGTCGCGGCCGGCCGGATGCGCGATATCGAGGCCGCCCATGGCCGTTGACGACCCGGTCCCGTTGCGTATCCAGGTGGCGCTCCGCGAGATGTCCGGCGCTCCGGTCACCGGACAACCCCGTCGGGCGGGTTCGCGCCATCCGGCGCGGATCGCGGCGCTGGTGCTGTCCGGGGTGCTCACGGTCCCGGTCGTGGTCACCGTCTGGTACGCGCTGAGTACCCCGGTCGGGATCGGCCTCGGCAACTTCGGCGCCGTGCTCACCGACTCGTCCGTGTGGGCGGCGGTCGGGCACAGCGCG
>DASXXM010000518.1:0-8787 GCA_036503065.1 Pseudonocardiaceae bacterium | reverse complement strand
CCCATGAAGGCTCTTTGCTTGGAGGATCTGACGGTGAAGATCAAACGGCACGGCGCTGTCGTGCTCGGCCTCGCCGCTGCCGGCACCCTGCTGCTCGCGGCTTGTGGCTCCGACAACAACTCGACGACGCCACCGGCTGCCTCCGGCAGCAGCACACCGGCGGCCGCGGCCATCAAGTGCCCGTCGGGTTCGGTGAACCTCACCCTGTCCGGGTCCACGGCGCAGGCGAACGCGATCAGTGCGTGGGCCAAGACCTACGAGAACGCGTGCAGCGGAGTCAACATCAACAACGGGCTCGGCGGCTCGGGTGCCGGTGTCACCCAGTTCGAGGCCGGCACGACCGACTGGGCCGGTTCGGACTTCCCGTTGTCGGCCACCGACCAGCCCAAGGCGGACGCACGCTGCAAGAGCGGCCCGGCGATCGACCTGCCGATGGCCCCCGGCCCCATCGCGATCGGCTACAACCTGCCGAACGTGACCAGCCTGAACCTGTCGTCGAGCACGCTGGCCAAGATCTTCTCCGGCAAGATCACCAACTGGAACGACGCGGCCATCGCCAAGGACAACCCGGGCGCGACCCTGCCCACGATGGGCATCCAGACCTTCCACCGGTCCGACAGTTCCGGCACCAGCTTCAACTTCACCAACTACCTGTCCAACGAGGCCAAGGCGGACTGGACCTACGGCGTCAACAAGCAGTGGCCGGGCCCGGGTGGTCAGGGTGACAAGGGCAGCGCGCTGGTCTCGCAGGACGTGAAGAAGACCGCGGGCGGCATCGGCTACTTCGAGCTGTCCTACGCCACCCAGCAGTCCATCCCCTACGCCGCGGTGAGCAACGCCGCCGGCAAGTTCGTCCAGCTCACCCAGGCGAACACCACGAACTTCATCGGCAAGGCCAAGGTCACCGGCACCGGCAAGGACCTGGCGCTGAGCTTCGACTACACCAACGCCGACTCGAACGCCTACCCGAACGTCCTGGTGACGTACGAGATCGTGTGCTCGTCGGGCAACGACGCCACCAAGCTGCCGGCGCTGAAGGGTTTCCTCGGCTACGCGGCCAGCACGGCGGGCCAGAACGCGATCGTCAGCCAGGGCTACGTGCCGCTGCCGGAGAACATCCGTACCCAGGTCGCCTCGGCGATCAACTCGCTGGGCTGATACCGGTCGGAGTCTCGTGGCCCGTCCGGCCGCCGGGTGACCGGCGCCGGGCGGGCCCCGGCAGGTTCCGGCCGGTGAACTCGACGTGTGAAGGAGTCCGACATCGCCACCACAGGACGGTCCCCCGCACCGGTCGGGGCGCCGGACACAGCGCCAGAGCCGCCGATGACGTCATCACTGCAGAACACCCGCAGCAGCAAGGGCGGTGACACAAGCTTCCGCCTGCTGGCCAAGGGTTCCGGCATCCTGGTGCTGCTGCTCATGGCCGCGGTCGCCGCCTTCCTGATCCTCAAGGCGATTCCGGCCGTCTCCCAGGACAAGGGCAACTTCTTCACGGCGTTCCAGTGGGATCCGCAGGGCACCGCGGTGTTCGGCATCGCGGCACTCGCTTTCGGCACGGTGCTCTCCTCGCTGATCGGGCTGATCATCGGCGTGCCGGTCGCGGTCGGCGTCGCGCTGTTCATCAGCCAGTACGCGCCGCGTGCCGTGGCCCGTCCGTTGGCCTACGTGGTCGACCTGCTCGCTGCCGTGCCGAGTGTGGTGTTCGGCCTGTGGGGCGCGATCTACCTGTCGCCCAACCTGATCCCGCTGTCGAAGTTCCTCAACCACTACTTCGGCTGGATCCCGCTGTTCGCGTCGACCAACCAGACCTACGGCAAGTCGGTGCTGGTGGCCGCGGTCGTGCTCGCGGTGATGCTGCTGCCGATCGTGGCGGCGATCTCCCGCGAGGTCTTCGTGCAGACGCCGAAGGAACACATGGAGGGCGCGCTCGCGCTGGGCGCCACCAAGTGGGAGATGATCCGGATGGCGGTGCTGCCGTACGGGAAGTCCGGCGTGATCAGCGCCATCGTGCTCGGCTTCGGTCGCGCGGTCGGCGAGACCATCGCGGTGGCCATGGTGCTGTCCAGCACGTACTCGATCAGCTGGCGCATCCTGGACCCCGGCGGCAACACCATCGCCGCCAACATCGCCAACCGGTGGGGCGACGCCAGCGACACCATCAGCCAGGGCGCGCTGATCGCGTCCGGCCTGGTGCTGTTCGCGATCACGCTCGTGGTCAACTTCGGTGCCAGGGCGGTCATCCGGCGTGGAAGGGCAAAGGCATGAGCGCGACGCTGGATGATCTTTCGCTGGGCCGGCCCAGCCTGTCCAGGGCCCAGCTGCCATCGTGGGCGCTGGGTGTCACCGCGGCCGGCGTGCTGGTGCTCACCGGTTTGCTCCGGCTCGTCACGCACATGTCGAGCTACGTGGCCCTGGCGATCATCGCGGTCGCGCTGTACCTGGTGGCGCAGACCGTGGTCTCGCTGTCCGTCGAGGGCTGGCGGCACGCCAAGAACCGACTGATGACCAGCCTGATGCTGGCCGCGATGGTGCTGGCCGTGCTGCCGTTGGTCGGCGTGCTCGGTTACACGGTTGCCAAGGGCCTCAAGCGTTTCGACAGCGCGTTCTTCACCCACTCGATGCGCGCCGTTGCCGAGTCGGACCCCAACGGCGGCGCGTACCACGCCATCATCGGCACCCTGGAACAGGTCGGCATCGCCGCGCTGATCTCGGTGCCGTTCGGCATCATGGTCGCGGTGTACCTGGTCGAGTACAGCGCAGGCCGGCTCGGTCGGGTGGTGAGCTTCTTCGTGGACGTGATGACCGGCCTGCCGTCCATTGTGGCCGGTCTGTTCATCCTGGCGCTGTGGGTGCTCGCGCTGCACCAGGGCACCTCCGGTTTCGCCGGTTCGCTGGCCCTGGTGATCCTGATGCTGCCCACCATCGTCCGGTCCTGCGAGGAGATGCTCAAGCTGGTCCCGCCCAGCCTCCGCGAGGCGTCGTACGCGCTGGGCGTCGCCAAGTGGATCACCGTCGTGCGCATCGTCCTGCCGACGGCACTGCCCGGCATCGTGACCGGTGTGATGCTGGCCGTCGCCAGGGTGATGGGCGAGACCGCGCCCGTACTGTTGACGGTGTTCGGCAACTCCGCCATCAACACCAACCCCTTCAACGGGCCGCAGGCCTCGCTGCCGCTGTTCGTGTTCAACGAGGTCGGCCAGTCCTTCGACAACGCGGTGAACCGGGCCTGGACCGGCGCGCTGGTGCTCATTCTGATCGTGCTCGTGTTGAACCTGATCGCCCGTACGGTCGCGCGCTTCGCGCGGGTGCGTGGTTAGTCACTCGCCAGGAAGGTGCCTCATGGCCAAGCGGTTGGATGTCAAGGACCTCAACCTGTACTACGGCAAGTTCCACGCCGTGGCCGACGTCAACCTGTCCGTGCCGCCGCGCAGCGTCACCGCGTTCATCGGCCCGTCCGGCTGCGGCAAGTCCACGGTGCTGCGGTCGCTGAACCGGATGCACGAGGTGACACCCGGCGCCCGGGTCGAGGGCAAGGTCACCCTGGACGGCGAGGACATCTACGCCACCGCGGTCGACCCGGTCGTCGTCCGGCGCACGATCGGCATGGTCTTCCAGCGCCCCAACCCGTTCCCCACCATGTCCATCCGCGACAACGTGGTGGCCGGCCTGCGGCTGTCGGGTGTCCGGGACCGGAAGCGGATGGACGAGGTCGCGGAGCGCGCCCTGCGCAGCGCGAACCTGTGGGAGGAGGTCCGCGACCGGCTCGGCAAACCCGGTGGCGGCCTGTCCGGCGGCCAGCAGCAGCGGCTGTGCATCGCCAGGGCCATCGCGGTCCGCCCGGACGTGCTGCTGATGGACGAGCCGTGCTCGGCCCTGGACCCGATCTCCACGCTGGCCATCGAGGACCTGATCGGTGAGCTGAAGAAGGACTACACGATCGTCATCGTGACGCACAACATGCAGCAGGCGGCCCGGGTCAGCGACCAGACCGCCTTCTTCAACCTGAAAGGCGCGGGCCTACCGGGCAACCTGATCGAGATCGACGACACGGAGAAGATCTTCTCCAACCCCGGCCGCAAGGCCACCGAGGACTACATCTCCGGCCGCTTCGGCTGAGCGGTGCGTGTCGTGGCCGGCTGAGTGTCGCTCAGCCGGCCGGGCCGCTGGATCAGATGTCGTACTGGTCGGAGCCGGGCATCCGGCCGGTCACCACGAAGACCGTACGCTTGGCCACCGAGACCGCGTGGTCGGCGAAGCGTTCGTAGAAACGGCCCAGCAGGGTCACGTCCACCGCCGCTGCCACGCTGTGCGGCCAGTTCTTGTCCATGAGCACGGTGAACAGCTCGCGGTGCAGGTTGTCCATCTCGTCGTCGTCGTTCTCGACCGACTTGGCCATCTCCACGTCCTGGGTGCGCACCACCTGTTCGGTCTTGCGCGCCAGTGCCACCGCCACCTGGCCCATCTGTTCGAAGTACGGCCGGACCTCCTCCGGCAGCACCGGGATCGGGTGCCGGCGGCGCGCGGTCTTGGCCACGTGCAGGGCCAGGTCGCCCATCCGCTCCAGGCTTTCCGCCGCGTGGATGACCGCGAGGACCGTGCGCAGGTCGGTGGCTACCGGGGCCTGCAGCGCGAGCAGCGCGTAGGCCTCCTCCTCGTACGCGGTGCGGGCCTTGTCGACCTTCAGGTCGTCGCTGATCACCTGCTCCGCCAGGGCGAGATCGGTCTTCAGCAACGCGGTCGTCGCTCGTTCCATGGCGTCGCCGACCATCGCGCACATGTCGGCTAGGTGGTCGGCCAGTTCGCCGAGTCGGTCATGGTAGGCCTCACGCATGGTCCAACAGTAGTTGGCTTCCGTCTCCAACGCGGCATCTGTTGGTTAACCAGGCATGAATCCAGGGTGACCAGGAGCATGTCGCCGCCGGTCATCAGGCGCAGGCCGGGTCCGCCGCGTTCACATAGGACAGTTGGGCCGGCGCCTCGGAGGAGCCACCAGGAACCGCACCGTTGCTGCCGCCCGCCTGAGGCGCCTGCACCTTCCGGTCGAAGCCCGGTCCGATGATCAGTTGGATCGCGCCGAACATGCTCGGGTCGACCTGCAGCGTCGCCGACGGCACCGCCGACGCCAGCAGCCTGGCCTGGTCCTGTTGCGCGGCCGCGTACTTGATCACGGTCTGCGGCACGTTCGCCGGCGCGGCACCGCCCGTCCCGACGATCACGAAACCACGCTGGGTCAACGCGGTCGCGGTCGTGGCGGCCGCGTTCTGGATGCCGGTGGCGTTGATCACCTGGATCTTGGTGTTCTGCGGCGTGGCCGCGGCAGCGTTCGTGGCCGTGTTGGTGTTGGCGGCGGTGCCCGCTGCCTCGCCCGGCAGCGGCGCGTTGTCGATGACCGCGGTGAACAGCTGCTTGCCGGTGGCCGCGTCGACCGTCTCGTCGCCGGCCTGGTTCAGCGTGCCCGTGGTGGGCAGCGTCACGAACGTGATCCGGCCCAACGCGAGGCCCTGCAGGGACGTGGCCAGCTTGGACAGCGAGCTGACGCCCATGTTGTCGCCGAACGTCGACGTGGTGAACGCGCCGAGGAAGTTGTTGAGCATGCTGGCGTCCATCAGCAGGTTCTGCTGGCCGATGGACTTGCGCAGCAACGCGGCCAGGAACTTCTGCTGCCGGTCGATCCGGGTGAAGTCGGCGACCCCGGTGCCGCCCATGATCTGGTCGGCCCGTACGAAGTTCAGCGCCTGGTCGCCGGACAGCGACACCGGTCCGGCGCGGTTCACGATGGTGCCCAGTGCCGCGTCCTGCAACGGCGCCTTCACGCACATGTCCACGCCGCCGACGCTGTTGGCCAGGTTGCGGAAGCCGCCGAGGTCGATCCCCACGAAGTGGTTGATCCGCAGGCCGGTCAGCTGCTGCACGGTGTCGGTGAGACAGCGCGGGCCGCCGGTCGCGTAGACGGAGTTCAGCTTGACGGCCGGCTTCGCCGCCACCTGGCCGCCGACCTGATTGGTCTGGTTGCTCCACTGCTGGCACGCCGGCCGGTCGACCTGCAGGTTCGGCGGGAACGACACGATCACCGCGCGGCTGCCGTCGACCGGGATGTGCGCCACCATCATGGTGTTGGTCGACTGGTCGCCGGTGGTCGACGCGCCCGGCCTGCTTGTGGTGCCGACGAGCAGGAAGTTCGAGTCGCCGTACTGCTTCTGGCTCTGCACGATGGCCGACGAGCTCTCGTCGAGCGCCGCGACCTCCTGGATCGGCGACGACGTCACGCGCGTCGCGGCCCGCCAGCCGAAGTAACAGCCCACCAACACGAGCACCGCGACGCCGAAGACGGCGATCTTGCTGCTGCGCAGGGTGCGGCTGCTGCGGCGGCGCAGCTTCTCCTGCAACCGGCTGACGCCCGGCGCGGCCGCCCGTGCTGCGACCTCGGCCGGGGGCTCCGGCTCCGTGGCGGTGCCCAGCGGCGGCACGGACAAGGCCTCTTCCATGTCCTCGTCCTTGCCCAGCCACGGCATCAGCTTCACCCGCCTGCCGCGCCGAACCCGCTCCTCCTCGGCCATCTCGTCGTGCACGGCGGAGAACCGGGCGAGCGTGGCGTCCACCTTGCGCTTCTGCTGGACGACCTCGCTGATGGCTTCCATCTCGGTGGTCAGGCAGCTCGGGTCGATGTCCTCGCGTCGTTCCGGCGCCGGAGCGGCGGTGACCGGGGTTTCGACAGTGGTTTCGGCTGCCGGCACGGGTTTTCGCACCGGCACGGCGAGCGCGGTGGCGGTCTGGCGCCCGACCGGCACCATGCCGGGCCTGCTGCCGGGTCCGGCCTGCGCGGGTGCCGGCAGCTGGGCCGGCGCTGCCTGCGGTGTGGTCGGCAGCGGGCCGGCGGCGGGCGCGGGAATGTTGGGCATCGGGTTGCCGCGCGTGGCCGGCGGCGTCACGGTGCGACCACGCGGTACTCGGGTGGCGCCGGTGGGACGACCGGTCCGCTGGTTCCGTGCCGGCATCGCGACTCCGGCACCGCCGAGCGGCCCGGGGGCCGGCAACGGGCCGGAACGATCCGGCCGACCCTGCTGGCCGTCCCACTGCGGGCCGACCGGCCGCTGCTGGCCGCTGTTCTGGCCGGATGCCTGCTGCCGGGCGGCGGGCGGCTGCTGGGCGGCGGGCGGCTGCTGGGTTGTCGGCTGTTGGGGGATGCGTTGCGAACCGCTGGGCTGGCCGCCCGGCTGACCGGTGCCGCGCCGGGGTGCGGCGGCACGGGACGACGAGTTCGCACGGGGGGTAGCGGCACGCTGACCGGGCGCGACCGGTCGCGGCAACTGCTGCGACTGCCCGGCGTCGGCGCCGGGTGCGGCGGGCTGACCTGGTGCTGTGTCGTTACCCGACCGCGTCCGTCCGGTGCCCTGCGGCTGCCTACCGTAGGAGGGTGACACGGACCGGGGGGCGATACGGGGCTGGCTCGGCTCGTCCGGCCGTGCGCGCCGGTGGCTACCGGTGGCCCCGGCGGGTGGCGGCGTCGACGCGGGCGTCGGTGCGCTCAGCCGATGACTGCCGGAGGGCTGGTCGTTCGTGACCACGTGCGGCGGGGGGGCGACCGGCTTCAGGTCCGAACGCGACGAGCCGTGCTTGGCGACCAGGTCGGACACGCTCAGCCCGCCGGAGTCCTCCATCGAGCGACGTCGACGGCGGGTGGGTCGGTCCTGGGAGTCCTGACCGGGTGCCGAGGGGGAGGTGCCGTGCCGGCCGACATCGCCATGGCGGGGCTCGTCGGGCACTCGTGCTCCTTCCCAGCATCAAGTCCGCGTTCGGGTGGTGGGGTGGCGCGATCACCGGCCCCGCCCGGTTTCGCGTGTCACCCTGCGCTGGCGATAGTACGGTCGGCCGCCGGTTCTGACGACAGCGCAAGTAAATACTTTCACTATAAGTACGCGATTGTGGCTACCAGGCTACGCCGGATGGGCTAAGAATCATCAGTTGGGCGTAACCGCCGTCCGCGGTTCGGCAATCCTGCGTCCGTCCGTCACCCGTCCGGTGAACAGCACCTGGCCCGCGTGCCGGTACGCCACGGCGTTGCGGCCCGACTGCTTCGCGGCGTACAGAAGACCGTCCGCGCGCAGCAGCTGTTGCTCGGCACTGGTCGGTGGGCGGCCCGCGACCGTGCCGGTACCCGGTTGGTGGGACACCCCGACACTCACCGTCACCCGCAGCCCCGGCACCAGCTGTGACCAGTCATGACGGGCCACCCGGGCGCGGGCCGCCTCGGCCACCGCCACCGCGGTCGCCGCGTCGATGCCCGGGACCACCAGCACGAACTCCTCGCCGCCGTAGCGGGCGCAGAACGCGCCGTCGGGCAGGCCGTCGGACAGCAGTTCGACCACGCGCTGTAGCACCCGGTCCCCGACCAGGTGACCGAACGTGTCGTTGACCTGCTTGAACCAGTCCAGGTCGACCAGGGCGACGGCCAGGCCGTCGTGCCCGTTGGCGCCCGTGGTGTCGGCGAGCAGGGAGGTGAGCCGCTGGTCGAGATAGCGCCGGTTGTAGCTGGCGGTGAGGCTGTCCCGGATGCTCTGCTCGCGGGCCTCGGCGTGCTCGCGGCGCAGCCGATCCACCTCGCGGCGCAGCTGCTCGGGTACCGGGGGCTGTTCGACCCGGTCGGAGTAGACGAGGTCCAGCGCGGACCGCAGGTGCTGGTAGGCCTGCTGCCAGTCATCCCGGGAGGCCAGCAGCGCGGCGATCGACTCGTGCAGCCGGATGAGCTTGGAGCTGTCGGTCAGGCCGGCGCCCACCGGGCCGGTGAGC
>DASXXM010000517.1:0-9879 GCA_036503065.1 Pseudonocardiaceae bacterium | reverse complement strand
CCGAGGTGCTGGACCTGACGCCGTCGAAGTCCAAGGACGACCGCGGTGTCGTGTACGTGGAAACCAGGGGCTACCAGCAGGACGGCACCGTGGTGTGCGTGTTCCGCCGCAAGGTGCTGGTGCCCAAGCGGTCCTACGGCGGCGAGCGGGGCGGCGAGCAGCCCGGCCGTCCGGAGCCCAAGGCATGAGTAGCCCGACCGAGCTGGACGTGGTGCGCAAGCGTTTGCGGCGCTTCGCGGACGAGGAGGCGGCCGCCGAGTCGCCGCTGTACGCGCACCTCGCGCTGGCGGCGTCGGCGGACGACGAGGTCGCCGGGTTGCTGGCGGTGGCGAAACCGGAACTCGCCAGGGCGACGCTGCTGTTCGCGGCCGTGCACCGGCTGGTGATCGCCGACCCGGTGTGTGAGCTCGCGCACTACTACCCGACGGTCGGCGGCGAGTACGGCGTCGACGACGCGGTGTGGCCGACGTTCCGCTCGTTCGTGCTGGCCAGGGCGGACCGGGTGCGCGAACTCGTCGCCACGCGCACGACCCAGACCAACGAGGTCCGCAGGGCCGCGCTGCTCTACCCGGCGGTCGCGCTGGCCGCCAGGCAAGCGGGCAAGGGCCCGATCGGCCTGCTGGAGGTCGGCACGAGTGCCGGGCTGCTGCTCGGCCTCGACCGGTACGGCTACCGCTACCAGGCCGCGGACGGCGAGCAGGTGGCCGCAGGCCCGGCGAAGGCGCCGCTCGTGCTGCACAGCGTGCTCGGCCTGGCCACGGGCGCGAAACGGCCCGCGTTGCCCAAGAACCTGGCGATCGGTGCCAAGGTCGGGCTCGACCCGCGGCCGGTGGACCTGACCGACGAGGAACAACTGGCCTGGCTGGAGGCCTGCGTCTGGGCCGACCAGCCAGAACGCGTCCGCCTGCTGAACCAGGCGGCGCTGGCGCAGGCCAAGGACCGGCCGGAACTCGTCACCGGCGACCTGGTCGACGACCTGGCCAAGGCCGCCGACCTGATCCCGGCCGAACTGCCGCTGATCGTGTTCAACAGCCACGTGCTGCCCTACGTGCCGGCCGGGCGCCGTGCCGACTTCGTGGCGGCACTGGGCGAACTGGCCGCCCGTCGGCCGCTGTGGTGGGTCAGCCAGGAGGCCTACGAGGCCGGTCTCGACCTCGTGCTGCCGGATCGGCCCGACCTGTCGTTCAACGGCACGTCCGGCGCCACACCTTTGGGGACACTTGGGCTGGTTCGGTGGGTGCGGGGCCGCCCGGAAGCGGTCGCGTTGGCCAGGACCGCGCCCCATGGTGAACGCATCGTGTGGCTGGCCACCTGATCGGCGTAGCCCGGACGGGTCACCACCCGGATGGCCGGACCACTCGTCCGATGGGGTGACGGTCAGTGGGGTCGGTCGAGGACGCCCCAGTCCCAGAGCGTCTCGGCCAGTCGGTCGACCAACGCGCCGGCACGCGCCAGCGCGGCGAACTCGGCCGGGTCGACCCAGCGCACGTCGGCGGCGTCCGAGCCGGCCCGCGCGGTGCCGCCCTCGACCGTGCACTCGTAGTCGTGGATGACGAAAACCCCTGACGGAGCGGGACGTTCGACAATGCCGCACAACCGGACAACCGTTACGGACAGTGCGGTCTCCTCGGCGATCTCCCGTCGTACGGCCGCTTCGTCCGCTTCGCAGGGCTCGACCCTGCCGCCGGGAACCGACCACTGCCCGCGGCCCGGATCGTTGGCGCGCAACACCAGTAACAGCCTGCCGCGACCGTCGAGAACGAGACCCCCGACACACCTGATTGCCGGCAGGTCAACCATGGTCATGAGTGCGCACAGTAACCGAATCCCAAGTAGTAAGCCGGCTGTTACACCAGAGCGGTACAGAAGTTTCTGGTTGGTGGGGAGTGCGGTACACACTTTACGGACAGGCACCACACGGATGTACGAACGTAACCAGCGGACGGGGTCGATCAACGTGAACCTCAAGAAGCTTCTTACCTGGGCCGCAGTGGCGCTCGTGCTGTTCTTCCTGATCAGCGCGCCCGCGCAGGCATCCGGTCTCGTCACCCACGTTCTCGATCTGTTGAAGAACGGCGCGACGGCCATCGTCACGTTCTTCAAGACATTGGTGGGCTGAGACCGCTGACTGCGAGATACTGAAGGCATGTTCGCCCCACGCGATCCAGACGAGTATCTCCTCCCCACCGAACGGCGCGTGATTCGCGTTCGGCGGCACTGGACCTATGTGCTCTGGGACGTGTTCGAGGCGATGGCGCTGCTCGCGGTCGCGGTGATGCTGTCCTACCTGCTGCCCAACGGCGCGTGGCTGTTCCAGAACATTCTCTGGTACGCGGCACTGCTGGTGGTCCTCCGGTTCGCCTACATCGTCATCGACTGGTGGGTCGAGCGGATCGTGGTGACGGACAAGCGGTTCATGCTGATCACGGGCGTGTTCACCAACCGCGTCGCGATGATGCCGATCACGAAGGTCACCGACCTGACCTACGAGCGCACCGCGACCGGCAGGCTGTTCGGCTACGGCACGCTGATCGTGGAGTCGGCAGGCCAGATCCAGGCGTTGAACCGGGTCGAGTTCCTGCCCCGGCCGGAACTGGTCTACGACGCCATCTCGGAGCTGGTGTTCGGCGACAAGCAGGCCCAGTCCGAGCGGTTCTCGATGATCAAGGCACAGCGTGCCTCGCGCGGCAAGAAGCTCGTGCCCTGAGTTGACATGTCATCTACGTTGGAGGCATGACCTCGACCGACGGTGCGCCGAACCTGCTCGCCCCGACCGGCGCCGCAGCGCTGGTCACGATCAAGCGTGACGGCCGCCCGCAGCTCTCCAACATCGGCTACTGGTACGACGAGACCGCTGGCCTGGTCCGGATCTCGCTCACCGACACCAGGGCCAAGACCCGCAACCTCCGACGCGACCCCAGGGCCAGCCTGTTCCTGACCACCCCGGACGCCCGCGCCTACCAGGTCGTGGAGGGCACGGTGGAGCTGACCCCGGTCGCCACGGCACCCGACGACGCGACCGTCGACGAACTGGTCGACTACTACCGCCACGTCGGCGGCGAACACCCGGACTGGGACGAGTACCGAGCCACCATGGTGACCGACCAGCGGCTGATCGCCCGCTTCCGGATCGACCGCAGCTACGGCCTGGACCAGCGCGGATAAGCACGGCCCGCACCAGAACCGGCCAAGCTGTGGATAGAATTTTAGTTATCCACAACTTGCCAGAAAATCCGACAAACCGCCTATTTCGAGCTTGACAGCTGATAGGTTGAAAAGGGGACGCCCCCCGGGAGCGGTGGGGGCTGCGCGGGGGGCGTGTTTCGGTTCGTCCTGGACAATGGCCTGCGTGCGCATTGACCTGCATACCCATTCCAGCGTGTCGGACGGCACGGACACCCCGGCCGAACTGGTCGCCAACGCCCTGGCCGCCGGCCTGGACGTCGTGGCGCTGACCGACCACGACACGACCACAGGCTGGGCCGCGGCGACCGAGGCGCTGCCGGCCGGGCTGACCCTCGTCCGTGGCGCCGAACTGTCCTGCACCTCGCCGGACGGGCGCGGCAGCACCTGCACCGTGCACGTGCTTGCCTACCTGTTCGACCCGGACGCCCCGACGATCGTGGCCGAGCAGCACCGGCTGCGCCGCGAGCGCCGCCGGCGGCTGCGTCGGATGGCGAGCCAGATGCGGGCCGACGGCCTGCCGATCGACCCGGACGAGGTGCTGGACGGCCTGCCCGCCGGATCGTCCGCGGGCCGGCCGCACCTCGCCATGGCGCTGCAGCGGGCCGGCCTCGTCGACAGCGTCGGGGAGGCGTTCGACCGGTACCTGAACAACCGCGGCCGCTACTACCTGCCCAAGGCGGACACCCCGGTGCACGACGCCATCCGGATGATCGACGACGCGGGCGGCGTCACCGTGCTCGCGCACGCCTTCGCGCAGACGCGCGGCCGGATCGTGACCGAGGACGTCATCCGTGAGCTGGCAGCGGCCGGGCTGGCCGGAATCGAGGTCGACCACCCCGATCACGACGAGGCTGCCAGGGCCCGGTTGCGTGCCCTGGCAACGGAACTCGGCCTGCCGATGACCGGCTCCAGCGACTACCACGGACGCAACAAGGTTGTCCGGCTCGGCCAGGAGACCACCGCGTCGGAGATGTTCGACGCCATCGCGGGGCGTGCCACGGGCGCGCCGCTGCTGGTGGGCTGAGCGGTGCGGCTGTTCGATCCCACCCTGTTCACCGAGGCCACCATCACCCTGTTCGTGATCATGGACCCGCCGGGCACGATTCCGGTGTTCCTGAGCCTCGTCGGGCGCAAGTCGCGCGCGTCGCGGATCAGGGCGGCCCGGCAGGGTGTGCTCGTGTCGCTCGCCGTGATCACGCTGTTCGCCGTGGCGGGCGAGGCGATCCTGGCGTACCTGGGCATCGGCATCCCGGCGCTGCAGGGCGCCGGTGGCCTGCTGTTGCTGCTGATCGCGCTGGATCTGTTGACCGGCAGGGGAAACGCCGAGCCGGAGGCGGTGGAGAACGTCAACGTGGCGCTCGTGCCGTTGGGTACGCCGCTGCTGGCCGGGCCCGGCGCGATCGCGGCGACCATCGTCTACGTCCGCCAGGCACACGGCCAGTTCGGCTCGTACGTCGCGCTGGCCGCGGCGATCCTGGTCGTGCACCTCGCGTTGTTCGTGTTCCTGCGGTATTCCGGCGGCGTGATCCGGGTGATCAAGGAGAGCGGCATCCTGCTGATGGCCAAGATCGCCGGCCTGCTGCTCGCCGCGATCGCCGTGCAGCTCGTCGCGAACTCGATACGGGGGTTCGTCGGCGGGGGGTGACGCCGCGTTGTCGGTCCCCCTGCGTACCGTGGACAGAGTGCAGGGTCAGCTCGGTTTCGACAGCATGCCGCGAAAGTTGGTGCGGGTCACGCCGGCAAAGCTGGCCACCTGGGGCGACTGCGCGCGCCGGTACCGGATGACGTACCTCGACCGGCCGACACCGCCACGAGGCGCGCCATGGGCGCACGCCACGCTGGGCGCGGTGGTGCACAACGCGTTGCGCGCCTTCTTCGACCTGCCGGTGCCGAAGCGGACGCCGTCGTCCGCCGCCGCGCTCGTGGTCAGCAACTGGCACGACGACGGTTTCGCGAACGGCATGCAGGCCGCCGAGTACCGGGAACGCGCACGCGACTGGGTGGCCGACTACGTGGCCAAGATCGACGTCACCGACGACCCGGTCGGCGTCGAGCGGTGGGTGTCCGCGCCGGTCGGCCCGATCATCGCCGAGGGCCGGGTGGACCGGATCGACCTGCGCGACGGCGAACTCGTCATCGTGGACTACAAGACCGGCCGCCAGGCGCTGACCACCGACGACACCAGGGGCTCGCTCGCGCTGGCGATGTACGCGGTCGCGGCCCGCCGGACGCTGCGCAAGCCGTGCCATCGCGTCGAACTGCACCATCTGCCCACCGGCGAGGTGCTGGCCTGGGAGCACACCCAGGAGGCGCTGGACCGGCACCTGAGCCGCGCCGCGGAGGCCGCCGCGGACCTGACCGCCGCGGCCACGGAACTCGCCGATGGCGTCGACCCGGAGAAGCTGTTCCCGCCCAATCCCAGCTGGCGCTGCTCGTGGTGCGACTTCCGCCGGCACTGCCCGGAAGGCCAGGCGGCATCGCCGGACCTGGAACCGTGGGCGTTGCTGGCGAAGTAATGGACGACGATTCGCGGGAGACGGCGACCGAGCCGACCACGCCCGCCGCAGCGGCGGACACCGACGCGCCACCGGTCCCGGTCGCCCGGCCGAACCGGTCCGTGGTGGCCGGCACGGCAGGTGTCCTGACGGCGGTCCTGGTGCTGCTGGGGATGGGCATGGTCGTCGCGCAGCTCGTCGGTGCGGCGCAACACCATCCGGGGCCGGGGGCGCTCGCGGTCGGGGCGCACGTGGCCGGTGCGGTGGTGGGGATCTGGTGCTACCGGCTGGCCTGCCGTCGGTCGGGCATCGCCAAGGCGCTCGGGTTCGTCGCGTTGCCGGTGATCACCGCTGTGCTGCTGTGGTTCTTCTGGTGGTCACCGGTCTGACGGCCCGGCTATTCGGCGCCGGCGAGCCAGCTGCGCCAGGTCGGCAGGAGGATGTCCAGCAGGCCGTCCGGGTTCTCCGTGTTCGGCGAGTGCTTCGCGCTGGTCACCACCGCGAAGTCCGCGTCGAGCCGGTCGGCCATGTCCCGCTGCGACGCCACCGACCAGGCGTCGTCGCCCTCGCCGCACACGACCAGGCTCGACGCCCCGGCAGTGCGCAGCGTCCTGGACAGCTTGGCTACCCGGTCCGGCTCGGTGCGCAACACCGTGCCCATGCCGAGCAGCCCGGCCGCGGAGGACCGCAGCAGCCGCGCCCGCAGGAACTCCTTGAGCTCCGCGGACTTGGTGGCCCAGTCCGGCGACGATGCGTCCAGGCTCTCCCGCAGGTTCTGGGCGGCCCGCACACCGTGCCGGCGCACGGACGGCTCGGCCAGGTCCAGCGCGGTGCGCCGGTAGCCGGGCGGCAGTTCGCCGGGGCCGGAGTCCTGCAACGTCAACCCGAGGATCGGCGCGTCCGCGAGCACCGCGCCCCTGGCGACCAGACCGCCGTAGGAATGGCCCAGCAGCAGCACCCGGTGCCCGTCCGCGGTCAGCTTGCCGATCAGCTCGGCCACCACGGAGCCCAGCGCGTCCGGCCGGTAGGCGGCCTCGTCGTCCGGGCCCGCCGACTCGTACTGGCCGGGCAGGTCGATCGAGATCACCTCGATGCCGGCGTCCGAGATCGGGTCTATCAGCGGAACGAAGTCCTCCTTCGACCCGGTGAATCCCGGCAGGAGCAACGCGGTCGCACCGAGGTTCGGTCCGGCCGCCGGCGCCTGGAGCGCGGCGATCGGACCGTGCCGCCCGGGCAGGTCGACGCGGACCGCGCGATGCGGACTGAGCTGGGAGGGCTTCGTCGTGGCACTCACGAGTTCGAGTCTGCCTCAAGGAACGGCCGGTCGCGTTCCATCTTCGTGCGGCCATTCCTTTGCCACACCGGTTGCGCACGATGGAAGCAGTCGGGTTCTAGTGCAGCGCCGCCAACGTGGTGCCGCGCTGTTCGAGGACGACAGGCCCCAGCGAAGCCATCGACACCGGGCCGGTGTAACCGTGCCGGTCGACGCCGATCTCGCCGATCTTCCTGCCGGACGCCGGATCGAGCACCTGGAGCGCACCCGGCACCGGCACGAGGTACTGCCCCGCGAACACCACACCGGCGCCGAGCGTGTTCGGCACCGTGAACTGCGGGTGCAGGTCGGTGGTGGACAACGCGATCGTCGACGAGCCGGTGTACCAGTAGCTCGTGGTCCCGCCGCCGGGCGTGGCCACCGGCACCACCTGGCCGGCCGGATCGCCGGACAGGTCGGTCGCCGGCAGGTCCAGCGGGTACTGCCGCAGCTCCTTGCCGTTCTGGGCGTTGAAGATCACCAGCCGGCTCGGCCCCGGCATCGCGACGGCGACGTAGAGCTGGTTCATCGTGACGACTCGCGTGCCCTGCGCCCCGAGTTCCTGGCTGAACACCACGCTCGGCTTGTCCGCGTCGGAGGCGGTGGCCTTGTAGAGCGTCAACCGGTCGCTGCTCGCATTGGGACAGCGCTCGATGACGCCGATGACGCCGACGTAGGCCGCGACCGTGCCGTAGTGGCAGCCGGTTCTTGGCTGCACGTTGGGGTTGATGAAGTCCGGCACGGTGCCGTACTCCATGGTCTGCACCAGGTCCAGCCGCCAGGTGTCCAGCAGTGTCGGGCCGGTGGTGGTCACGTAGGTGCCGTCGTAGACCAGTTGGGTGCCCAGCTGGGCGTCGCCGTTGCGCTGCGAGCTGCGGGCGCCGGTCGCCGGATCCAGTTCGGTGACCTCGTTGCAGGTCGACCGGTGGTAGACCGCGACCACCTTCTGGAATGCGGCGGCCACCGTGCAGAGCGGCAGATCACGGGTGTAGCTCCAGCGCCGTTCGCCGGTCAGCGGGTCACGCCCGACGACGGCGCCGTCGCCGGCTGTGACAACCGTCGGCCCGACGACGACCGGCGTCGGCGTGGCCGGGCTCGGCTGCGACCAGAACTCGGCCAACGACGGCGGGAACCTGGCCGGCGCGGCCGGCGCCGTCACACCACCCGGCCCGAGTACCAGCACGGTGTTGTGAATGTCACTGCGGGCCCACAGCACCAGCCCTACCACCAGCGACGACACCACGATCAGCACCGCGACGACGTAGTCGACCGGCCGCCGAAACGGATTGACACCGCGCCGCCGCGCCTTTGCCTGGTCCTGCCCCACCACTCGATTCCCGATCTGTCGCCGATTCGCCAGCCAGACCCTAGTACGCCGGTCGGTTGGCCCGCGGTGAACCGGCACTGCTTGTCAAGCGGTTGGGCCAACTGTGGATAACCAGCTGCTCTATCCACAACTTCGCCAAAACCACCCCATTTGGGGCTTGACGGGCATATCGACGGTGCTTGCCGTTGTGGCCAACGCGGTGTGGGTGGTGCCGGTGACATGCCGGGCCCGTGAGGACGCTGCCGGTCCCCGATCGGTGTCGCAGGGCCTGGCACGGCCTGATCGTGGGCGGCAGCGGCGCACCCTCTGATGATCGCCATCGTGGTCGTGTCGGTCGTGGCTGGGGTGGTTGGCATCGCGGTGTGCTGGGTCTTGCCGCTGTGGTGGTGACGGTGTGTGTATCGTAGGTCAGTCGATTCTGGATCGAGCCAGATTTATTGATGGGCAACGCATTTCGCGCGTTCGCTCACCGGCTCGCGCGATTCGGGGGAATACCGCGAGCGGAGCCGCAAAGATATTCCGACGTAGTCGGCGCACGGCCCGCCCTACCACTGTCCCGACAAACACCAGCCACAGTGGATTGAACGCTGGAATACTGTGCAGGAGCGACAATCCGTCACCACAAGTAGAGCCGCACGCGACATGTGAGTCAACCGAACACTGTGCGCGCCACTGTTCTTCAGGCGGAGACGAGTTCATCAACCGGGCCATATCGCATCCGCATCCATGGCCGGCACGGGTAGGTGCGGACGGTGCCCTCTGAATCGCAGCCCGGCCGCTGGACGAGTCGGTGTTCGGCCCTCGCGGGCCGGTGGGCGAATCGATCAGATGACGCTCCCTGTCGGCTAACCTGGACACGCGGAGACACGACTCGATGGAGAAGGCAACGGCATGGCCGGCGGTTCGGAGATCGGTCGCAAGCTGCGGCAGATTCGGCAGGCACGAGGTAAGAGCCTGGCCGTCATCGCCGGGCGTGCCGGCATCTCGACGGGCTACCTGTCACGGCTGGAACATGGTGAGCGTGCGCTCGATCGTCGTTCGTTGATCGTCGCTCTGGCCGAGGCGTTGGAGGTCGCTCCGACTGAGTTGACCGACCTGGCTGCGGCTGCTCCGGGCGACTCCGACCACGCAGTACCCATTGACGCCGTCCGGGTCGCGTTGCTGTCCGCAGCGATGGAGCACTACCGTGCCGAGCCCGCTCCGGTCGACGTGCTGACGGCTCGGGTGCGCGCCCTGCTCGATGATCAACAGCACTGCCGTCATGACCTCGTGGGGGCACGACTGCCCGATCTGATCACCGATCTGCACGCAGCAGCGGCAAGCGGTCACCATGATGGAGAGATCCGGCGGCTACTCGTCCTGCTACACGTTCAAGGCACCCAAGCGTGGCTCCGTGATGTCGGCGCACCGCTGGACTTGGCCTGGCAGGCTGCGTTGGCCGCCCAGCAGGCCGCCGAGCAGTTGGGTGATCCGGTGTCGCTGGCAGTCTCCACATTCGGAACAACACACGGCCTGCTGGCCGCCGGTGCCTTTGATGTCGCCCATCGTCGCCTCGCCGG
>DASXXM010000516.1:0-20303 GCA_036503065.1 Pseudonocardiaceae bacterium | reverse complement strand
CGCGCGCCCGGAGAACGGTTGGCCCAGCGAGGAAGGATCGACTCGCCAGGCGCCCTTCACGCCCGCCACCACCGCCAGCTCCCCCGCCGCACCCACGTCCACCGGCTCGACCGGACACTCCGGCCCCCTGGCACGTGCGATGCCCAACGCCCGCAGCCGCCGCTCGTCGCGGCCGCGCAGCGCATCGTCCCTGGGGACCACCGGGTCATCGGGGTAGACCCGAGCCGCCAGGTCCCACAGCCGGTCGGCGCCCCGGCGTCCCGCGATCGCGACCTCGCCCCGCAGCACCATGAACTCCAGCAGCTGCGTGACGTTGCGGTTGTTGGTCCACCCGCTCGACCGCCACGGCACCGCGCAGGTGTCCGGCAGATCGCGCGACGGCAGCGGCCCCGACGAGCCGAGCTGGTCGAGGATGGCCAGCCGGCACGCGTCGTTGGCCCGCACCCAGTCGCGCTGGGACGCCCGCCAGCCGGCCAGTTCCCCGCGCTCGGCCCGCTCCCAGCGGGCCATGTCAGCGCGGTAGAGCGCCAGGTCTTCGCCGGGCCGGACCATCGCCCGCAGTTCCAACAGCGACCGCCCGGCAAGCGCGGTGTCCAACGCGGCAGGCGAGTACGACGACCCGAGGCGGGTCCACGCCACGAGATCGGCATTCGGCGCGATCGCCGCGATCGGATCGATCTGCAGCAGGGTCAGCCGCCGCACCACGTCCAGCAGCCCGGTCGGCCGCACACCGTCCAGCAACTGCGCCCGCACGGCAATGCGGCGCGCGTCGAGACGGGAAAGCTCGTGGACGGTCACGACCCGAGGCTATGGGACGGGTCCGACCCGGGCTACCGGAATCGGGCCACGAAGCGGCGCTGCCAGGGTGTTTCAACGGCTCCCGGCGAGTAGTGCTCCCGCACGTAGGCGACCGCCGCGCCGTTGGGCACGCCGTCGAGCACGGCGAGGCAGGCCAGGGCCGTCCCGGTGCGGCCGTGCCCACCGGCACACGCGACCTCGACGCGTTGGGTCTGCGCCCGCGCCCATGCCTCCCGCAGCGCGTCGACCGTTGCCAGCCGGTCGGACGGCAGCCCGAAATCGGGCCAGCTGAGCCACCGGTGCTCCCAGGCGACCGGCGGCGGCCGACGCCCGAGCAGGTAGAGCGCGAAGGCGGGCTCCTGACCCGCCGGGACCGGCCGACTCAGGCCCCGCCCACGAACGAGCCGGCCGGACGGCAGCCGCAGCACGCCCGCTGACGTGGGCTCCCAGGTATCGAGCACAATCAAGGGTATCGGGCTCGACCGCGGGGTATCCCCCTGACGTGTACCTCACCCGGCCCGCATGGCTGATCCGGCGGCATGGCCGCCGGCCGGTGGCGCTGCGCCGGCGGTATCCGTGGCTGGATCGGTTGGCGCGGGCCGGCAAACGGTATGTCGACCACCATGGCTATCACTACGCGGCGTCCATCACCTACTTCAGTGTGCTGTCCCTGGTTCCGATGCTGATGGTGGCCCTCGCCGCCGTCGGCTTCGTCCTGGCCGGGCAGCCGACGTTGCTCGGTGCGGCGCGCCGTCTGCTCACGGCGGCCGTGCCGGGACCGTTGTCCGGCGTTACCAACGGGTTGTTCGACAACGTCGTCGACCACCGCGTGAAGATCGGGGTGTTCGGGCTCGCGGTGGGGTTGTATTCGGGCTGGAACTGGATGAACGCGTTGCGGGACTCGTTGACCGCGATGTGGTGCCAGGAGCGGTCGCCGCAACGGCTGCTGCCGACGGTCGCCAAGGACCTGTTGGCGCTGCTCGGGCTCGCGGCCGCGTTGCTGGTCTCGTTCACGCTCACGGCGGCGGGCGGCGCGCTCGGGTCGTTGCTGCTGCGGCTGGCCGGGTTGTCCGACGCCGGGTGGGCGAACGCCCTGCTGGTCGCCGGGTCCGTGGTGCTCGCGGTGGCGGCCAACTGGCTGGTGTTCCTCTGGGTGCTGGCCAAACTCCCGAGAGAGCCGGTCGACACGCGTGGGGCGGTGCGGGCCGCGCTGGCCGCCGCCATCGGGTTCGAGATCCTGAAGCGGCTCGGCAGTGTGTATCTCGGGTTGGTCGGTCGGTCGCCGGTCGGTGTTGCGTTCGGCGGGATCGTCGGCCTGCTTGTGTTCATCTACGTCGTGTCGCGCATGTTGATGCTGGTCACGGCCTGGACCGTGGAAGCCGCGCGGGACGCACCGGGTGCGTAGGTGTCGAACCCGCGATCAGGTTTAACCCGTTCAGATCTGGGCATTCCACCCCGGCAGGACTCGGGCCGGCCTGCCGGCCCCCGACCGAAAGCGCCGGCGGTGTGTCACTCCGCCGGCGTTTTCGAATACTCAGCTGCCGTTGTCGAATGCGTCGGCCCAGCCGACCGGCGGCAGGACCGCGACCGGCGTCGTGATACGCCAGAACATGGTGAGCGCGAACGCGACAAGAGCGAGTATGAGACCGAAGCCACTCCCGGCCACGGGAATCCCGACGTCGAGTTCGGGCGTGGCCCGATTGAGAGCCATCATCACCGGCAGCACCAGCGGGGTCATGACCCCATTATTCCCCTCCGAGAGGCCCCGGTGGCAGCGCATCGGGCCGGACGAGCCCATGGCGTCGTCCGGCCCGGAAAGCGGTCACCGCGCGTGCGGGACTACCAGCGGTACCACCGTGCACGGCCGCCGCCGGCGCCTTCCGCCGAACGAACGACGAAACCGAGCAGCCACAACACGAGTACCACGCCGGCCGCGATCCAGAGCGCGTGCAACGCGAAGCCCACACCGCCCAACACCAACGCCAACAACAAGACCAGTATGATGATCATTATGCTCGTCTCCCTCTATCGGGTGAACTTCTACTCATAGCAGTACCTCGGTCCGTTACCATCGAAACATCGAATACCGTTTCGACCGCGGGTATTCCCTCGACATGTCCCGCATCGAACCGCTCGCCCATGCTGGCTCACCGAGCAACGGTTCTCCGGCCCCTGGACTGGCTGTTCGAACTTGGGCTGGACGGCGTGCAGCGGTGTCCCGGGGCGCCGACGAGCTGAACCTGTTGTCCTACAACCACATCAGTATGAATTCTGCTCATAGAACCGGCCCGACGCGATTCGTTGGCGGACGGTGCGACCATCGCGTTCGACGGTCTCCGGACCAGATTTCCCCCGAGTGCGGACTAGAATCCACCAAGCCGGTGGACCCAGCCGCTCCCGACTGCTGCAGAACCGCTCGTGGTTGTCAAGCGACTGTCCACAGCTCCGGGAATTGTCCACAGGGGACCTGCCGGATACCCCATTTGGGGCTTGACAGGTATACCTTGGAAAAGGGCCGTAGCCCCCAGGGATGGGCGGGGTCTGCCCGCGTGTTCGGCGAAGTCGCATTTTGTCGTGGCGTTCTGATGGTGAAGCAGGTGGCCTTTGCTGCGATTTTCCGGACATCTGTGGGTGACTGCGCCGAATGTGTTGGCTGGGTTGGCTTTGTCGCCCTATGGGCGCCGTTTGACTCGTCATCGTGCTTTGGCGGTCCGCGTCACCTCGATGCGGAAGGACTGGATGAAACGATTGACTGCCGCGAAGTTTCGCGAGTCCCCTTGTTGGCTGGTGATGCCGGGGACTTGCTGGCCCGCTCGCGTCTGTTCAGCGGTCGCGTTTCTGTTGATGCTGGCGTTCATAGGGCGCCGTGGGGTGCATGACGTCGAGTTCGAATTGGTTGGTCGTCAGCGGTGTCGGTTCGGATGTCAGTGGGAGCGGTCCTGGTAACGCTGTCCCATAGGCGTATCGGCCGGGTCGCGCCACGATTCGACGCGCTCGTGCTCTACCGGGGTCACCCGGATGCGGGTCCTCGGGTCGTCCTCGACCAGGTGCGCCGTCTCGATCTCGGTGGCCAGGGCCTCCTGACGGCGCCGGCTCAACAGCGTCATGGTGACGCCGAAGATCGCGGCCAGCGCGATGAGCAGGACGCCAAGGCGCAGCAGTAGACCGTCCCCTGCCGAGCCGCCGAACGGGATGACCGCGAGCAGCGCCACGATGCCCAATGTCATGAGGTGGAACAGAACGGCGACGAGCGTGGCCGCCGAACCGGACGACCGCCGCTCGGACGGGACCGCGTCGGCCAGGTATCGACGGCCGCCCATCGCCAGCAACTGGCCGACGGCGACGACGATCAACACACCGATCACCAGGAATATCACACGTTCGTTGTCCACGAGACCTCCTCGGTCCGTCCCCGTCCCGATGGATACCCATTGACAGCGCCCGGAAACCGCTGACCAGGCCGGCCAACCGGTTTCGGATCGGCAGGCGGGCCCGGCCAAGGAAGAAAGTCCGTGGTGGCGCACGACAGAAGGTGTGTTCAGTGCGACGTGAGTCACACGCTGGCAGGTGGGAGGCTCACGATGATCGTTACCACGGGTGATGCCATCGGCGGCGCGGCGCCCGCGCCGGAATGGCTGCGAAACCTGGTAGGCGCCAGAACCCACTACGAGGAGAACCTCGGCTGGCCGGTCAGTATCGAGGTCGAACCGCACCGGATCGTGATCGAGGCAGGCGGCGTGTTCGACGCGGTGGTGATGCCGGTCGAGGTGGCTCGTCCGGTCCTGCTCGAACTGCGGATCGCCCTGCTGGCCGGCCCGGTGATCACCGCGCCCGGCGTGGACAGCTGGACGTTCCTGACCGCGCCGACGGCCGCGATTCGTCGTGCCCTGCCGGCCGAGCTCGGCGACGTCCACGTGCGCGGCCTGACCGCCGGCACCAGGGTGACGCTGCCCAGCGAAACCGGTTCGCCGTACTGGATCGAGCCACCGCGCCGCCGGCACTGCCTGCCGCCCTGGCCCGCGGTGGTCGGCACGACACGACGCGTGGTGTCGCGGTGGAGCGACCACCTGTACCAGTCGGCAGCGTAGGCGCGACTCAGCGCCGAGCGCGGCCGGGATCCGGCGGCGACGGGCGGAACGGCGGGCGGGGCGGCTGACCCTGCGGTGGCTGACCGAGGGGCGGTTGGCCGACCGGTGGTGGTTGCCGGCGTGGCTGCTGGCCCGGCGGCTGCTGCCGTTGGGGTTGGCCGATGGGCTGGCGCGGTGGCTGACCGTTCGGCTGCCGTGGCGGCGGTTGGCGGCGTTGCGGCTGGCCGACGGTGGTGGGGCGCCGGAAGTTCTGGGCCGACGGGCGGGCACGGTTGATCGCGCTGTTGCCACGCCACCCGCCGCTCCGGACGCCGCCGGTCTGCCGGCCGGCGTCGGCGCGCTGAGCCCGGAAGCCCTTCGGGCGGTTGATCCAGGAATCGAACGCGACGAGGCCGACGGCCAGGATCGCGGTGATGACACCGAGGATGGCGAACTGGATGAGCACCGACACCACGGTGAGGAACAGCAAGCCGACGGCGGCCAGCCAGCACGACCAGTCGACCCGGCCCAGGACCGAAGTCCGGTATCCCCCCGGGCTGCGTCTCTCGCCGCGCTGATCAGGCACGACGTGCTCCGGCGGTGCTCATCTCTGTTCCTCCTCACGCCGTCCACGTCCCGGCGATCCTACAATTCGTAGAGTAAGCTGATCAGTGTCGGTCATGCCGTGGACTGGTCGTCGTTCTGTGGTGTTGTGACACGTTGGAGGTACGTCGGCGGCATGACACCCATCATCCACAGACCCGCCGACCGCAGGCGCTACAGCCGGCGTCGACCACTGCCAGCCCTTCTGATACTGGTCATTCTGGCCGCCACGAGTGCCATCGTATGGGTGAACGTGTTACATCAGGCAGCAAACAGTACCGCGCAGGCGGTATGCCCAGCCGGCAAAAGTGCCCCGGCGAAGCTGCCACCACTCACCCCGCTGGCCTACACGGCGCTGAACAGCGTGGCACCAGCACCGGCCACCCAGGTCAAGGTGCGGGTGCTCAACGCGACCACCCAGACCGGGCTGGCCGGCCGGGTCGACGCCGCGATCCAGCTGTTGGGCTTCGTCCAGGCCGCACCCCCTGCCGACGATCCGCGCTACCCGCTGGGCGACATGCGGTGTTTCGGGCAGATCCGGTTCGGGCCCAACGGCGCGGCCGCGGCGCGCACCGTCAGCTTCGTCGTGCCGTGCGCGCAACTCGTGCGGGACAACCGGCAGGACGCGTCGGTGGACCTCGCGCTGGGCGCCTACTCCACCGACCTGGCGCCGACAGCGGCGACGAAGCAGGTACTCACGCAACTGGCCGCCTGGGCCGCGAAGCATCCGACCACCACCGGCGGGTTGCAGGCGCAGAACAGCCAGCAGCCTGCCCTGTCGGCGTCGCTGCTGGCCGGCGCGCACACCTTCCAGTGCTGACGATCGAGGGTCTGCCTGCGGGGTCGGGGGAAAGTTGGCGAGCGGCCGGTCGAAGCCTGGCCGCGACGGGCGTGTCGACTTGGCTGAATCGGTGGAGTGAGCCGATGTCACAGCCATTCGGCGACGCCGCCGTGGTGTGAGCAGGTGCCGCTGCGGTGTTGGCTGAAGCTGTAGGTCCCGTCCTGGCACTTGGCGGTGGCGCCGGCCGGCGCTGCGGGCGCCTGTTCCGGGCGGTGCACGCAGTTGCCGTCGGAATTGACGTAGTAGTCGCCGCCGCAGGCGGCGGGTGGCGCGGCCTGGGCCGGCGCCTGGACGACCGGCGCCTGCTGGACCGGCGCTTGCTGGACCGGTGGGGCGACGGCGGCCTGCGTGTCCTGGACCTGGGGCGCGGCCTGCGTCGTCGGACCGGGCACCGTGGTCGTCACGACCGACGCGGGCGTGTCGACCTGGCTGACCCCCGGGGTGGTCGGGACGGCCGCGACACCGCACCCGGCGAGTACGACCGCGGCGGGTACCGCGAGCACGGCCAGTAGTCGAACCACTGGATTCATCGGTGACCTCCGCGCGACAGGGACGAGATGTGTCCTGCTGTCGGCGGATCGTGCCGGCTCGTTAGCCGGCTCTCACACACCATCCCCCGTGGCGGGGTGATATCCGTTCAACGGGTAACGATCGGTGTCCACACGCGATCAGTCCGGTTCGGGCCGATCGGTCCGGCCAAGGACGTCGCGCAGAATCTGTTCGTCGGTCTCGTCGAGGGCGCCGACGAAGCGGCGCAACACGGAGCGTCGGTCCGGGCCCGCGGTCAGCAGCAGGTGCATTCGTTCCGCGGTGAGCTCGGCGCGTTGTTTCGTCGGCGAGTAGCGGTGTGCCCGGCCGTAGGGGTGGCGCTGGACCAAGCCCTTCTCGTGCAGCCGGACTAGAATGGTCTGCACGGTGTTGTAGGCGAGGTCCGCACCGAGCGTATCGTGCACCTCGCGCGGCGTGAGGGGCCGGCCCGTCGACCACAGCGCCGCCAGTATCTCGTTCTCCAACTCACCACCGGCCCGACGGCGAGTACGTTTGGCGCCGGCCGAATCCACTGGCATCCTCCACCTGTCGTGGTATCTGATGACCTTACGACAGCGGGGGACCGGCGGATTCTCCTACACCATGTAGGGATATGCTGGCTCGGCCGCGGCCGACGTAACGTTCGGGCCGGCCGGCCCGACGGTCACGGAACACGGCCATCACAGCGGGGAGCAGTGTGGGACGTATCGCGATCGTGTCCGCCAGTCTCGGCGCCGGCCACGACGGAGCAGCTCACGAGATCGGACGCAGGCTGACCGCGGCCGGTCACGACGTGACCTGCCACGACTTCCTCGACCTGCTGCCGTGGGGCATCGGCAGGCGGGTGCGCGCGGCCTACCGCAAACAGCTGGACATCGCGCCGGGCAGCTGGGAGTGGCTGCTCAACACGCTCCAGCGCCGCAGGACCATGAGCGCGCTCACGATCTGGCTCGCGGCGAGCGCGTCCCGCCGGATGCGCAAGGCGTTCGGGTCGGATGTGGACGCCGTCGTCTGCACCTATCCGTTGGCCAGCCAGGTGGCCATGCGGCTGCGGCGGCGCGGCCGGCTGCCCGCGTCCGTGATCACCTACCTGACCGACCCGTCCGTCCATCCCCTGTGGATGGCCAAGGGCACCGACCTGTACCTGGCCGCGCACCCGGAGATCGCGGCCCAGGTGCGGCTGCTGGGCGCGGAGCGGGTCGCGGTCGTCGCCCCGGCCGTGAAACCGGACTTCCGGCCGCCTGCCGACGCCGACGAGCGGGCCAAGGCACGGGCCGAGTTCGGCCTGCCGGCAACGGAACTGCTCGCGCTCGTGGTGTCCGGCTCATGGGCGGTCGGTGAGATCGAGGAGTCCGCGCGCGAGGTCGCCGCGGGCGGCATCGCCACACCGGTCGTGGTGTGCGGGGAGAACACCGCGCTGCGGGAACGGCTGCATGATCTCACCCCCGGCATCGTGCTGGGCTGGGTGCACGACATGCCGGCGTTGCTGCGCGCCTGCGACATCGTGGTGCTCAACTCCGGCGGCCTGACCTTCTTCGAGGCGCACGCCACCGGGCTCCCGGTGCTGGCCTACCGATGTCTTGCCGGGCACGGCCGCACCAACGCCCGATCGCTGGAACACGCCGGGCTGGCCAAGTGGCTGCGCGATCGGGACGAGCTGACCGGCGCGCTGACCGAATTCGCCACCACCAGGAGCGGCACGCCGACCGCGGAGCGCGCGCCGATCGAGGTCGGCACCGCCGACCCGAGCGTGGCGATCACCGGCCTGGTGCGGCAGCCGTTCCCGCCGCCGGAACGGGACCGGGTGGCTCGACGCCGGGTGCGGCGGGTCGCCTGGGTGGCGGCCAGCCTGGCCTGGCTGCTGTGGGTGTTCACCAGCGGGATGAGCATCGCCGTCGCACACGGCTTCCGTGCGGTCGGCGAGACCGGCGTGCCGGCCAACCAGGTGTACTTCGTGGTCGAGGCACCGCCCAACCAGGCCGTCAGCGACGGTGACATCGGAATGCTGCGCAGTATGAACGTGGCCGTCGCGGTGAGCGTCAAGACCGCGGCGGACAACCCGGCCGCGGTGCGGCGGATGGCGACGGCCGGGCTGCTGGTGGTGAACGCGGCCGGTGGCCAGCCGTACGAGACGGGCTGGTTCGCCGGGCGCAGCGCGATCGGCGCCGGTGCCCGCGCGATCGGCAAGATCACCACCCACCGGCCGAAACTGATGCTGTCCAACGGCGATCTGGACGCGGTGGACGTGAGCCTCGCCGCGATCTACGGCGAGCGGATCATCATTCCCAAGGCCACGATCAGCTGCGGCGCGCTCACGAAGCTGCCGGTGCGCGGCGGCATCGTGTTGATCCGGCAGGATCCGCACAAGCCCTGCGCCATCGGTCCGATGCTGACGAGTCTCGCGCAGCAGGCGGGGCGCCAGAACCTGCATCCCACCGCGTTGCGGAAACTGACGACGTGAACCGCCTGACCAGGACGGCCATTGGCACGGCAGCAGGCGCGCTGGCCGTGCACGCGCTGCCGGCCGCCCTGTTCTGGCCGCCGCTGCGCGCGCGCCTGCTGCCCGGCCTGGCCGGGATCGGCGACCCGAACCACGTCGCGCTGACCTTCGACGACGGACCCCATCCCCGGTCCACCCCGTTCTTCCTGCGGGAACTGGCCCGCAGGCAGGTGCGGGCCACGTTCTTCCTGCTGGGCAGCGAGTTGGCCCGCACCCCGCAGCTCGGCCGGGAACTGGCCGGCGCCGGGCACGAGGTCGCGCTGCACGGCTGGTACCACCGCAGGCTGGTCTGGTACGGCCCCCGGCGGACCTACGACGAACTGGCCAGGGGCCGCGACCTGATCGCGGCCACCACCGGCACGCCGCCGCGCTGGTTCCGGCCGCCGTACGGGGTATTGACGACTTCGGCGTTGGTGGCAGCGGCCCGGCTCGGCATGACACCGGTGCTGTGGACGTGCTGGGGGTGGGACTGGAGCAGTCGGTCCACTCCGGACAGTGTGTTCGACACCGTGACGAAGTCACTGGCCGGCGGCGGCACGATCCTGTTGCACGACTCGGATGTCGCCGCGTCGCTCGGCGCGTGGAAGTCCACATTGGGCGCGCTGCCCCGGCTGCTGGACGAGTGCGCGGCGCGCGGCTTGGCGGTCGGGCCGCTGGGCGAACACGGTGTCCGTACCCGGCGCGCGGCCGACTGTGCACCGACCGTCAATACCGATGCCATGTTCAGGACCTCCGCGGTGCGGTAGCTTCCCGATTGTGGGAGCGGGGCCGTCATGATCGTGTCCATCTACCTGCCGCTGGTGCTACCGGTGTTGGTGGTGCCGATGGTGCGGTGGCTCTGTGGGCGGCTGCACCCGGCCCTGGCGAGTTGGCTGGCCGTGGTCTCCGGGTTGGTGCTCTGCTTCTGCGCCTTCGTGGTGCTGGGGCTGTTGACGTTCGTCTCGCTGTCGACGCTGAGCGTGTTCGCCCGGTTCGGCCACTGGTCGCCGACCGCGTTGCAGGAGCTGGACCTGGTGCACCAGCCGATCGATCTCGCGGCGGGCGCCCTGCTTGCGGTGTTCCTGACGACGGGGATCGTGGCGGCCTGCGGGCGGCTGCGCGCACTGGCCGGCGCGTATCGGGCGGCACGGCGGTGCCGGGACGGCGGCGAGTTGACCGTCGTCGTGGACGACCGGCCACTGGCGCACGCGCTGCCGGGCCGGCCGGGTCGAATCGTGGTGTCGACGAGCATGCTGGCCGTGTTGACGCCGGCGCAGCGGCGCGCGCTGCTGGCCCACGAGCAGGCCCACCTCGACCGGCGCCACCACCTGTTCGTGGCGGTGATCGACGTACTCGCCGCGGCCAATCCCCTGCTGCGCCCGCTGGCCGGCACGATCCGGTTCACCACGGAACGGTGGGCGGACGAGATCGCCGCAGGCCGGGTCGGAGACAGAACGGTTGTGGCACAAGCGGTCGGGCGAGCGGCGCTGGCCGGCCGGACGCCGTCCGGCGGCACCGTCGCCATGGCGGCGACCGCGGGGCCGGTGCCGAGGCGGGTGACGGCCCTGCTGACCGCGCCACCGGTGGCGCGGCTGTGGTCGGTGCTGTTGTCGCCGGTCGGCCTGTTCACGTTGGTGGTGTTGGGACTGGTCGTCGGATCGGCCATGTTCTCCGCCGACGCGGCCTACGACCTGCGCCGCGCGCTGGTGGAGGCCAAGGCATAGCCCGATTACGGAGATCGACACCCCGCGTAGTGCGCTGCACCCACACGATGAGATCGTCATGTCGACCGCGGCCACGGCGCCCGAGTTCTACGACTTCGGCGCCGGCCGAATGCCGCGGTTCCTCGCCGAACTCGCCGCGAAGTCGAGCTGACCGCGCCGATTCTGAACGCACAACGGAGCCAAGGGTGGGCGTCCGGTTCAGGGCACGCGTAACGCGGCCAGGACGAAATCTGCGATCTCGTCGCCAAGGTCGGCCGCCGACTTCGGGCCGTCCGGGTGGTACCAGACCGGCAACTGGTTGACCACGCCCATCGCGATCTGCACCACGGTGTCCGGCGGCACGACGGCCGCGAACTCGCCGCTCGCCTGGCCTGCGGCGATGACCGTGCGGAAGCTCTCGTGGTAGCGGCGCCGGTCGGCGCGGAACGCGGCCATCCGGTCGGCGTCCAGCTTGTGCGCCTCGCGGTAGAACACCGCGGCTTCCGACAGCCGGTCGACGGTCGAGCACACCACGTTGACCAGGATCGCCCGCACGGTCTCGGCTGCGCCGAGGTCGCGGCCGACGATCTCGTCCAGGTCGGCGTTCTGGGTGCCGATCAACGCGTGATAGATCTCGTAGAGCAGGTCGTCCTTGGCGTCGAAGTAGTGGTACAGCGCGCCTTTGGTGACCTCGGCCCGGTCAACCACCTGTTGCACGGTGGTGGCGTCGAAGCCCTGCTCGGCGAACAGCGCGACGGCGGAGGCGATGATGCGCTCCTCCATCGGACTGCGGACACCGTCGCGCCGGGTGGCGCGCGGCGCGCGATTGGCTGCCGTGCGTGCCATCACCCACCCCCTTCCCCGACCATCATGACGGAGCCAGCGCCCGCGCCATCGCGGCCGGGTCGGCGCCGGTCGGCAGGACCGCGATCGCCGGGGTGTCCAGGCCGTTCGCCACGTACTCGGCCACCTGGTCCCGACACCGCGCGGGGCTGCCGTGCACGATGAGTGCGTCCACCACCTCGTCCGGGATGGCCGCGTTGGCCGCCGCCCGGTCGCCCGCCGCCCACGCGTCGTGCATCGGCTTGAGCAGCTCGCCCCGGCCCAGCCAGTCGTGGAACGCCGCGTACACCGGCACGGTCAGGTAGCTGCTGATCAGCAGCCGGCCCAAGCCCCGTGCGGCATCGACGTCCTCGGTGGGGCAGACGAAGATCCGGGCGGCCAGCTCGACGTCCTGGCCGAGCTCGGCGCGGACCTGCGGCACGTCGGCGGCGGCGAGCCAGTTGGTGATCGCGCCGTCCGCCTCGCGGGCCGCCAGCCGCAGCATGCCGGGCCGCAGGGCGGCCAACATGATCTTCGGTGGCTGCGCGGGCGGGCGTTCCAGCTTGAACTTGCGGACGGCGAACGTCGGGTAGTCCTCGGTGACCTTCGCGCCGGACAGGGCGGCGCGCAGGAAGCGCAACGTGTCGCGGGTGTGGCCGTAGGGATCGGTGAAGTCGGCCGCGTTCCAGTCGTGCACGATCACCGGCGACGAACTGCCGATGCCCAACACGAACCGGCCGGGCGCGAGCTCCGCGATGGTCGCCGCGGACATCGCGAGCAGGCCGGGGCCGCGCGTGTAGACCGGCGCGATCGCGGTGCCCAGCCGCAGTTCCGGTGCCCACTCGGCGACCAGCGCCAGCGGCGTGAACGCGTCGGTGCCCGCGGTCTCGGCGGACCACACGTCGGTGTAGCCGAGATCGGGCAGCTCGCGGACGAGGTCGCGGTGCGCCGCCAGCGGAACTCCGGTCAGCGGCAGCGTGATCCCCCAACGGCTGGTCACCCCAGCACGTCCGAGATCGGCGGCCGGACCAGTGCGCCCCCGTCGATCACCAGGGTCTGGCCGGTGATCCAGGACGAGTCGTCGCCGAGCAGGAACAGCGCGGCCTTGGCGATGTCCTCCGGTTCGCCGATCCGGCCCAGTGGCAGCGAGGCGTTGAGCTGCGGCTCGAAGTTCTCCCACAGCGCTTTGGCGAGCTGGGTACGCACGATGCCCGGCGCGATCGCGTTGACGCGGACCCGTGGTGCCAGCTCGACGGCGAACTGGCGGGTCAGGTGGATCACCGCGGCCTTGGTGGCGTTGTAGTAGCCGATGCCCGGTTCGGAGCTCAGGCCCCCGATCGACGCCATGTTGAGCACCGTGCCGCCGTGCTCGGCCATCGACGCCTTCCAGGCCGCCTGCGTCCACAGGATGATGGACAACTGGTTGACCTGCACGGTCTTGTCGGCCCTCGGCACGTCGATGTCGACCAGCGGGCCGTAGTACGGGTTGGTGCCCGCGTTGTTGACCAGCACGTCCAGCGAACCGAACTCGGCCACGGTGGCGGCAACGCAGGCCGTGGCCTGTGCCGGCTCGCCCACGTGCGCGGCCTTGGCCAGCACCTTCGCCTTCGGGTACGCAGCAACGATCTCCGCGGCCACCGCGTCCAGGCTGTCCTGCCGACGCGACGACAGGACCACGTTGGCCCCCTCGCCGGCCAGCGCGAACGCGATCGCCCTGCCGATGCCGCGCGACGCGCCCGTCACCAGCGCGGTCTTGCCTGCCAGGCCGGTACTCACCCGATAGCCTCCCTTGCCAGCCACATCACTGGGCCGTACGGTACTACATACCGACTAGTCGGTATACACGTCACCGGGAGTGTTCATGCTTGTGCGCGACAAGGTCGTTGTGGTCACGGGTGCCGCGGGCGGCATCGGCGCGGCGCTGGCGAGCCGGTTCGCCCACGAGGGCGCCGCGGGCGTCGTCGTGTCCGATGTGGACGGTGAGGGCGCGGCGCGGGTCGCGGCTGGCATCGCTGGCAAGACCATCGCGGTACGCACCGACGTGACCGATGCCGCGCAGATGGCCGAACTGGTGGCGGCCGCCGAGTCGGCGTTCGGGCCGGTGGACCTGTTCTGCTCCAACGCGGGTATCGCGACCGGGACCGGCATCGACGCGCCGGCACAGGCGTGGGCGGCGAGTTGGTCGGTGAACGTCATGGCACACGCACTCGCGGCCGACGCCGTGCTGCCGTCCATGCTGGCCCGTGGCGAGGGCTACCTGTTGCAGACGGTCTCCGCGGCCGGCCTGCTGACCTGCCCCGGCGACGCGCCCTACACGGCCACCAAGCACGCGGCACTGGGCCTGGCCGAGTGGCTCGCGATGACCTACGGCGCCGCCGGCATCCGGGTCAGCGCGCTGTGCCCGATGGGCGTGCGGACGAACATGCTGATGCCCGGCATCGAGTCGGGCAACGCGTCGGCACTGGCGGTGGCGGCGAGCGGACAGATCATCGAGCCGGCCGAGGTGGCCGACACGGTGATCGCCGGCCTGGCCGACGAGCGGTTCCTGATCCTGCCGCACCCCGACGTGGCCGCGATGCACGCGGCGAAGGCCGCCGACCCGGACACATGGCTGTCCAAGATGCGCCACGCCGTCGGCAAGCAACTGGAGACGCCCGGTACCGTCGCCGGATGATCTCCGTCGGCACCGTCGAGGCACTGTGGCGCTACCCGGTGAAGTCGATGCTGGGCGAGCGGCTGACCCAGGCACCGGTGGACGCCCGCGGCGTGCTCGGCGACCGGCTGTACGCGGTCCGCGACACGGACGGCAAACTGGGCAGTGGCAAGAACACCCGGCGTTTCCGCCGGATGGACGGACTCCTGGACCTGTCCGCCGGATACGACGCCGAACTGGTCCCGCTGATCACATTGCCGGACGGCAGGACCGTACGCGGCGACGACGAGCACGTGCACTGGGCGATCGGGAACAGCATCGGCAAGCCGGGTGTCACACTGACCAAAGAGGACGTCATCCCGCACTTCGACGAGGAGCCGATTCACCTTGTCACGTCGGCCAGCCTGCGGTGGCTCGCGGATCTGGTGCCGGCAACCGAGATCGACGCCCGACGGCTGCGGCCCAATCTGGTGCTGACGGTGGCCGAGACGGCCGCCCGGCCGGAGGACGCCTGGGTGGGCCACGAACTGCACATCGGGACACACCTGGTGATGTACGTGGTGGACCGGACCGAACGCTGCGCGATGGTGAACCAGGCACAGCAGGAGTTGCCGGACAGCGCGGACATCCTGGCCGCGGTGACCGAGGCGAACAACATGACGCTCGGCGTGCACGCGCGGATCCGGATCCCCGGCCGGGTGCGCGTCGGCGACGACGTGTTCCTGACCTGAATCCGGGCACCCACGAAGACACGCCACTGGGGCGGGCGGCGGGTGACCTGGCGGCCGGAGCGATCAGTACGCATTCCTCCCGTGCGCGACAGTGACATCTGATGTGTGTCGTGTCCGCGTTGTCCGATCGGCGTCAGGCCGGGTCGCCCCGAATGCGGCGACCACAAGCAACCGAACACTTTCCGCTGGCTTGCGGGCGTCACGGATCGTCGCGCCGACCAGCGCGCGTGGGGCGCTGTCACGCCATGTCACTCCGCCGGCCACGGCCGGGGGCGTCCAACTACCTCTAACGGTGCGAATTTTGGCCTAAGATTGCTGCGGGCCTGTTCTGCTCGTGGTCATCGGCTCGACCCCTTCGGGTAATTGCCGGTGGCCTGCCTCGTCGTTACTCTCGGACAAGTCATTCGACATCTAGCTCGCGACTTAACCCGCGATGCAGGAGAAGGAGTGAAAGTAATGTCGGAAAACCTCATTGAGTCGGTAGCGCCGCAGCTTTCCCCGCCGGTGCAGAGGCAGCCGATCGGCACGGCGGGCAACGACGATGGCGTTACGCAGTCGTTCATCACGATCGGTCCGATCACCATCGCGTTCGCGGATGACGACGCCGAATGATCGTCGGTTGATCCAGGGCGCCGGCCAGGCCAGCAAACTGGACTGGCCGGCACTCGTCGGAATTCGTGAAAGCGTTTTCGCACGTAGGAGCGTATTCGGTGTGCGAAGTATCCGGGATCCCCGGCCTGGCCGAATTGCAGCAACGGACCCTGGGGGACAACCGGATTTGCGTCGCCGTTGTCGACGGCCCGGTCGACCATGGACATCCGGCATTCGACGGGGCCGATTTCCGTCCGCTGAACGAGGCTTGGCCGTCGCAGCGCCTCGACGGTCCGACCGCAGCGCACGGCACGATCGTGGCGAGCGTCATCTTCGGCCAGCCCGGCGGTCCGGTTCGGGGCATTGCCCCAGCCTGCCGTGGGCTGAGCGTGCCGGTGTTCGCCGGTGAGCGCCCGAGGACGTCCCAGTTGGAGTTGGCGCGCGGCATTGAGATGGCGGTGGAGGCCGGCGCTCACGTGATCAACGTGAGTGGCGGGCAACTGAGCGCTTCGGGTGAGGCCGAGGACGTTCTGGCTCGTGCGGTCCGGTTCTGCCTGGAACGCAACGTGCTGGTGGTGGCGGCGGCCGGCAACGACGGCTGCTTCTGCACGCACGTCCCGGCCGCCCTGCCATCGGTCCTGGCGGTGGGTGCCCTCGATGACAACGGCGAGCCGATGGCGATGAGCAACTGGGGGGCGGCATACCAGCGGCAGGGAATCCTGGCTCCCGGTGCGGACATCCCGGGCGCCGTCCCCGGCGGCGGGACGACGACCGCCAGCGGTACCAGCCTGGCCACACCCATTGTCGCCGGGGTCGCCGCACTCCTGCTGAGCGTGCAACTGCGGGCGGGCCGGGAGCCCGACCCACTCGCGGTGGGCGCGGCGCTGCTGAGCAGCGCGGATCCGTGCGAGTTCGACCGTCCTGGGGCATGCGCGCGTTTCTTGACCGGGAAACTCAACATAGGAAGAGCGGTAAGAGCCGTGACTACCAATGAGACAGAGTTGGCGGACACCACAGAGGACTTGTGCGGCTGCGGCGGCGTGGACGGCCCGGAAGCGAGGTGTACCTGTACCGACACCGCCGAGAATCCGGTCCCGGCCGCCGTCATGGCTGCCGCCGCACCACCCGTGCCCGCGGTCGCGTCGTCGGCGCCGCGCGTGGTGACTGCTTCCGCGGAACCGGGCGCCGCGCCGTTCCAGCAACTTGTGTACGCGATCGGCTCCCTCGGCTACGACTTCGGCAGCGAGGCCCGCCGGGACTCCTTCAAACAGCAGATGCTGCCACAGATCCTGCCCAGCGTCGTCCCTCGTATCGAGGAGGCGTCCCTTTCGGACGGCATCATCAAGGGGGCCGTCCTGGATGGGGATGCCATCCGCAGCGGCGCCATCGCCGGCGGCGTCGTCGTCGTCGCGGTCAACCCCGGTGGCGAGATCGTGACTGCCCCCATCAACGCCGGCGCCATCATCGATGGCACCCTCATCAGCGGTGACGTCGACGGCGACACGATCACGAATGCCGTTGTCGAGGGGGGCATCATCGTCGGAGCTGTCGTCGGCGGCGGACCGACGTCCATCAAGGTCGCCGCGAACCCCTACGACGCACGGCAGATGCTCGAACATCTGGTGCGGCGTCCCGCCGAGGCGTCGTCGTTGATCTGGACCCTGAACCTCGAACTCACGCCGATCTACGCCCTGGACCCGCTCGGCGCCTATGGGTCCGAGGTTTACGACGAGTTCATCTGGGTGCTGGCCGGCCAACTGGCGGCCGAGGGCGACAGCGAGGCGATCGGGAAAATCCTCAAGGGGAATCCCAGGTTCGCGGAGCGAATCAAGAAGTTCGGCGGCAGGTTGCCCCGCTTCGAGCGGTTCGCCCTGCCCGGCCGTCTCGGCGGTCGCACGAGCAGGTTGTTCTCCGGCCAGGTCGTGCCCGCCGTGGACGTCGAGCAGCCGAGGGGCGTGCTCGGCTGGAACGTCGCGGACCTGCTGGAGCATGCTCGCAAGGCCGCGTACGAGGCCGAGGTCAACCGGATCAGGCAGCGGAATGAAAACCGCAAGAAGGGGGAGCCCGAGGAAGAGATTCCGCCAAGACTAACCCCCGAGCTGCGGGAAAAAGCCGACGGCGCCGTGCGCGACTTCCTGGACCGGATCTACTACGACCTGCGCAACCTGGGCGCGACTTCCTCGGACCGGGCGCTGAACTACTCCGCCACCAACGTCTTCGCGGTCGAGACGATCATGAACGGCAGCGTCAAGGAGCGCCTCTTCCTGGACACGATCGGCACCGAGAAGAGTCCCTATTGCCGGATGGACAGCGACTGCTGGGACGTCAAGCTGCGCTTCTTCGATCCCGACAACAACAAGCGGGCCAAGCAGGTGTGGCGCTTCAGCGTCGACGTCAGTGACGTCCTCCCCGTCCTCGTTGGCGAGCTGCGCAGATGGTTCGAGAGCTGAGTAGGAGAGAGCAGATGAACCAGCCCATCCAGGCTCCGCCGGTTCGCCGGCCCGACCTGGTCGATCCGGCGACGTGTTACGACGTCGACCGACTCACCGACGACCAGCGCAGCTACCTCCAGATGCGGATCGCCCTGGACTCGAACTTCAACGATCCCCAGGCATTCGCGGTTCCCAGTGCCGAACAGATGAAGGTCTCCGCATGGCCAATGCGGTGACGATCCATGGCCGGGCAAGGCGGCCTCGGTCGCCGGACGCCGACGCGACGGCGGCTACGACGATCGAGGCGATCCCGGGCATCCGGGATCTGTGGCGGCAGACCGTCGGCGATCCCGGTCTTACCGTCGGCGTGGTCGATGGCCTGCCCGACCTCACGCATCCATGCTTCGCCGGCGCCGACGTCATGGTGCGGGAACCATGGTGGCTGCCCGAGATCGAGGTCGAGCAGCCGTGCGTCGAGCACGCCACCTTCATCGCGAGCGTCCTGTTCGGACAACACGACGGCCCGGTGCGCGGGCTGGTCCCGCGGTGCCGAGGGCTGGTCATTCCCGCGCTACGGAACGAGGCGACGGCACTGGACCCGTTGAACGCGGCGCGAGCCGTCGACGCACTCGCCGACGCGGGCGCCGACATCGTCCTGCTCTCCATCGCCCATCCGACGGTTTCCGACGACACGGACGGCCTGTTCAAGCGAGCGGTCACCCGCGCCACGGAACTCGGCGTGCTGATCGTGGCGCCTGCCGGCAACGACAACGGCGAGCGCCGTGCGGTGCCCGCCATTCTGCCCGAGGTGCTCGCGGTGGGTGCCGTCGACGCCGACGACATTATGTTCAGGTTCAGCAACTGGGGTGCGCCCTACCGCGGCCACGGCATCGTCGCGCCGGGCGGCGACACGTGGGCGGCCCGTCCCGGCGGTGGCACCGTCCAGCACAAGGGCACCAGCGTCGCTGCCCCGATCGTCGCCGGCGTGGCCGCGCTGTTGGCGAGCCTGCGGCGGCAGCGCGGACTTCCGGCCGACCTGGTCACGGTGCGCGACGCGCTGTTGGCCAGTGCCCGGCCGTGCACGCCGGCGCAGTCCCATGGCCATCCGGACCGCTGCCTCGCTGGCAGCCTGAACGTACCGGGCGCGACGAGACTCGCCCTGGCGGGCGCGCCGGCGGTCGAGGTCTCCGCCGTGCCGCGGATGTCGTCGGTGTACACGATCGGCCGCCTTGGCTACGACTTCGGCACCGATACCCGTCGCGACGCGTTCGCCGGACGGATGGCTCCCGCCCAGCCGACCGACCCCCGGCAGATGGCCGGGTATCTCACGGCCAACCCGTCGATGGCCACGGAACTGATCTGGACCGTGCTGGCCGACGACGGCCCGATCTACGCCGTCGAGCCGGCCGGGGCGTACGCCGACGAGCTGTACGAACTGCTGCGGCAACTGTTTGTCGGCCAGTTGGCCGCCCGGCACGACGACGAGTTCGTCGAACGGATCTCCGTGCCCGGTCGGCTGGACGGCCGCACGACGAGGCTGCTGTCCGACCAGATCGTGCCGGTCGTCGAGGTCAGGGAGAAACGAGGTATGTACGGCTGGACGGTCGATCGCCTCGTGGCCGACACCATCGCCACGCTGCCCAGCCCGGTCGACCCGAGGGTGCAGAGGTCCCTGCGCGACTTTCTCGTCAGAAGCTACGACGAACTGCGCAGTCGGGGGGCCGAATCACGGGACCGCGCACTGAACTTCGCGGCCACCAACCCCGTGCAGGCGGCCCGTGCGCTTGCCGCTGCCGTCGCCGCCGACCTGACCCTGGACACCATCGCCGTTGAGAAGAGCCCGTTCTGCCGCCTGGGCAGCGACTGCCAGGAGATCAAGTTGCGCTGCCACGACCCCGAGGACGACGACCGCGCGGTGCGGGTGTGGCGCTTCACCATCGACGTCAGCGACGTCCTCCCGGTCACTTTGGGCGAAGTGCGCGCATGGGCCGAAATCTGAATAACGTGCTGGATCGACAAACGAAAGGGAACCTCGCATGTCCCAGCAAGAATTCG
>DASXXM010000515.1:0-1619 GCA_036503065.1 Pseudonocardiaceae bacterium | reverse complement strand
CCAGCGGGCCAACGGCGTCTCCGCCCTGCACGGCGCCGTGACCAGGCGCATGTTCGCCCGCCTGTGGCCGGGCTTCGACACGGCCGAGGTGCCGGTCGGCTCCGTCACCAACGGCGTACACGGCCCGACGTGGACCGCCCGCGAGATCGACGAGCTGCCGGCGGAACCGAGCGACACCGAGCTATGGGACCTGCGCTGCCGGCTGCGTCGCAGGCTGGTCGCCGAGGTGCGGCGCCGGTTGCGGATCGCCTGGCTGGAGCGCGGCGCGTCCGCGTTGGAGCTGGGCTGGGTGGACTCGGTGTTCGATCCGGATGTGCTGACCGTCGGCTTCGCCCGCCGCGTGCCCACCTACAAGCGCCTGACCCTGATGCTGCGGGACGCCCAGCGCCTGCGTGACCTGCTGCTACACGCCGACCGGCCCGTGCAGGTCGTGGTGGCCGGCATGTCGCACCCGGACGACGAGGGCGGCAAGGCGCTGATCAAGCAAATCGTCCGCTTCGCCGACGACCCGGCCGTCCGCCACCGCGTCGTCTACCTGCCCGGCTACGACATGTCCATGGCCAGGTACCTGTACTGGGGCTGCGACGTGTGGCTGAACAACCCGACCCGCCCGCTGGAGGCCTGCGGCACGTCCGGCATGAAGTCGGCGTTGAACGGCGGCCTCAACCTGTCCATTCGGGACGGTTGGTGGGACGAGTTCTACGACGGCAGCAACGGATGGGCGATCCCGACCGCCGACGGCATCACCGACGTGGACCGCAGAGACGACCTGGAGGCCGCTGCGCTCTACGACCTGCTCGGCAACCAGGTGGCCCCGCTGTTCTACCAACGCGACACCGACGGCGTGCCGGCCGGTTGGCTGGCCATGGTGCGGCACACCCTGGCCACGCTGGGCCCGCGCGTGCAGGCGAGCCGGATGGTGCGCGAGTACGTCGACTCGTACTACCTGCCGGCGGCCGAATCGGTGGCCAAGGTCGGCGACGGCGACTACGCGGGCGCCAGGGAACTGGCCGGCTACCGAGCCCGCATCGGCGCGTCCTGGCCGCGGGTCCGCGTCGTTGGCGGCGATCTCACCGTCGACGGCGCGAAGCCGCCGGTGATCGGCGCGACCGCGCGGGTCAACGCCCTTGTCGACCTTGCCGGCCTGACATCGTCCGATGTGGACGTTCAGGTCGTGGTCGGCCGGGTGGACGACCGGGACGAACTGCGCGATGTGGTCACCGCGTCGATGCGCCCGGTCTCCGACAACGAGTACGCCGCCGACCTGCGCCTGGCACATGCCGGCGCCCTCGGCTACACGTTCCGCATACTCCCGAAACACGGCCTACTGGCCACCCCGGCCGAACTCGGCCGCGTCGTACTGGCGACCTAGAGTGCCGGTCAGGTAGCTCGTCTACTCGACCGAACCTCCAATTGTCCACAGCCCCGCGCAATCGAGTCGCGTCGACATTTTCGGCGGAGTACACCAGGTCGTGGCAGCCCCGGTAACGGACGCGCCCGTCGAGGCCAACTAGTGGTTGTGAACGAACCAACCGACGCGGTCACCCGGCCGCAGGTCGACCGGCCCCGGTCGGGGCTGCTCGCCGAGTTCGAGCAGGTGTACCGGGCGGAGGTCGGCA
>DASXXM010000514.1:0-2806 GCA_036503065.1 Pseudonocardiaceae bacterium | reverse complement strand
CGTCGCGGCCGAACTGCTCGATCTCGGGGCCTCGGTGCTTTCCGGCCCGGAGGCATAGTTGATGGAGAATTCCCAGATGACCCGTGCACGAAAGGCCCAGGGGCGGATCGCGTTCGTGGGCTCCGGTCCCGGCGACACCGGGCTGCTGACCGTCCGGGCCAACGAGTTGTTGACCAGGGCCGAGCTCGTGGTGACCGACCCGGACGTGCCGTCGTCGGTGCTGGCGCTGGTCGGTGCCACCGTGGAGCTGCGCCCGGCCGTCGGCGACCCGGCGGACGTGGCCAAGGACCTGGTCACGGAGGCCAAGGCGGGCCGTTCGGTGGTGCGCCTGGTGTCCGGCGACCCGCTGACCCTGGACGCCGTGGTCCGCGAGGCGCAGGCCGTCGCGCGCACCAGCGTCGCGTTCGACGTGGTCCCCGGCGTGCCGGCGGCCACGGCCGTACCGGCGTACGCGGGTGTCGCGCTCGGCGCCGTACACACCGAGGTCGACGTCCGCGGCGACATCGACTGGGCAGGCGTGGCGGGCGCCCCCGGCACCCTGGTGCTGCACGCGACCGGCGGCCACCTGGCCGAGGCCGCGTCCAACCTGACCGAGTACGGCATGGCGGCCCAGACCCCGGTCGCGGTCACCATGGACGGCACCGGCAACAACCAGCGCACGGTGGACACCACGCTGGCGTCGCTGGCCGCGGACGCGGGCGAACTGGGCGGGAACCTGGTCGTCACGGTCGGCGCCGCGGCCGCGGCGAGGTCGAAGCTGTCCTGGTGGGAGTCGCGGTCCCTGTACGGCTGGAAGGTGCTGGTCCCCAGGACCAAGGACCAGGCCGTCGAGATGAGCGAGAAGCTCAGGTCCCACGGCGCCATCCCGGTCGAGGTCCCCACGATCTCGGTCGAGCCGCCGCGCAGCCCCGCGCAGATGGAGCGCTCGGTCAAGGGCCTGGTGGACGGCCGCTACCAGTGGGTGGTCTTCACGTCCACCAACGCGGTGCGCGCGGTCTGGGAGAAGTTCCGCGAGTTCGGCCTGGACGCCAGGGCGTTCTCCGGCGTGAAGATCGCGTGCGTCGGCGAGGCCACCGCGCAGAAGGTCCGTTCGTTCGGCATCATCCCGGAACTGATCCCGTCCGGCGAACAGTCCAGCGAGGGCCTGCTCGCGGACTTCCCGCCGCACGACGACATCCTGGACCCGGTGGACCGCGTTCTGTTGCCACGGGCCGGCATCGCCACCGAGACCCTGGCCGCGGGCCTGCGCGACCGCGGCTGGGAAATCGACGACGTCACGGCCTACCGCACGGTCCGCGCCGCCCCGCCGCCCGCGGACACCCGCGAAATGATCAAGTCCGGCGGCTTCGACGCGGTGTGCTTCACGTCGTCGTCAACGGTCCGGAACCTGGTCGGCATCGCCGGCAAGCCGCACACCCGGACCCTGGTGGCGTGCATCGGCCCGAAGACGGCCGAAACCGCCCACGAGTTCGGGCTGCGGGTGGACGTCCAGCCCGAGGTGGCCCAGATCGCGGCTCTCGTCGACGCGCTGGCCGCGCACGCGGCCCGGTTGCGCGCGGAAGGCGCCCTACCACCGCCCCGCAAGACCAAGCGCGCCCGCCGCTGACCCACGGACCCCGAAGGGCTCGGCCGAACCCGGCCGGGTCCTTCGGCACGTGTAGGAGCTTTCGGTATGAAGATCGACCCTGATCGCCAGCAGTTCGGCGAGTTGGCGGAGGATTTGCGGATCCTTGCCATCGCCTCGGCTCGGATGCTGGCCGATTCCGGCGAGCGATACGAATTGGATGACGTTGCCGCCGAGTGCGGTGTCGACCTCGACGACGACTGACAGCGGTCTTTCGTATGTAGCCGGATGTCGGTGGCCGCGGTTAGGGTCGTGCCCGGACCTGTCGCGGAGGGGAACCAGATGCTGCCTTGGTCGGCCGAACTGGCCGGACGGCTCGACGAGCACGTGTTCGACAGCGATCTGTTGCGGGACAATCCTTTGCGGGACCCCGCGCAGCGGCCGCTGTGGGTGTACGTGCCGCCCGGCTACGACGACCAGCCGGACCGGCGCTACCCGGCCGTCTACGTCATCCAGGGCTACACCGGGCATCTGGAGATGTGGCACAACCGCACGCCCTACCGGCAACCCTTCCCGGAGGCCGCGGACCGCGTCTTCGCCAACGGCGACACCCCGCCGGCCATCGTCGTCTACGTCGACGCCTGGACCGTCTACGGTGGCAGCCAGTTCGTGGACTCGCCCGGCACCGGGCGCTACCACTCCTACCTCTGCGATGAGGTGGTCCCGTGGGTGGATGCGCACTACCGGACCATGGCCGACCGCGGCCACCGGGCGATCATGGGGAAGTCCAGCGGCGGGTTCGGCGCGATGATCACGCCGATGCTGCGCCCCGATCTCTTCGGCGCGCTGGCCACGCACGCCGGTGACAGTCTCTACGAGTACTGCTACGTCCAGGGTTTCGCCAAGGTCGTGCGTGGCCTGCGCGCCCACGACGGCGACATCCAGCGCTGGTGGGCCGGGTTCCGCGAGCGCGTGGCGTTCACCGACAGCGACGACGTCGAGGTGCTCATGGTGCTCGGTGTCTCGGCCGCGTTCTCGGCCAACCCGGACGGCACGGTGGAACTGCCGTTCGACCCACGCACCGGCGAACTGCGGCCGGACGTCTGGCAGCGTTGGCTGGACTGGGATCCGGTGCGCATGGTGCCCAAATACGCCGAGGCCATGCGGTCCATGCGCGCCATCTGGATCGACGCCGGCACCAGGGACGAGTACGCGCTCGACCTTGGCGCGCAAGCCTTCCAC
>DASXXM010000513.1:0-9099 GCA_036503065.1 Pseudonocardiaceae bacterium | reverse complement strand
CGTGTAGCCGCCGGAGCGGAGCTCCTCCAGCACGTACCGGTCGCCGACGGCCGTGGTGCGCAGGGTGACGCCGTGTTCCCGCATGGCCAGGTGCAGGCCGAGGTTGCTCATCACGGTGGCCACGACCGTGTCGTCGACGAGTTCGCCCGTCTCCTGCATGGCCAGCGCGAGGACGGCCATGATCTGGTCGCCGTCCACCTCGTTGCCCTGCGCGTCGATGGCCAGGCAACGGTCGGCGTCGCCGTCGTGGGCGATGCCCAGGTCGGCGCCGAGTTCGGTGACCGCGGCCCGGATCGACGCCAGGTGGGTGGAGCCGCAGTTGTCGTTGATGTTCAGGCCGTCCGGCTCGGCGTGGATCGCGATCACGTCGGCGCCCGCCTTGCGGTAGGCCTGCGGCGCCAGCATCGACGCGGCGCCGTTCGCGCAGTCGACCACGACCCGCAGGCCGGCCAGTGACTGGCCGGTGGCGCCGACCAGGTGGTCCAGGTAGCGCGACGCGGCCTCGGGGGCCGGGGTGATCCGGCCGACTGCGGCACCCGTCGGCCGATTCGTCGGCGCGGCCAGCCTGGCCTCGATCTCGTCCTCGACGGCGTCGGGCAGCTTGTGACCGCCTGCCGAGAACAGCTTCACACCGTTGTCCGGCATCGGGTTGTGCGACGCGGAGATCACCACGCCGAGGTCCGCGCCCAGCGCGTCCACCAGGAAGGCGACGGCCGGCGTCGGCAGCACCCCCAGCAGCAGCACGTCCGCGCCCGCCGACGCGAGCCCGGCCGCCACGGCCGCCTCCAGCATCTCGCCGCTGGCCCTGGGATCCCGGCCGACGACCGCCACCTGCCGGTGGGACCGGTCGTGCTCGCTGAACACCCTGGCCGCGGCTGCCGCGACGGACATCGCCAACTCAGGGGTCAGCTCGCTGTTGGCGAGCCCGCGGACGCCGTCGGTGCCGAAAAGGCGAGCCATCTGGGTACCGACCTCCAAGAAAATGGGCATCAACTCTTGGGGAAACGACCACGGGAGCAGCACCCGAAAGACGGATGACTGCTCCCGTGGGTTGCCTGACCGGGACCACAGTCGCCGTTCGGGCGCCCAGCGCCCGAACACTCGGGGGTCTGGGGGTCGCCCCCCAGAAGACACAGCGAGCGACAAGGTCCACGCTCTCCGTGGACATACGTTCCCCAGAGCGAGCGATCAGCGCTTGCTGTACTGCGGGGCCTTGCGGGCCTTCTTCAGGCCGTACTTCTTGCGCTCCTTGACCCTGGGGTCACGGGTGAGGAAGCCGGCCTTCTTCAGCGACGGCCGGTCGTCGGGCTCGACCTCGATCAGGGCCCGCGCGATGGCCAGCCGCAGCGCACCGGCCTGGCCGGTGATGCCGCCGCCGCGCAGGGTCGCGAACACGTCGAACGACTCGGGCTTCTCGACGGTCACCAGCGGATCCTTGATCAGCTGCTGGTGCACCTTGTTCGGGAAGTACTGCTCGAGGCTGCGGCCGTTGAGCTTGAACTGGCCGGTGCCGGGCATCAGGCGGACCCGGACGATGGCCTGCTTGCGGCGGCCGACGGTCTGGGTGGGCTTGCCCGCGATGACGGGCCTGCCGGCCGGCCGGGTGGCGACCGGCGCCTCCGCGGCGACCGGGGTCTCCACCGGCGCCTCGACGACCTCGGTGTCAGGGGCGGGCACGGTCTCTTCTTCGATACTGTCTTCGGCGGTGGTCACCGGTTCACCTTGCTCTTGTCGTTCAGCTCGAACGGCTGCGGCTGCTGGGCCTGGTGCGGATGGTTCGGGCCGGCGTAGACCTTGAGCTTGCTGCCCATCGCCCGACCGAGCCGGTTGTGCGGCAGCATGCCCTTGATGGTCTTCTCCAGCAGGCGCTCCGGCTGCTTGTCCAGCATCTCGCCGAACGACCGCTTGCGCAGGCCGCCGGGGAAACCGCTGTGCCGGTACACGAACGCCTGGTCACGTTTGTTGCCGGTCAGCGCGACCTTCTCGGCGTTGACGATGACGACGAAGTCGCCGGTGTCCATGTGCGGGGCATAGGTGGGCTTGTGCTTGCCACGCAGCAGCGTCGCTACCTGCGTGGCGAGCCGGCCGAGCACCACGTCCTCGGCGTCGATCACATGCCAGGCGTGGGTCAGCTCGCCGGCCTTCGGACTGTACGTGCGCACGGATCTACCTCGTCGTCACTCTTGTCAGGGGTGTCGGTACGGCAGCTGCTCCGGCCGGTTCGTACCCTGGCCGAGGTTGAGCTCCGCACAACAACGTAAGAAGATACCTGGCGGCCTGTCACAGGGTCAAAACGCCCCCGGAAACGGACGCCCCGGTCAGTCTACTCCGGCCACCCGCGGCCGATCGCGGCCCCGGTCACCTCGATCAGCGCCCAGCCCTCGCGGCCCTCGCCGGTGGCGTGCAACAGGGCCTCGTCGCCGGCCGCCAGCCAGCCGCCGGCCAGCGCGGTGTGCAGGTCGATCCACGGGTCGCACGGGCCCTGGCCGCTGAACCGGTACGCCATGGCGGGCGGCGGTACGCCCGCGCCCCAGCTGAGCACCCGGATCAGCCCGTTCCCCCGGCCGACCCGCAGCGCGACGGCGGCCGGCGATGGCAGCTGCCGCTCGATGTCGACAACGGGACACTGGTCCACGATCAGCACGGTCGCGCCGCTCTCCGGCATGAACCAGTCCAGGAACTCCAGCACCGCGGTGCCGCCGAGCTCGTCCAGATGGGTCAGGCCCAGCTCCTCGTCCACCCATGGCCGGCCGGCAACCATCCTGGCCAGCGTGGTGACGAACGGATCCGGGTCAGGGCCGCCGCGCACCAGCAGCACCGGCTGCTTGTCCACCGGCGGCCCCAGTTCGTCCAGCGCGACGGAGGCCACGTCCCGGTCCGGCTCGTCGGCCAGGAACCGCAGCCGGTCCAGCGGCAGCTCGTTGCGCTCGGCGACCGCCCTGGCCAGCGCCATCATGGCCGGATCGGTAACGAAGTCGGCGATGGACAGGTACGCGGGCCGCTCCAGCACCGCGACCGCGATCGCCTCCACCACAAGCCCGGTCACGGGTGCTCCGTCCGGTCGGCCGTGACTTCCACCACGGCGGCCTGGAAGTACGCGCCGTCGCCGATCGCGACCAGCAGGCACCGGTCGCCGGGACGGAGCTGGTCGGCGCGTTCCGCGTTGGCCAGCGCGACCAGCGCGTCCACGCCGAACGTGTGGCCACCGGCCGGAATCAGGTCGAGGCGGACACGGTCCGGTGCCACGCCGACGCACCGGGCGAACGCGCGCCACGACATCGCGGCGTTGGCCTGCGGCATCACCCAGTCGACGTCCGCGCCGGACAGCCCGGCCCGCGCCAGCGCGGTGTTCGCCACGTCAGCCGCCTGGTCGGCGGACACCTGGTCGAACAGCCGCTGTTGCGACTCGCATAAGCGTTGGCCGCGGTGGAATCTGGGGTCCCGCCGGGTCGCGCCGGCCAGGTAGCGGTAGCGGCCCGGCCGGTCGTCGGTGTCCGACCGGACCAGGAAGGCGACCGCGGTGTCGGCGAGGAACGTGGTGCCGGGGGCGTGCCGGCTGCTGTCGATGGTGTTGCCCTGGTCGCCGCCGAGTACGAGGACACCGTCGTCACCGGGCACGTCATAGGCGGCCATCCGGTCGAGATAGCGCCGGGCGTAGTCCAGCGCGCGCAGTACGGAGGTGCCGGCGACCTGCGAGATGCCGAAGAACGGCACGCCGCCGAGGCCGAGCCCGGCGCGCACCCGGTCGGCGAGACCGGGTGCGGCGCCGAACCGCGGCGCGGGCAGCGCGTGGCCGTAGAGCACCATGCCGACCGGTTCGTCGCGCAGCGCCCGTGCGCCGACCGCGACCAGCAGGTTCTCCAGATTGTCCCCGGTGTCCACCGCCACGCTGACCTTCAGGTCCACCGCCCCGCAGCCAGGCGCCAGGTACTCCTCCGCGCGGCCGGGCACCAGGTACTCCTCCATCGACGGGATCGGACTCGGCCGTCCCACCGTCAACCGCGACACACTCACCCGCACGCTGCGCCCCCCACCGCCACGTCCCCCGGCCCTTCGGCCGGCCACCGATGTTCTCCCCTACGGAACACCGACGGCCGGCACGTGACAAAGGTTGCCACCGGTCCCTGACATATTGCTGGCCTGCCGCTGGCATCCACTCCGACAGGCGGCTTGACGGTGGCCCGCCGGTATGGGACGTTCGGCCTTCGGGAGGCCTGGATCGAAGTGGTCCGAACCACCGCCAGGCGGGACCACGGGGATGGTGTGTTGGCACCGAGATTGGCGTTCCGGCTGCTCGGCCCACTTGACGTGGCTCGGGACGGTGTCGTGGTGCCGATCCGCGCGGCCCGGTTGCGTGCGCTCTTGGCGGCCCTGCTCGTGGACGCGAACCGCGTCGTCCCGGCAGGCGAACTCGTGGCACGGCTGTGGGACGGCACGCCACCGCCCGGCGCGCGCGGCACCCTGCACAGCTACGTCATGCGCCTGCGCCGCGTGCTGGACGACGGCGCCGGCAACGATCCGATCGTCACCCGGCCAGATGGTTACCTGATCGAGACCGATCGGGACGCGCTGGACCTCTACCGGTTCACCGATCTGGTGGCGCGGACCCAGGCCGAGCCGGACCCGGCCCAGGTGTCCGCCCTGCTGACCACGGCACTGGCCGAGTGGCGGGGTGAGCCGTTCGCCGACGTGTCCGCCGGATTCCTGACCCGCCAGGTGATCCCGGCGCTGACCGAGCAGCGGCTGGCCGCCATCGAACAGCGGGTCGAGGTGGACCTGGCGCTTGGCCGGCACCAGGACGTGATCACCGAGCTGCGCGAGCTGACCGACCGCCATCCGCTGCGGGAGAACTTCTGGGCGCAGCGGATGCTCGCGCTCTACCGGTGCGACCGGCAGGCCGAGGCGCTGGACTGCTACCGGCTGGTGGGCCGGATCCTGGCCGACGAGCTGGGCATCGACCCCGGCCCGCAGCTCCGCGGCCGGCACCTGGCGATCCTCGCCAACGACCCGTCGCTCGACCTGCCGACGACCCCGCCCGAGCCGCCGGAAGAACGCTGGGTGCCCCGCCAACTCCCGGCGGGTTTCGGCCGGCTGCGTGGCCGGGAGGGCGACCTGGCCGGCCTGGACCGGTGGCTGCGCGACGCGGAGGCGGATCCGACGATGCCGCTGCTGGCCGCCGTCGTCGGACCGGGCGGGATCGGCAAGACAGCGCTCGCGGTGCGGTGGGCGCACCGGATCGGCGACCGCTTCCCGGACGGCCACCTCTACGTCGACCTGCGCGGCTACGGCCCGGACCCGGTGGCCAGCCCCGCCGCGGTGCTGGAGACCCTGCTGCACGGCCTGCGCGTGCCGCCGGAACGCATCCCCGCCGCGCTGCCGGAGCGCGCGGCGCTGTTCCGCAGCGTGTGCAGCGGCAGGCGGATGCTGATCGTGCTGGACAACGCGCGGGACGACGCGCACATGCGGCCGCTGCTGCCCGGCCCCGGCAGTCTGGTGCTGGTGACCAGCCGCAGCCAGCTACGCGGCCTGATCGCCCGGGAGGGCGCGCACCGGCTGGCGCTGGGCCCGATCTCGGTGCCGGCCACCGCGGAACTGCTGGCCGACGTGGTCGACACCGAACCGGACCAGTTCGGCTCTGGTGAGGTCGCCTGCCTGGTCGACCTGTGCGCCGGGCTGCCGCTGGCCGTGCGGGTGGTGGCCGAACGGATGGCCAGGGACGGTCACTCGCTGGCCGACGTGATCACCGAACTGCGCGTCACCGACGGCCTGCTGAACGCGCTGGGTTCCGGCGACGACGACCTGACCGACGTGCGGGCCGTGCTGTCGTGGTCCTACCGGGCACTGGACAGCCGGACCGCACGGGCATTCCGACTGGTGGGCGCCCAGCCGGGCCGGGACATCAGCCTGGCCGCCGCGTCGGTGTTGCTCGGCGAGTCGGCCGCGGACACCCGGCGGGTGCTGGACCGGCTGATCGGCACCCACCTGCTCACCCGGCTCGGCCAGGACCGCTACGGCTTCCACGACCTGCTGCGCGCGTACGCGACGGAACGGTTCCGGCTGGCAGGCGACGACCCGGCCCCGATCCTGCGGCTGCTGGACTGGTACCTGCGGGCCGCGGCCAACGCGCGGCAGGTCATGCATCCCACCACCGCGGACACCCAGATCGACCTGCCCGACCGGTCGATCGCGCCCGCGTTCGACGACCTCACCTCGGCGCTGGACTGGTTCAGCACCGAGTACCCGACCCTGACCACGTGGGTGGCGTACGCCTACACCGCCGGCATCGACGACCGGTGCTGGCAACTGGCCTGGGCGCTGGGGATGTTCTTCTCCCGGCGCGCGCTGTTGGCCACCTGGATCGCGACCTGCACCGACGGCCTGGCCGCGGCCCGGCGCAGCGGGTCCTACGTCGGTCAGGGACACATGCTCAACGGCCTTGGCGGCGCCTACATGGACCTTGGCCAGTTCGCCAGGTCGGTGCGGTGCTTCCAGGAGGTGCTCGCGCTCGCGTCGTCGGACCACGACACGTTCCTCGAGGCGGCCGCACTGTCCAATCTCGGTGTCGTGCAGTCGAGGGCGGGCAACGACGACGACGCGCTCGCGTATCACCTGCGGTCGCTCGACCTCTACCGGGATGTCGCCGACAGCGCGGCCAGCCGGATCAACGCGCACATCAACATCGGTGACCAGTTGGTGAAACTGGGCCGCTACCAGGAGGCGATCGACTATCTCGACCGGGGCATGGCGTTGGTGCTGGAGTCCGGTGTGGACCGTGCGACCAGTACGCTGGTGCACAACAGCGGGTTGGCACTGGCCGGTCTCGGCCGGCACGCCGAGGCGTTGGAGCACTTCGACCGTTCCCTCGAGGTGGCAAGGAAGTTGGGCTTCCGCGCGCTGACCGCCAGCAGCCTGGAACAGCGTGGCGCCTCGCTGGCCGCGCTCGGTGATCTTCCCGGTGCTCGGGAATCCTGGCAGCAGGCGCTGGAACTGGTGCTGGAACTGGGTTTGCCCAACGCGGACAAGATCAGGGCCCGCTTGGCCGACCAGCAGCTCTTCATCTACGTCTCATAAAATGCAGCGGGCCCAAGGGAAATCCCCCGGGCCCCGCCACTACTTCGAATCCGGAGTCAGCTCCAGACGTTGGTGTTCGAGGTCTCGGTCTGGCGGTAGGAGTCGTGCGCGGCGTGCACGGCCAGTGCGATCCGGTTCAGCACCTGGTGCAGGTCGTCGGCCGAGGTGTTCCAGTTCCGCTGCACGGCCTGGAACGACTCGTGCGCGCCACCGTCCCATTCGGCCGCCAGCTTCTGGATGCCCGCGCGGAGCTGCTCCAGTTGACCTTCGATCTGGCTGACCTGGGAGTCGATCTGGCCGGCGAGGTTGGAGATGGCGCCGAAATCGACCTTGATGGATTCACCTGATGTCATGACACTCTCTTCTTTCTAGGGACAGGAAGTCTGGTTGGTGGGAACTGCTGTCGGACCGCTCGCTCAGCCGAGGCCGCCGAGGATGTTGGTCATCTGGCTGTTCGTGGTGTCTTCCTGCGCCTGGTATGCCTTCTGGTTGCCGGTCACGGCTTCGGCGATCTGGCCCAGGTCCCGGTTCAGCTTGGCGGCGTCCTCGTCGAACTTGGCCATCAGGGTCGTGAACGCGCCTGCGGCCGCGCCTTTCCAGGCGGGAGCCACGGTCTCGACCTCTTGCTGGAGGTTCTTCAGGTTGCCCAGCAATGCCTGGTTGACGTCTTCCATGGTCTTGACGGCCTGGAGCATCTGCGCGGAGCCGGTCTGGAACGAGTTAGCCATGAAAATGGCCCCCTTCAAGAGTCTGTCGTTGTCGTACGTTCTTCGTCCGTACGCCACCTACGACGCAGACCCTGCCATGTCTGGTTCCGTGGTGTCGCGATTTTTCGGGAAGTCGTTGCGCCTGTAAACGTTCGCTCGTGTAAATCGAGTTACCACATGATTTGCTCTTGGGAAAAGTCCTCGTCATCGTCACTCGGGCGGGCGGTTCGGCGCCCCGATCCGGTGGTCCGCAGTGGACCCGGAGTAGTGGGTTCGGCGAGCAGCTCATGGCCGTCCGGGAGGTCGCGCACCGGCAGGCCGTGGTCGGTGCGGAACCCGCCTGCGGTGCGGCGCAGGCCCGGGTCCGTCAGCTCGTCCTGGCGGACCTGGCCGGTGCGTGCCTTGACGCCGTCGGCCAGTTCACGGGTCTCGCGGCGGAACTTCGCGCTGGTCTCGCGGGCGCCCGTGGCCGCGCGGCGGGCCTGGACCACGGCGGCGTCCAGGTCGTTGTCGAACTGGCGCATCGCATCGGACAGCTCCGTCATCGGTCCTCCTAACCGGTGATGGCCAGGCCGCTCACCACCTGCTGGCAGGCCTGGGTGACGGCGGCCTGATCCGGTGTCGGGTACTGGCAGCCGACACTCACCTGGACCTTGCCCTGGAACAGCACGTACCACTCGATCGACGCGTCGTTGCCCGGCTGTTGATAGTAGGCCACGGTTCGGCCGGCAAAGGTCATCTTCGACCGGAAATTGAGATAGCCGACCTTGGCCACCTCCGGTTGCAATTCGTTCACCGCGCGCGTGCGATCCGTTGTGCTGTCATAGGACAGCCGAAATTCCCGGACGTAAATCGCGTCGCCACCGGTCGGGTTGTCGGTCGGCGTGATCTGCACCTCCAGATTGGGTGCGTTGCCGGCCGACTGCGACCAGCCCGTCGGCGTGGTGAACTTGTAGTCGTACTGGGCGACGAGTTCGGACGGCTGCCCGGCCGTCGACGGGTGCGGCGGTTCCGTGGCCGCCGCGGAACCGTTGTGTCGGTTGCCGAACATCAGGAACCCGACCACCACCGCCGCCAGCACGACCAGCGTGGTGCCCAGCAACGCGATCCGCCGCCGGCCACGACGGGCCGTACCGGGACGGGCCGGCGCCGCCGAGTACCGGGTCGGCTGCGCCGGTGGTGGGCCGCCGAAGCCGGGGCCGGGTCGGCCCGGTGGGCCGGTCACGCCGGCCAGCGGCGCGGGTGGCGCCACGCTGGCGATCTTCCTCGTCGCCTGGTCCGGCAGGGCCGCGGTGCGCATCGGGTCCACGGCGACCGCCCG
>DASXXM010000512.1:0-2144 GCA_036503065.1 Pseudonocardiaceae bacterium | reverse complement strand
GTCGGGAACATCGAGTCCATGCCGAACGTGCGGGCCTCGTCCGGGATGATCGGCACCAGCCGGCCGCCGATGTTCGGGTCCTTCGCCAGGTCGCGGACCAGCCGGACGAACGCCATCGTGGTGGCGATCTCCTGCTTGCCGGAGCCCCGGCGCACCACCTCGTAGACCTTGTCGCCGGGCAGCACCAGCGTCGTGGCCGCCTTGGTCCGCCGCTCCGGCACGAACCCGCCGAGCTGACGGCGTCGCTCCATCAGGTACTGGATCTCCGGCGCGTCCTGGCCGGGGTGGTAGTACGGCGGCAGATAGGGGTTGTCCTCCAGCGACTTGTCGCTGATCGGGATGCGCAGTTCGTCCCGGAACAGCTTCAGGTCCTGCAGGGTCATCTTCTTCATCTGGTGCGTCGCGTTGCGGCCGGCGAAGTGTGGGCCGAGGCCGTAGCCCTTGATGGTCTTGGCCAGGATCACGGTCGGCTGCCCGTGGTGCTCCATCGCGGCCTGGTACGCCGCGTACACCTTCCGGTAGTCGTGGCCGCCACGCTTGAGGTTCCAGATGTCCTGGTCGGTCATGTTGCCGACCAGGTCCTTCGTCCTCGGGTCGCGACCGAAGAAGTGCTCGCGGACGTACGCGCCGTCGTTGGCCTTGTACGTCTGGTAGTCCCCGTCCGGGGTGACGTTCATCAGATTGATGAGCGCACCGTCACGGTCCGCGGCCAGCAGCGCGTCCCACTCGCGGCCCCAGATGGCCTTGATCACGTTCCAGCCGGCCCCCAGGAAGAACGACTCCAACTCCTGGATGATCTTGCCGTTGCCGCGGACCGGGCCGTCCAGTCGCTGCAGGTTGCAGTTGATCACGAACGTCAGGTTGTCCAGGCCCTCGTTCGCGGCCACGTGCACCAGGCCGCGCGACTCGGCCTCGTCCATCTCGCCGTCGCCGAGGAACGCCCAGACGTGCTGCCCGGAGGTGTCACGGATGCCGCGGTCGCGCAGGTAGCGGTTGAAGCGCGCCTGATAGATCGCGTTCATCGGGCCAAGGCCCATGGACACGGTCGGGAACTCCCAGAAGTCCGGCATCAGCCGCGGGTGCGGATAGGACGGCAGGCCGCCGCCCGATCCGGCATGCGAGTGCTCCTGGCGGAAGCCGTCGAGGTGGTCGGTGGACAGCCGGCCCTCCAGGAACGCCCTGGCGTAGATGCCGGGGGAGGCGTGACCCTGGATGTAGACCTGATCACCGCCGCCGGGATGGTCCTTGCCGTGGAAGAACCAGTTGAAGCCGACCTCGTAGAGCGTGGCCGAGGACGCGTAGGTCGAGATGTGGCCGCCGACACCGACCCCGGGGCGCTGCGCGCGGTGCACGGTCATCGCGGCGTTCCAGCGGATCCACGCCCGGTAGCGGCGCTCGACCTCCTCGTCACCGGGGAACCAGGGCTCCCGCTCGGTGGCGATCGTGTTGACGTAGTCGGTGCTGGTCAGCGCGGGCACACCGACCCGACGCTCGCGCGCGCGTTCGAGCAGCCTCAGCATCAGGTAGCGTGCGCGCTGCTGGCCTGCGGCGTCCAGCACGGCGTCGAACGAGTCCAGCCACTCGCCGGTCTCCTCCGGATCGATGTCCGGCAGGTAGGCGGCGAGGCCGTCCCGGATGACGCGAACACGTTCGGTCGCGCCACTCGCGCCAGCACCCGAAGCGCTGCTGTTCTGCGGGGCCAAGGGATCTCCTAGCCTGATTGCGTTTTCTCGCGACACCGCCGATACCAGGCCGCGCCGCCCGTTCACGTCCTCATAACACTATGCGCCGCGCGTACCTCTACCCGCGAGTAGCTCTCGATCGTTCCGTAAGGGCATGATGTCCGACGTGAGCCAGGCCACCGACGGTCGTTGCCCTGGTCGACGCAGAACCTACCGGTGCGCTCGACGGGGCGTTGGCGGGCCGTGACATGGTTGGCACCGGGTTCCGGGCCGCTGCCAGCGGCAAGTCGCGGCGTGTCACGGTGTGGACGGTTGCGCTGCCGGGCCCGGCAGTGTTCGCTAACCAGGATTGGTGTCGGGATCAACCAACGTGCGGTGGCTCGCCCGAGGGCGTCAGCCGCCGCACTGGCGTAGTTGGAGGAGTGAAAAGCCGTGGTCGCCGCGGAAGACGCCGGTAAGACC
>DASXXM010000511.1:0-20283 GCA_036503065.1 Pseudonocardiaceae bacterium | reverse complement strand
ACTGGCCCCACGACATAGCCGAACCACGACCTGACACGGCCCGGTTCCGCTGTCACCGCGGATCGGGTGGGTGCGTGCCCGGCGTGACCAGGCCGGTCTCGTAGGCGGTGATGATGGCCTGGGCGCGGTCTCGCAGGTTGAGTTTGGCCAGGATGCGCGCCACGTGGGTCTTGACCGTCGTCTCGCCCAGGTGCAGTGCGGCGGCGAGTTCGGCGTTGCTCAGGCCCCTTGCCAGCAGCCGGAACACGTCCAGTTCCCGTGGGGTGAGGCCGGACAACTGGCGGTGCGCGGCGGCGACCTGTCCATGGGGTGGGGCGAAGCGTTCGATGAGCCTGCGGGTGATCGCCGGGGCGAGCAGGGCGTCACCCGACCGCACCAGCCTGACCGCCGCGACCAGGTGCTCGGGTGACACGTCCTTCAGTAGGAATCCGCTGGCTCCGGCGTTGAGTGCGGCATACACGTAACGGTCGAGGTCGTAGGTGGTCAGGATGATGATCCTGGGCGGATTCGACGTGTCGGCCAGGATGCGGCGGGTCGCCTCCAAACCGTCGATCTTCGGCATCCGGATGTCCATCAGCACCACGTCCGGACCGGTCCGGCGAACCGCGTCCACTGCCTGCGCACCGTCGGCGACTTCGCCCACCACCTCGATTCCGTGCGCGGCCAGGATCATCGCGAAGCCGGTACGGACCAGGTCCTGGTCGTCGGCGATCAGCACCCGCAGCGAGTCGGTCACCGGTGTCACGGCAGCTCCAGCGGAATCACCGCGTATACCCGATATCCGGCGGTGGGGAGGTTCCCGGCAGCCAGGCTACCGCCGTAGACGGCGAGCCGTTCCCGCATGCCGATCAGTCCCCGGCCGCTGCCGGCAGCCGCGGCGGCGGCGACCCCGCCGGTGTCGACGACCTCCACCCGCAAACTGTTCGGGGAGTGGTCGATGGTGATCGTGACGGCTGCCCCGGCCGCGTGCTTGCCGACATTGGTCAGCGCCTCCTGCACCACCCGATAGGCGCCAAGGTCGACGCCGGCCGGCAACGGATGCGGCGGCAGCGACACCGACACCGACACCGTGGTGCCGGTGTCGCGGACCCGGTCGACGAGTGGCCCGATCTGGGCCAGACCCGGCGGTGGCAGCAGGTCGGCGGCGGCCACCTGGTCGGGGTTGTCGGTATTCACGGTGAGCAGGCCCATGATGTGGCGCAGTTCGGTCATCGCGGCTCTGCCGACCGACTCCACGTTGCGCATGGCCAGAACAGCCTTGTCCGGCGCGAGGGCCAGGGCGCTGCGGGCCGCGCCCGCCTGCACGATCATCATGCTGACGTTGTGGGTGACCACGTCATGCAGGTCGTGGGCGATCCGGGACCGTTCCCGCTCCAGCGCGTCCCGGGTGGCGGCCCGTTGCTCGGCCGCCATGGCGTCCACCCGCCGACGCCAGGTGGGCAGCACGAACCCGGCCGACACCACCAGCAGCAGGATGATGATGCCGGGCCCGATGGTCTGGCCGCTGTCGGTGTGCTCGCCGACGATCAGCCCGGTGCCCACCAGCGCGCTCGCGGTGGCCAGCACCTGGTAGGGGCTGTACAGCACGGCCGAGCAGGCCGCGATCACGCACGCGGTCAGCGTGAACGTGGGCGACACGTCGGGCATGAGCTGGTTCACCGCGCCCGCGCCGACCACCACCCAGAACGTCGCCATCGGGAAACGCCGCCTGGCCACCAGCGGCGCCACGCTCAGCACGACCAGCAGGATCTGCCACCACACCACGGGCACGGTGTGCTGGAGGACCGGGGCCGGCGGCGCGGCCGGCAGGCCGATCGACGGCGGTACCTGGTCGCCCACGGTCAGCACCTCGTACACCGCGCCCGCGGTCAGGGCCGCGGCCAGCAGCGCGTCGACCGTCCACGTCGACACGGACAGCCGCGGTCGCCGGCCGGGCAGCGGCCGCAGCGCGGCCAGGGCGGCCTGCCAGCGGTCCATGATCACGATCGAGTTCACCGGACCAGTCTGACAACTCGGCGACCAGGGCACATCCGCCGCCGGTCCCGATCGTGTCATCCGCCCGGGTCCGCCGCGCGGATGACGCCGGTGACCTCCCTCGCGCGGGGGAGAAAAGGTCATCACCGCGCCGGACGCGCCTGCCCCGGCCGAATACCTAACGTCTGGCCCACCAACGATTCCGGGGGAGGGCGAATGACGGTTCCGGCCGTTCAGATCGATGCGGTGACCAAGCGTTATGACACCGCCCGGCCTGCGCTGGCCGGGGTGAGCCTGCGCGTCGATGCGGGCGAGTCCGTGGCCGTAGTGGGCCGGTCGGGCAGCGGGAAATCTACGCTGCTGAACCTGATCGCCGGACTCGACAAGCCGACCGAGGGCCAGGTCGCCGTCGGTGGAATGTGTATCGACAGGCTGACCGAGAACGGCCTGGCCCGCTATCGGCGGCACCGGGTCGGCATGGTGTTCCAGTTCTTCAACCTGCTTGACGACCTCACCGTGCTGGACAACGTGATGTTGCCCGCCCAACTGGCCGGGCGCGCACCCGCCGCGGCACGGCAGCGCGCCCGGGAGTTGTTGGCGCAGTTGGGGATCGACCGGCACGCCACCGCCTTTCCCGGGCGGTTGTCCGGCGGTGAACGCCAGCGGGTCGCGGTGGCCAGGGCACTGATGAACCGGCCGCCGTTGTTGCTGGCCGACGAACCGACCGGTGCGCTGGACAGCGCATCAGCCGCCGACGTGCGCGACCTGCTCACCGAGCTGAACCGGGCCGGGCACACGATGGTGCTGGTCACCCATGACAGCACGCTGGCCGCCGCCTGTGCGACGCGCACGATCGAACTGGTCGACGGCCGGATCGTCGCGGACACCATGGCGGCGGCCCGATGAGCGCGCTGAGCCGGGTGATCCGCGCCGGCGTGGCCCGCCGCCGGTGGCAAACCGTGGTGCTGGTGCTGACCACGACCATGGCGGTGACCGCTGCCGTGCTCGCCGCGGGCCTGTTGGTCGCCGCGCAGGCGCCCTTCGCCACGGCGTTCGCCCACCAGCGCGGGGCACAGCTCACCGCCCGGTTCGACGCAACGACGGTGTCCGGCGACCAGGCAGGCGCGACCGCGCACCTGCCGGTGGTGACCGACGCCGCCGGACCGTTTCCGGTGCTGACCCTGCGACCGCGGGTCGGCTCTGCCGGCGCCGGCCTACCGGCCGGTGACCAACTGGCGCCCATGACGTTCGTCGGCCGGGCGGAGCGCCAGGGACCGGTCGACGATCTGCGGCTGACGGCCGGCCGATGGGCCACCGGCCGCGACGAGGTGGTGCTGCCGGCCCAGAACGCGCCGCTGGACGTGGGCGACACCATGGCCTTCCCGGACCTGCCCGGCACTCCGACGCTCACCGTGGTCGGCCGGGCCGCGTCGATCACCGGCAGCGCCGACGCCTGGGTCTCGCCGGCCACGCTCGCCACGCTGACCGGGCCGGGCATTCGACCGGCATTCCAGATGCTCTACCGGTTCCACGCCGCCGCCACCACCGCGGAGATGAACACCGACCGCGCCGCGATCAACGCGGCCGTGCCGCCAGGTGGGCTGACCGCCGCGGCGTCGTACCTGACGACCGAGCAGGCCGCCGACCGCAACGCCGCGACCTTCGTGCCGTTCGTGACCGCGTTCGGCGTGCTGGCGCTGGTGATGTCGGTGCTGACCATCGGGATCGTGGTCGGCGGCGCGGTCAGCTCGGCGACCCGCCGGATCGGCATCCTCAAGTCGGTGGGCTTCACCCCGGGCCAGGTGGTGCGCGCATTCGTCGGGCAGGCCATGGCACCCGCCACCGCCGGCACGCTGCTGGGCACCGTGCTGGGCAATCTGCTCGCCATTCCGGTCATGGGCGATGTCGGCACCGCGTTCGGCACCGGCACACCCATGATCGACCCGTGGATCGACGCGGCCGTACCGGTGCTGGCGCTGACCGTGGTCGCCTGCGCCGCGCTCGCACCCGCGTTGCGCGCCGGGCGGCTGCGCACCGTCGAGGCGATCGCGGTCGGCCGGACACCCCGCGCCGGCCGGGGCCGGCAGGTGCGACGGCTGCTTGGCGCGCTGCCGTTGCCAAGAACGGTCAGCCTCGGCCTGGCCGGCCCGTTCGCCCGGCCCGGCCGGTCGGCGACCATGCTGGCCGCCGTGCTGCTGGGCACCATCGGGGTCACCTTCGGGCTGGGCCTGGTGCTGTCGCTCAACAACATCCAGGACGGCCTGAACCGCCGCTCGCCCGGCGCGGTGGTGGTGCAGTTGTTCGGCCCACCCCCGCCCCCGGCCCCCGGCGGCACCAGCACGACCAAACCGGCCACCAGCACCGACCTGGCCGACGTGATCGCCGCACAACCCGGAACCCGACGCTATGTCACCACCGGACAGACCCGGGTGGCGGTGGCCGGCCGGGCCGGCCAGACGGACGTGATCGTCTACCAGGGCGACACATCGTGGGCCGGGTACCAGATGATCGCCGGATCGTGGTTCGACCGCCCCGGACAGGCGGTGGTCCCAGCCGCGTTCCTGGCCGACACCGGCACCCACCTCGGCGACACGATCACCCTGACCAACAACGGAAATTCGGCCCGCGTGACGATCGTCGGCGAGGTGTTCGCCACGCACGAACTCATCCTCACCGACCTCCGCTCGCTGGCCGGCCTGAACGCCGAAGTGCTGCCCGAGTCGGTCGAGTACGACATCGACCTGCGTCCGGGCGTCGACACCAGCACCTATCTCGATGCGCTGGACACCGCGCTGGCGCCCTACGGACTGACCGGCCAGGCGAACTCCGGCAAGCTCAGCGCCACGGCGCTGGCCATCGACGCGCTGGCCACCCTGCTCACCGCCATGCTGGTCGCGGTCGCCGGATTCGGCGTGTTGAACACCGTGGCCCTGGACATCCGGGAACGGGTGCGCGACTTCGGGATCTACCAGGCGCTGGGCATGTCACCGCGGCAGACCATCGCCATGGTGCTCACCTCGGTCACCGGCGTCGGCCTGCTCGCCGGCGCGATCGGTGCCCCGCTCGGCATGCTCCTGCACGACCTGGTGCTACCCGCCATGGGCAGGGCCGCGGGCACCGCCATTCCTCAGGTCGATCTGGCCGTGTACCGGCCGGTGGTGCTGATCCCCTTGGTGCTCGGTGGCGCGGTCCTGGCCATCATCGGCGCGCTCGCGCCGGCCACCTGGGCGACTCGGATGCGGACCGCGACAGCGCTGCGCACCGAATGAACACCGGCCCGCTCCGGATGCTGGTGTCGATCACCCGGAGCCGAACGTTGATCTGGGCTACGGTGCCCGGCATGCGCACACTGCACGTCGGCCTGCGGGTCAGCGATCTCCAGCGGTCACTCGCGTTCTACACCGCCGTCGGCTACACGGTCGTCGGGACCGTCGAGGGGACCGCGTTCGGCAGCCTGACCATGCTCCGGCTGCCGGGCGACGGCTTCGTCACCATCGAACTGGTCCACGACCCGGCGAAGGGCAAGGTCGATCTCGGCACCGGCATGAACCACCTGGTCATCCAGGTCGAGTCGCTGGACGCAGCCCTCGCCGATCTTGCCGTCAAGGGGATCACGGCCGAGTCGCCCGCGCTCCCCGGCGGTGCGGACGGGCCGCGGACCTGTTGGATCACCGACCCGGACGGCTACCGGATCGAGCTGGTCCAGTGGCCGGCCGGTCATGCCGACGGCATGACAGAGGCAGACTTCGCCTGAGCCGACGCACCCGGATCAGTCGCCGTCGAGCGAATCGAGGGCCGCCGAGAGCCGGTGCAGGACGTCGAGGGTGTGCTGGAACTCCTCGATGCCCAACTCCCGTGCCAGCCGCGCCGCGAGTTGGCGATGATCCGGTGCGATGCGGGCCACGGCCGCGCGCCCGGATTCGGTGGGCACCACCAGCTTGGCCCTGCTGTGCGCGGGGTTGGGCCGGTACTCGGCCAGTCCCTTGTCGACGAGCAGGTCGGCGATGCGCTGCACGCTCTGCCGGGTGATGCCCATGCTCCTGGCGATCCCGGCCACCGGCAGCGGCTCGGTCAGCACGGCCCCGAGTACCTGCCACCAGGCCGCGGTCAGCCCGGCAGGCCGGGCCAGTTCCTCTGCCACGTCGAGGAACTGGCCGTTGAGGCGAAACACGGCCAGGGCCGCGCCGGACAACAGCGCGGGGGCAGCCGGGGTCACTGCGGAACGACCGCGGCCAGTTCGAAGAACGCGCCTGCGTCCTGCGCACCGAACAGCCGATACCACGCGGCCAGCGCATCGGGCGTGTAGATGCCCAGTCTGGCCAGCACCGCATGGGCGAACTCCACCGGCGCCGTCGGCCCCGCGGTGATCAGGTCGCCGTCGGTGACCACGGCCGTGTCGCGGTAGCGCGCGGCACCGGCATAACCGGTCGGCATGAGGTACTCGACGGCGCCGCTGGTGTGGTCACGATCGTCCAGCAGCCCTTCCATGGCCAGCCCGGCGGTCGCGCCACAGATCGCGGCCACCGGCACACCGGCCGCCAGAAACGCCCGTGCCAGCCGGCCGAAAGCCACGTTGTCACCGTTGTCCCAGGTGGACGCACCCGGCAGGATCAGCATCGCGCTGTCCGCAGGCGTCAGGTCCGCCAGCGCCACGTCGGGCAGGACGCGCATGCCGCCCAGCGTGGTCACCGGCGCCAGGCTCGGCCCTACCGTCCGCACCTCGTACCGTCCGGGCGCGTGCTGGCCGAACGAGCTGTTGATGTGGCCGATGGCATAACCCACCTCCCAGTCGGCGAGGGCGTCGTACACGGCCACGTGGACTGTTTTCGTCATCATGACAGTAGGCTGTCATAACGACAGCGTGCTGTCAAGCGTCTGGTCGAGGAGTTCTCGACGGCAGCCGCCGATCCGGCGTTCCATGATCGCGCTCGCCCCGCGGGTGCGTGGATCGGCGTGGTGGTGACCCGAGGGTTTCATCAAACCCGGACGACGCATAGCGGATGGCGATTGCCTGGGACATGACACTGGCGATGTAACCGTTCAGTGATACCCAGTGCGGAAAGTGGTAAGGCTCTTGCTACTCGCCGCCGTCGGTCCGTCAGGTACGTCTGTGGCGCTCAGATTGGTGGCCACGCTCAATAGGACAGTCAACTGAATCGAGTTGTGATCGCCGATGACACGATCTCATGTGCTGGTCGCGGCACTGGCCACCAAATGGCCAGTGCCGGCTGGTCAGTCCCACGATAGTGGCTATGATTGCGTCATCTGGGTCTTGTCAACGGGATTGCTTCTTGGCATTGTCGATGCATGGCCGAAAAACCGGAGTACACGATGTCGCGCCCGTTCACGACGGAGCAACTGGCCACGGCGCACGGCGTTCTGGTCCGGGAGCTGGCCCTACTGCGGAATCGGGCGCTGGCTCGACAGGTCGATCCGGCGGACATCAACCAGGTGTTCCGCCACCGCGCCGCGCGGCTGAGTGGCGAACTGGCCTGCACACAGGCCGGCAGCAAACGGGAGGGCGGTGCGCTGGTCCCGAGCCAGCTCGCGCCACCCGGCTCGGCGCGGCGAGTCCCGCGCTGGGCGGACTTCGGGCTGGTGGAGTGCGAGTACTCGGTGTGGTGGTAGTAGTGCGTTGAGCGCGGCGTCCGTCAGTGTCCGGACATGACAGGTGACGCGGATCCGCTCGCCGCCGTACTGCGCAGGGCATCGGCCACGATGGAGATCGTCGGGCCGCCGGACAGCGCGTCGTGGCGGTTCGCCCGGTGCTGGCTGGCCATGACGCGGTACGTCGAGCACGGTGGCGACGTGGCCGACCTGAACAGCGCGCTGGCCGACTTTCCCCTGTTGCCGGCCAGTCTGCCCGGTCACGGCAAGCTGGCGTCCGCCCTGGTGACGACTATGTTCAAGGCACGGCTCTTCCAAGATGCGAGCAGGCTGGACGTGGCTCGCCAACTGGTTGACGCCGCGAACGCCGATCCCTCGCCGCTGCCCGACTGGCCGCTCAACCACGCGGCCGTTCGTTCGATGATCCTGCAACACGAGGCAATGGCCGGTCCGCCGGGATTCCAGCTACGCGCGGCCCTGGCCGAACTCGAGCGACACGCCGAGACCGTCGGCCAGGCACAGCCGTACGCGTCGATGGTCGCCGGAGCCCACGTCGCACTGCGATCCGTGCTCAACGCGCAGGAGATGGATCCCCAGGCCGCCCAGTCGTTGTCGGCGGAGGCGGCGGCGATACCAGAGGCGTTGCCGGGCATGGCCGGCCTGATGCGGATGATGACGGCAATCCAGGGAAAGGTGCTCCGGGGCGATCTGTCGGGTGCGATGGCGGAACACACCCGGCTACGGGCACATGTCGCCGCGTTGCCGGTTGACGACCCGATTCGGATGTCGTTCGAGCGGGTCGACAGTGACCTGGGTCGCCTGCTGGGGACGTTGCCGACGCTCGTCGACGCGGTGCAGCGGCCAGCAGGCGCGGGCATGACAGAACCGGAGGCAACGGGCCTGATCAAGGCCATGAAGGAGATCACGGAGCAGCCTGGCCGGTCGCCGGGCCACTACGCATCGCAGCTCTGTGCGCTCGGCATCGCGGAAGCCGCGTCGGACGACATAACCGTTGTCGGTGACGGGATCGCGCATCTGACCGAGGGGATACGGCTGGCGGGTCCGGACGACCATCGGCAGCTCATGTACCGCCTGTCGCTCGGTATCGCCCATCTGCGCAGGGTCGAGGTCGGTGGCGGCAACGCCGACCTGAACGCCGGCATCGAGGCTCTGGAGTACGCGAGGTCCGTCGCCGGTTCGGTCACGCACGCGTACTGGACGCTGGCCAGCACACCGTTGGCGCACGCGTACCGACTGAGCGGACGGCGGGACCTCGGCCGGCGCACCGCACTGGGTGGGCTGCGCGGCCACGCCTGGAGCGTGCTGCTGCAGCCCACCGTGTCCGACATGCATGTCGCGGCTCGGCATGCGGCCGGGGACGCGCTGGATGTCGCCCGGTGGTGCCTTGCCGACAACGACGCGGAAGGGGCGATGGCCGCGTTGGAGGCCGGCCGGTGCCTCATCATGCACTCGGCGATCGAGACCAGGGACGTCGAGTCGCGGCTGCGGGCGGCCGGAGCCGAGGAACTCGCCCGGCAGTGGCGGCAGGCCATGGCGACCAGCGGCCCGAACGACGCGCCGCAGGAGCTGCGCCGGCGGGTGATCAGTGCGTTGGCCGGCGTGCCGCTGGACGAACACGGCGCGCCGACGGCCACACCTGACGAGAGCACCACCCGCCTGCTCACGCCGCCGAGTTCACACGAGGTGCGTGCCGCATTGTCGTCCGTTGGGGCCGACGCGCTCGTGTATCTGTTGCCGGGTGAGGACAAGGCGGGCGCGGCTGTTGTCGTTCCGGTCGACGAGCCGCCGAGTTGGCTGCTGCTGCCGAACCTCCGACTGACCGAACTGCGCCAGTTCGACCGCTGTCTGGCCGACTTCGGCCGGGACATGCTGCGCGGAGCCGGCCCCGCGGCCAGAAACGTCGTTCGGCAGCCATCCGTACTACCGGACGTCTGCGAGTGGGCATGGCGTGCCGCGATCGGTCCGTTGCTGACCCAACGCACCATGCCGGCCGGTCGGCCGGTGCGGCTCGTGCTGGTGCCGATGGGTGAACTGGCCAAGGTGCCATGGCAGGCGGCCCGTCGGGCGGTGGCCGGCGGGTTCGAGTACGCGCTGGAACACGTGGTGTTCTCCTACGCACCGTCCGCCCGCCTGCTCTGCGAGTCGGCATGGCGGCCCGATGTGCCGCTGACCGGGCACGGCCTGATCGTCGGCGATCCGGATACCGGCGGACCGGCCAGGGATCTTCCTGCGGCGCGTGCCGAGGCGCTGGCGATCCACGACCGGCTCTACCCGGACGCACGGTACGTGGGTCGGGGCGCCGACGACGGACCGGCCGACGGCGGGCGGGGTGATCGTGCCGATCTGCTGGCCTGGCTCACCGATCCGGACGGCGGTTCGATGGCGCACATGGCCTGTCACGGTGTCGTCGAGGGCGGCACGGACACCGACCACACGTCGTACCTGCTGCTGCACGGATCCGAGCACCTCGCGGCGGAGGACATCGTCGACGCGCTGATGCGGGAGTCCGCGCGGGACATCGCCCTCGTCGTCCTGGCGGCGTGCAGCAGCGGCGAGACCGGTCGGGGCTACGACGAGTCGTTCAGTCTGGCCACCGCGTTTCTGGCCAACCGGACCCGTTCTGTGGTCAGTTCGCAGTGGAGCGTGCCGGACCAGCAGACCTCTGTCCTGATGTTCCTGTTCCACCACTATCTGAGGGTGGCCGGACTGCCGCCGGCCGACGCGCTGCGGGCGGCCCAACTGGACATGATCGCGGACCGGCCGGCACCGGACTGGCTGCCGGCGGCGCTGCGACCGGCCGGATTCGGCAACCGGGACGTGCCGGACTGGGCCGGGTTCATCCACTTCGGACGGTGAGGTCCCGCGTCGCGTCGCGCGGCAGCCACGCGAGGCCGTAACCGAAGCCCTGGTCCATGTTCCGGAACGTCAGCACCGCCTCGGATGCCCCGTCCAGTGCCAGTGCGGGGCCCGGGGCCAAGCGGTTCGTCATGACGACCGGCGGCAGGCGGTCCAGCCGCCACACCACGGCCGGCAACTGGTCGGGGTCGAAGCGCACCCGCACGGTGAACTCCTCGCAGGCGACCAGCGGCACGAAGGCGTAGTGCGTGCGGCTGGGCTGACCCGGCGGGATGCGGAAGGCGATGGTGTACGTGTGTCCTTCGCCCTGGTTCAGTTCCGCGGGCAGTTCCAGCAGATACCGGAAGTGGCCCTCGTTCTGTTCCTGGTGGACGATCCTGGCGCCGTGCTGCACGTCGGCCAACAGGTTGGTCCGGGTGGGCTGACCGGCTTCGTACTTCGGCAGGCTCATCCGCGCCACGATCATCCGCAGTCCATCCCTGGTGGCCTCGATGGTCCGCGTCTCGACCAGTTCGGGGGCCGGGGTGTCCAGCCGCAGCAGCGCCACGAACTTCCTGACGCGCCAACCCTTTTCCGGGTCGGCAGGTGGTTCGGGTCCGGTCGGTTCGGCGGCCAGCATCTCGTCCGCGAGCAGTTCGAAGGCACGGGTGACACGTCGCCGGGCGGTGCGTTCGGAGAGGACCAGATCGTTCTTTATCTGCTCGGTACGCACATTGAGCAACTGCAGTCGGGCCGGCTGCGCGGCGCCGAGCGCCGTCTCGATGACCTTTCTGTCCTCGGCCGTGAAGTCCCGGGTGAACCGCTCGACCATGGTGAGCAGTGTCGTCCGGATCGCCGGATCGGTGGCATTCGGTGGGATATCGCACAATCGGCGAAGCTCCGGCCCCAGCCGTTTGCGCAGGTTGGTGGACCGAATCCCGTAGCCGTGCCGCAGCGCGGTGAAATCCCGCAGCAGGGCGTCTCGGTCGGCCTGCGCCGTCATCGCTGACCCACCATTTCGGGAACGCGCGTCACGATGGGCACAATACTCGTCGTCCAGTCGCACACGGCCGTCGTCGGGTCGCGGTGTTCGCGGTGCAGTGCCCGCAATCCGATGCTCTCCAGCACACTCAGGAATGCCGGTCGCGGGCGCGTCCGATATGTCGAGGTTGCCGCACCACCGAGTCGGGGGAGGGTGAACGGCGCCGTGTCGAAGGGCGACTCCGCGACCAGCAACAGCAACCAATCCTGAATTGACGCACCGGCGTGCGGTTGTTCGCCCGGTGGCAGTGTCAACCGCAGTGGCGAGCTGTCGATCCAGAGAGTCCGCCGTGCGCCGATCCAATCTCCTTCGAACAGTCCGGCGTCGATTTCGTACCGATCGGTGAGATCGAGCAGGGCACAGTACAGGGAACGGTCGGCGCGGTTGCGGATGCGGATGAAGACATCCGGTGCCCGCCAGGTGTCTCCGTCGCGGCGGTAGGACAGCCGCAGCGTCCCGGTCCCGTCGGTCCGCATCGCCGTCCGGTGCTCCGGCACCCTCGCCTCGCCGTCGGTGGCCGGCACGACCTCCACCCGCGCCATGCCGGACAGGCCGGACACCGGGTTGTCCAGCGCCTTGACCCGAAGCCATTTGGCCAGGTGTTCTGCGGCCGCGATCAGCCCGGCGGCGGCAGCGGCGGTTGTCACGGCGGAGCGGACCAGGGTCGGTGGGCCGCCGAGAGGTCCGTACAGTTCGACCAGCCCGGGTCCGGCGCAGGCCAGCACGATGTCCGCCGATGCGTCGCCGTCGACGCGGTGCAGGTGCGGGGACGGGCCGCCGCGGGCCCCCGCGGTGGCCAGTGCCTCGGCCAACAGGGCCGCGGTCGGTGGGTGAGCCCGATCGGGCTCGCAGATCGACACCGTGGTGACCGGCATCGGCGCGGCAACGAGCACCACCGGGTACCGGGTCGCCGGGTCGGCGGGCCAGCCGACCGGCGTCACGACGCTCCGTTCGGTCAGTGCCCGGACCACTCGAACCTGTCGGTCGCGCTCGGTCACGGCAGGCCGGTCCGGCCCGACCACACCGAACGTCATGTCACTGACCACGCCGTGGCAGGTGCCCACGTTGATCTCCCAGCCGTCCCGGACCGAGCGCATGATCACCGGTGACTGCGGTGTGCCCACCTGGCCGCCGAGGAACGGCTGGTCGACCACTGCGTCGGTGATCGGCCGCAGTACCGGCTTCTGGTCGCGGATGCGGTCCTCTACCAGCGCTCTGGCGCCGGTCATCAGATCGCGGTAGGTCGGATGGGGGCCGGGGCGATTGAGCAGCCGGAGCAGTCCGTAGCTGAAGACGCCCTGGACCTCGCCGTCCAGTCGGCGCTCCCGGGCGAGTTGGTCCACCCCGCATGCCGACAGCACCACCGCGCGGGTAACCGTCAGGTCGGACTTGCGGCCGTTGCGGTTGACCGCCGCCGCGCGCAACTCCGGCAGCAGCCGCTGGATCGGCGGCGCGGCGAGCAGCGCGGGCGCGGACCGGACCGACGTGCCCTCGGCACTGCGCGCCGCGCCATCGGCGTGACAGCAGTCGAGGACCACGGCGACGTGCGCGCCGCCCGCGCCCGCGATGCGGATCAGCACGGCCAGTTCCACGTCCAACAGGTCGGCCGGATCATCGGGGTGCCGCGGGTTCGCGCACACCAGCGTCTGGCTCATGCCGGTGCCCTCCAGCGGACGGAACTCCGGCAGCGCGGGGGACTGCGAGCCGTGGCCGCTGAACCAGAACAGCGCCGTGTCGCCGTTGCCGGCGCGGGCGAGATGGTCGCGGAAGCCGGCCTCGACGGCGGCTCTGGTCGCTTGTTCGTCCTGCAGTGTCCGAACCGACCTGTGCTGCGGTGGCACTCGTGCGGCCAAGTGGGCAAGCACGTGGCCGACGTCCGTACGGCAACCGCGCAGCTCCGGCACCGGCGGCGGGTACCTGTCGATGCCGACCACGAGGGCGAACAATTTGTGCATCTCACTCCTTCGTTTCCGGTGCATGCATTGTTACCTGACTCGGCCGAACTCACCCGGCGTTCACCGATGGACTGGCAATGCCCTTTACTTGTCCATTCGCTCGGTCAACATGACCAGTTTCTGGCCACCATGGACACCACCCGGTGTGAGAACGTCGATCAGTGTTGAACATGGCCGCTGCCCTGCTGTGGAACGGGGTTCCGGGGCGCGCGGTGGCCAGGACCCGGCCGGCGTGGCCACTCGTTGGCCAATGGTCCGAAATTGGGCACCGCCCTGGCCAGTTCGGTTGTCCGGTCGCGTTCAGGATGGCGTTGTTCAGTTCGATCGGCAGCCAGTGAGTGAGGGGCTCCACGATGTCGTGTTTTCCGGCCGGCGATTCCCCGGAGGCCGAGAAGGTACGTGAGTTGGCCCGGCTCGGCCAACTCGCCGAGGTCTACGCGAAGGCGGCGCCCGCGCTGCAATTGGTGCTGCGTCGTGGCGTGCACGAGATCGCCTGCCAGGTGGTCTTCCAGCGGATCACGATCGAGGTGGAGCGGCGGCGCCAGCACGGCGACTGTCTCAGGGGTGTGCCGCACATGCGACCGGACTGTCTCGACCGGTTCCTCGACGCGGTCGAGGTGATCGTGTACGACACGCTGCACAAGGCCAGGGTGCCGATTCTGCGGTTGGACGCGTGGCTGGCGCCCAGGGTGGTGCCGGTGACCGTCGATGATCACCGATCCCGCCGGGGTGGACGCGGCGCACAACAGAAACCTTATGTGCCGCAGTGGCTTCGTCGAGAGCTGGGCGACGACCCGTGGTTGGTCGACCTCGCGCTGATGATGCTCACCTGGGTGGGGATCCCCGACACGGCGGGTCCCGGCATGTGGCCGGTCGACGCGTGGGCCGACCGCAGGGCGCGGGTGACCGGCGTGTACACGATGAGCGACCCGGCCATGGTGCGGCGGGAGATCGCACTGGTGCTGGCGGCCATGCGCCACAAGCCGGACTGGTGTACCAAGTACATCGAGCGGCCGCTCGACCACAAGCCGCCGCCCGTGACGCCGGCCATCCGCACCGCGAACGGCCAGTTCGTCGAACCGCCGCCGCTGGAACTCGTCAGTGACGCCGACCGACACGACGAGGTCCTGTACCACCTCGCCGCCCGCTGCCTCGACCTGATCAGGATCGGCATCGAAGGACCGGAGCGTGATCGGGTGGCCGTGGTGCGCGAGGCGATCCGACTGACCTTCTGCGCCGACCGCCTCGATCCAGGGCGGACACCGTATACCGATGTCGATCCCGACGTCGACGAGATGCTGTCCGATCCGGCCGCGGTCGCGCGGATGGTCGATGTGGTGTTCGACATCTTGGTCCGCGACCGGCCGGACGACCCGACCGACACACACCGCCCACTGGCCGGATGAGGACCAGCCGGTTCCGCACCGGCGGCACGGGATGTCGTCGGCGAGTTCGCCCGTGTCGCCCATTGGTGCCCCGGCGATCAAGTCGGTGCTCAACCCGGTCCTCCCGCCTGTACGCGGTGAGCGGCGTTTCCGCTCGTCTCCTGCTGACGGATGACCGCCATCCGGCCGTTCCGGCCCTACCGCAGCCGTTGTCCGTCAGTAGGAAGGCATGAGCGAGCCCGCGAGCGACCGGCCGCCGACGGCTGTGGCGGACGGCATGACCGGCGACCTGTTGGACAGCGTGCTGGACACGTTGTGGGAGATACGCGACGCCGATCTGGTGGCCACCGAATGGCCTGCGGTCGCCGGAGTCGTGACCGCATTGGCATTCGCGGTGCGCAACGACGATATGGTTCAACTGCGGGCACTGCGTGACGAACTGGACGAATTGCTGCCGACCCGCACCGAATTGGTCGGCGGCCGGAATGCGGAGCCGCCACCGCGTCGCACACCGGTCGAGGACGAACTGCGGGAACGCATTGACGTGCTCGTCGAGGAGATCAAGAGCGAGCATCGGAAACGCCATTGATGCGGTCGTCGGTGTGCTGCGGGAATTCCGGTCGGGACCGCGCCGGCGACCGGTCGAACCGGCCGCCGGCGCGTACGCCGTGCCTTCCGCTCTGGCACGGCCAGGGTGTAAAGTCGTGCCGCAATCTGTGTTGTACGGACGGTAGGAGTGCTTCGGCGCCCACCTCGGTGCTCCTACCACCGTGTCAGACCAACCACGACGCGACGACCACCAGTCCCAGGATCAGGTGACTCCACATGGTTCACCTCCTTTGTCATGGCACGAATATTTCGAACAGTGTCGGTGCGGTTTCTCGACCATTAACCGGAACCAACAATGAGAATTGTTCAGCCGATCGATGGTGTCTGCGACGTCATTGGTCGCTGCTGCCGAGTGCCATTTGGCAGATGTCGACGGCGTCCGGCCGGGAGTTGTGACGATGGCACGCGGCTACAGTTGTCCCGTGCCCCCGGATGCGTTGGACATGGTCGCGACAGCCCTTGACGACGTGGGCTACGCGATGCTCACCCCTGCCGAGTGGGTCGGCGTCGGCGAGTTGGTGGCGGCGGTGGCGGCGGCGGTGCGACGGGACGACGCCGGTGCCGTCCGGGAGATCGCGTCACGGATCCGGACGTACGTCGGCACCAGGGTCGAGCCGGTGCGGCCCAAGGACGCCGAGGCCACCGATGACACGGACGGCGTCGTGCCGGCTCCCGAGCCGCTGCTGGAGCGGATCGGCACACTGGTCACGTTGATCAGGCCCGGGAGCCGGCACGGTGGCTGACGGGATCACCCAGCCCGAGCTGGTCGTGCATCTGGCCGCGGCGGTGGAAGGGAAACGCGCCGATCGGTCGGTCGATCAACTGCACCGGGTCCTGGATGCGGCGATCGGCGTGTTGGGCGTGACCGAGCCGGTCGCCGGCTATCCGGATCGGCTGCCCGCGTCGATCGGCGACTTTCCGGCCACCCAGGCGCCGGCCGTGATCCGCCGGCACCCGGATCGCCCCATCCAGTTGGTGGTGCGCCGCGTCCGCCACGACATGCTCCTGCTGTCGGCACTGATCACGCCGGCCGGCGCCCAGGGCTGGCATGACATGGACCTGTTGTGGGACGACGTGCTGGCCCGTGCCGACGTCGGGCCACTGCTCGGCATGCGGCGCCTGTTCCTCGGCAAGGTGCCCGACGATGTCGCCGATCTTGCCGATGCCGGCTCCTGGTCCCGATCCGGTGCGGTGACTCGGGACGGCAGTTGTGCGGTGTGGACGCTCGAACCGAGCGACTCGCCTCGGGACCGGCGGATCGGCGTGCTGGCGCGCGGCCGCGACGACCACTCGATGACCAGGTTCGTGTGGTGGCAGGGTGACAGCGAGATTCCGTCACTGGTGCGATTCCTGCTGCACTCGGTGCGCATCCGGGACCAGTTCCTGGTGTGGGACAACGGTTCGCATACCAGGGAGTTCCGGGCGGACACGGACGGCGCGCTGGACGTGCTCCGCAGCGAACCGGACGAGGCGAGGCGCCGCCATGCCGTCGACCTCTTGCGAGAACTGTCCGCGGACATCGGCGCGGCCACCGGACGACTGCTCGAACTGCAGCGCACGGTCGAGATCGGGCTGGACAACGCCAAGAACGCGGTCGACTGGCGGGACGGTCCGTACGTGCCGGGAACTCCGCCTGCCGAGGAGGTCACGCTCGCCGACCGCCTGCTGGATGCCGTCTCGGACGACATGGTCTACCTGACGGCGGTCGGCCTGCGGGCGGCCGTGTACCGCGAATTCGACCGCGAACCCGTTGGCACCAGGGCTCGTGCCGCGCAGCCGCCGATCGGGCAGTTCCTGCGACTGGGGTTCAGCGCCGACGTCATCGGATACGGCGGCCGCGCCCCGGCCGGCACGGATCTGATCCGGGAACGGCTGGACGGGTTGTTCCAGTCGGTCCTCGACCGGATGGGCGCCGACCGGAGCGTGCGCACCGTGGCGACCGACGGCGACCAGACGATCGGACTGTTTCCTGTGGACACCGATCCGGTCGTGGCGCTGCCGGGGCTGATCAGCACCACCGCCCTGCTGCTGGACGCGGACAACCAGCGACACACCGATCGGCTCGCGTTGCGGATGGCCGTCGGCACCGGGCTCGCCTCGGTTGCCGCCCATGGCTTTCGGGGCAGACTGGTGACCGATCTGGCACGGCTGGTGAACTGCCGGCAGATCCGGCAGGCCGCCACGCGAGATGACGGTGATCTCACCGTCATCGTCGCGGACGGCCTCTACCAGGACGTGGTCGCGGCCGGATATCCGATGCCGGCAGGCATGGAGTTCCGGCGGGTCAGGGTGGTGAACAAGGAGTACCGGGGGTACGGCTGGATCTGGTCCGCACCCGGGCCGTCTGCTCAGAGCACGCAGGCCACCACGATGCCGGCCATCAGTCCCAGTCCGAAGACAACTGCGAGCAGGCGGAACGCGGCACTGGGCGACACGAACAATCTCATCTGAACCCCCGGAAAGTAGTGGTGAACCGATGAGAAAAGCATGCGCCGGCACACGTTGTGGCGCGATGTCGCGGTGCACCCCGGCTATCTGCCGTTTGGCTGGTTGCCGGCGAACGACCGCAGTAACGATGGACGGACGATGACGATCCGGCGCCGCGCGGTGGTCAGCATGCCGCGGTCCCGCAGCATTGCCATGGCACGTGCGACGCCACGCGGGGAGGCGCCGACACGGTTGGCGATTTCCTGTTGACTCAGCGGAATATCCAATTCGATGCCGTCCGGCCCCTCGACGCCGTGCTGTCGGGCAATGCGCAGCAGATGTCCGGCGACCCGCCGGCTGACATCCTGTGTCGCGAATTCCTGCAACGCGGTCTCGGTGTCCCGCAGCCGGGTGGACACCTGCTTGACCAGTGCGATCGCGATGTCCGGGCGCTCGCGCAGGCAGTCGACGAACTGTTGGCGGCGCAACTGGAGCACCCGCACCGGCTCCATCGCGCGCAGACTGACGGTGCGGGTCCAGCCGTGCAGGGCCCCCAGTTCGCCCAGCACATCGCCGGGACCGCGGATCGCCAGCACGACCTCCTGACCCACCACGTTGGTGGAGTACACGCGGACCCAGCCGGCCAGCAGCACCAGCACGTGGTCGGTGGGGTCGCCCTGGCGCAGCAACACGTCGTGCTCGGCGAACCGGCGCCGATCTCCCAATGCCAGCAGGTGATCGCGGTCGGCCGGGGCCAGGGCGCTGAGCAGGGTGCCCTTGATCGGTTGGACGTCCGGACCGCCTTGTCCGGCAGGCACTGTGCTCATGATCGGTCCCTTTCAGACGCCGACATGGTTGAAGGCCGCCCAGTAGGCGGGCTCGGCCAACTCCAGCGTGCCGAGGCGGTGCCGGAGGATGTCCGGCATCGTGTCCGGAGCACGGCGGTCCGGGTCGAGCATCCACAGCCGCGTCGCGTGCAGCGCGGCGCCCGGCGCGTCCGGGTGCCGACCGGTCAGGTGGTGGTGGAACATGAACATGAACACCGACGTGTGGACTTCCTCGATGTTCCACAGTGATCCGATCGCGGCGCGGGCACCGAGCGCGAGGAACGTGGTCGCGATGCTGAACGCCTCGTCGTAGTTGTACGCGCTGACATCGGTTGTGCAGCCCGACAGCACCACGGTGCCCAGCCGCAGCCGGCTCGTCGGCCAGCGTTCGAGCAGGGTGTGTACGGCCAGTCGGTCGCCGGCGAGGCCGACCGACGACCGGCCGGGATGCGACGGGTCCGCCAGCGCGTGACAGGCGAGGTGTAGGAGCCGACCTGGGGTCGTCTCATGTTTGTCAAGCCAGTCAAGGACTTCCGCCGGCGTGCCGCGGCCGCTCGGCGCCGGCCTGCCGGGTAGGCCCGCTCGGCGGGCGACGCCGAGGCAGGTGGCGTCGCGGTACAGCTCTCGGCAGATGCCGTCGGCCTCCAACCACGCCCAGCGGAGGTTGTCGGCGGGATTGCCGACGACAAGGACGTCACCGTTTGCCAACGGCGTCCGGGTGGCCACGTCGTGCAGCATCCGGGCGGACGGCACGACCGAGACGATCGCGTCCTGTACCAGATACCGCCGCCCCGACGACTCCGGCCGCCAGGCACTGTGCCACGGCACGATGGACAGCATGCCGAAGGGCACCAACGCCAAGCGCGGCGTGCCGTCGTGGCACAGTGCGCGGGCCGCGGTGAGTATCCGCTCGCCGGCCACCTGCCATGCCCACGCGCCGACCGCGCTCAACTGCTGCCGCCAGGCGGCTTCCCGTGCCGGCCGGGTGGCTTTGTCCGCGTTCGCCCATTCCTGGTACGCCTTGGCGTATCCGGACACCGCGGTGTCGACGGTCAGCGCCGGCAGCCGGAGTATCTCGATCGCGCCCTTCGCGGTGACCAGTACCGCCATGCCACCACGCTCCCCGGACGAGGGGACGAGATAGGCCAGCACATCCGTGCCGGTTCGGGCCAGGGCATCGGTCACTTCGTCGACTGAGGGCGCACCGAGCAGGTGACCCGCGTGGTCGGCCGATGTCAGCGCCTCGATGACCCGTCGACGCAGGTCACCGGGCAGTCGGATGTCCTGCGCGCCGGGCAGTCCGGCCGTGTCGAGCCGGTCGGCGCCGCCCGCGGTCTCCCATTCGGCGGCAAGGTCGGCGTGTCCGGTGGCCGTCAACTGTTCCGTGACCGTGCGGGCGGTGACGGCGGCATGCAGGACGAGGCCGCGTCCGGCTTCCAGTGCCCGGATCAGGTCCGGCTTGGCGGCCGGATCGGTGTCGACGTCGGCAACGCACCATTCGGCGAGCCGCACTGCGTGGCCTGCGGCCGACCGTGCCGAGACGGCACCGTGGTCGGTCCCGGACTGGAGCAGGACCTGGAGTGCGTCCTCGCGCAGGGCCG
>DASXXM010000510.1:0-10990 GCA_036503065.1 Pseudonocardiaceae bacterium | reverse complement strand
GGAGTGGTGGGGGCTGCCTCCGGTGGGGCAGAGAGCTCCGGGGTAGGCATGTCTGTGCGGGTGGGCTGCCTGCGGGGTGGAGCTGTCTCGGGGTGGGGCTGCCTGCGCGCCGAGTTCGTGATCAGGTGGCGAGGCCGGAGCGCCAGCAGTCGGTCAGGTGGTCGTCGACCATGCCGGTGGCCTGCATCAGCGCGTAGCACGTTGTGGGGCCGACGAAGGCGAAGCCGCGGCGTTTGAGTTCCTTGGCCATTGCGGTGGACTCGGGTGTGACGGCCGGCACATCCGCGTTGCTGGCCGGGGAGGCGTGCTCGGTGGGGGCGAACGACCACAGCAGGCTGTCCAGGTCGAGCTCGACCACGGCCCTGGCGTTGCGCACCGTGGCCTCGATCTTGGCCCGGTTGCGGACTATGCCCGCGTCGGCCAGCAGCGCGGCGATCCGGGTGTCGTCGAAGGCGGCCACGCGGGCCGGGTCGAAGCCGTCGAACGCGCGGCGGAACGACTCGCGTTTGCGCAGGATGATCAGCCAGGACAGGCCCGACTGGAACGCCTCGAGGCTCATCCGCTCGAACAGGTGCTGCGTGCCGTGCAGCGGTACGCCCCACTCCTCGTCGTGGTACGCGATGTACTCGGGCGCGGACAGGCCCCAGCCGCACCTGGCCCGGCCGTCCACGCCGACCACCGCGTCACTCATCAGCCGACTCCTCGCGGGCGGGGACGAGCGAGCCCTCCAGTTCGGCGATCCTGGCCCGCAGGTGGTCGACCTCGGTGCCGAGGCGCTCCAGCACCCAGTCGACCTCGGTCATCTTGTAGCCCCGTAGCACCTGCTGGAACCGAACCGCCCTGATGTCGTCGCCGGTGGCGTCGTCAGCGGGCAGCCTGGTCGGCGACGCGCCCGGCGGCAGCGGGGCCAGCTCCTCGCCGCGGCCGAACACGGCCGACGCGAGCAGGTACACCACGGCCGCCACGAGCACCATGACGACGAGATAGATCAACGCGGTGGTCACCGTTCAAGGGTGGCATGTCCGTCCGACCGAATGCGCGAACGGGGGCAGTCCTAACCCCCGGTATGACCAACCGAACCAAACGGTTGCACCGTTTGGCTGATTCTTAGTACGGTGCCGCTCACCCAACGCGCACGTGGGGACACGAACGGTGGAGGTGGTCCGTCGATGGCCGTGCACCAAGGTGTGAAACCGCGACACCAGGTGAGAACCGCACTCACCCCCCGGTTCGAAGATCTGACGCGCCATCTGGCCGCGGCCGTGCACGTCGTGGACCGGCTGGCCGACGAGCTCATCGACGAGTTCCTGCGCGGCCCGAACCGGGCCATTCCGCCGTCACCGGGCGTCAACCCGGTGATCGTGCTGTCCGAGGCGGTCGCCAGCCGGCGTCGGCGGGTGCTGCGGGACGCCTTCGTGCTGGCGCTGTCCGTCGCGCTGCTGGCGGGGCTGTGGCCGGTGTCGCTGAGCTGGCCGGCCGCGGTCGGCGCCGGCCTGCTGACCTGGACGTTGGTCCGTACCGGACAGCGTCGGGTGGGCACCGGTGGCTGGGTGCTGGTGGTCGTGGTGGTTTCGGGTATCGGACTGTTGACCGTTGCCATCACGACCGGTCCGCCGGGTCGACTGGTCGGCGGCGGCCCCGGCACGCGGCCCGCGTTCGGTGCGCTGGCGTCGGTGGCGTTCGGCGGGTTGCTGCTGCTCACCGCGTTCGTCGACCGGCTCTACGTGCACGCCCTGGTCCGGGACCGGTTCGGGCCGGGCTGGCTCCGGCTGCCCGGCTATCCGGTGCCGTGGCCGCCGCAGAAGACGGCCTGGTACGCGCGCAGGCTGGAACTGGTCGCCGGCATGCACGCGATCAACACGTACGTGCACGACGGCAGTCGGATGTTCGTCGGCGCCGGCAGGCCGACCCACTCGTGGTCGATGGCCGTGCGGCTGCGACCGGCCGAACCCCGGCCGACGAACGGCACCGGGCCGCTGGTGCCGAGTGAGATCTACCGGGCCGTGGTCAACGAGGTGCTCATGCTGCGCGGCGCGGACGGCCTCCTGCCGGGGCCGCGACCGGCCGGGCTCACCCACGGTGCCGTGGCGCTGACGTCGGCACAGGCGCTGGTCGCCCACGCGGACGAACCGATCGGCGCGGCCATCCTGCCGGACCGGTCCCGGCCGCCGCACAGCTACATCGACCCGGCGTTGATCACCGGGATGGTGGATCGCCCGTTGGAGTGGATCCGGCCGTACCTGTGCTTCCAGGTCGCCGGGCGGCAGGACGAACTCGTGGTGTCCACGTACCTGCACGTCGGCTGCGACGAGAACACGCTGTACCTGGAGTGGAACTCCTACCAGCTCGACCCGATCCGGCCGGAGTACCGGCACGAGCTGATGCGGCTGCGCCGTAGCCTGCCGGTGGTGCTGGAGGCGATCGCCGCCACCGCCACCGTGCCGCTGTCGGTGCTCGAACGGTTGCGGCTGCTCGCCCGCGCGGTCGGCGACGTGTCGGGTATCCGGGCCGCCGACGACCAGCTCGACATCGGGCCGAGCTTCGGTGCCCGGCGCAGCATCCGGGAGATCGCGGCCGATGGGCACGCCCCGCCGTACTTCCAGGACGCGGACGGGATCCGGTATCGGAAACTGATCGAACGGTCCACGTTGGCCGCGGTCGACTACGCCCTGCGCGCACACGGCCTGTCCACCGTCGAGTTCACCCAGCAGAGCATGGCGGTGCTGGCCGCCACGCTGATCAGGCCGGTCGAGTGAGGACGTCCCGCATCGGGGGCCGGTCGGCCACGAGCACCTCCGTTGCGTCCGGCAGCCATTCGCCGCCGACCTGCACGAACTGGGTGAACTCGGTCAGCTCATCGGGTGGCGACGGAACACCGCAGCGGGCCAGCGCGGTGCCCAGGATCTGCCGGGCCATCACGCCGAGTTGCAACAGCGACCGGTTGCGGTGCTTGCGCACACCCAGGTTGACCTGCGCCAACCCGTCCAGGCCGAACCGGGTGTGCGCGTCGAGCAGCAGCCCGATCTCGACCCCGTAGCCCGCGGCGAAGGGCACCGACTCGGCGAACTCCCGAGTCACCGCGTACTCGCCGCCCAGCGGCTGGATCACGCCGGCGAGCTCCGGTCGCAGCGTGGCCAGCAGCGGCCGGGCCAGCAGCTCGGTCACCCGGCCGCCGCCGGTGCCGACCTCGGCGCTCTCCAGCCGCAGGGGCCTGCGGTAGAAGCCCTTCACCAGTTGCACGGCCGGCACGCGGAGGATCGGACCGAGCAACGCGGTGACGAAGCCGGGGGCGGGATCGACCAGGTCGGAGTCCAGGAACACCAGCACATCGCCGCTGGTGGCCGCGATCGAGCGCCACAGCACCTCGCCCTTGCCGGGCCGCGGCGCCAGTTCCGGCAGCACGTCGCCGCGGTGCACGACCCGCGCGCCTGCGGCGGCCGCCACCGACGCGGTCCGGTCGGTCGAACCGGAGTCCACCACCACGCATTCGTCCACAACGGACCCGAGCAGGGGCAGCACCGAGCGCACCACACCGCCGACGGTCGCTTCCTCGTCGAGTGCCGGTAGCACGACGCTCACCGTACGGGAGCCCTTGGCACGTAACAGTTCCGACACAGTCCACTGCGGACTCTGCCAGGTCCGCGAATCGAACCACGTCATGCCAGCGCCCGCAGCACACCGGCCGGCGGGCGGGTGCCGGCGATGCTGGCCACCATGTCCACCACGTGCCGGGTGCGCCGGACCTCGTGCGCCCGGAACACCCGCGCGCCACGCCACGCCGCCACCGCGGTCGCGGCCAGCGTGCCGTCCACCCGGTCGGCCAGGCCGACGCCCAGCGTCTCGCCGACGAAATCCTTGTTGGACAACGCCATCAGCACCGGCCAGCCGGTCGCGACCAGCACGTCCACGTGCCGGAGCAGCGCGAGCCCGTGCCAGGTGTTCTTGCCGAAGTCGTGCGTCGGGTCGATCAGGATGCCCTCCGGCGGCACACCGGCCGCGACCATCCGGTCGGCCGCCGCGACCAGGTCCGCGGTCACCTCGGCCACGACGTCCGTGTAGTGCACGCGGTGCGGATCGGTGCGCGGCGGCAGGTTGCCGGTGTGCGAACAGACGATGCCGACGCCGAATTCCGCGGCAACGGCGGCCAGTTCGGGGTCGGCGCCCGCCCACGTGTCGTTGATCAGGTCGGCGCCCTCGGCGCACACGAGCCGGGCGACCTCGTGCCGCCACGTGTCCACGGACAGCACCACGTCCGGGTACCGCGCCCGCACCGCCGCGACGAACGGCACCACGCGGCGTGCCTCCTCGGCCGCGTCCACGGTCTCGCCCTGCGCACCCGCTCGGACACCGCCGATGTCGATGATGTCCGCGCCCTCGTCGACCGCCGTGTCCACCCGGCGCAGTGCCGGCTCGTCCGCGAAGGTGGCACCGTGGTCGTAGAACGAGTCCTTCGTCCGGTTGACGATCGCCATCACCAGCGCCCGGTCCTGCGGCACCGCGCGCTGGCCGAACCTCGTCACCGTCACGATCGTCGATCGTGCCATGCCGTCAGTGCGCGTTCTCCCAGGCCTGGTAGGCGTCCTGAACCACGCGGACGGCGTCGCCGATGTCGTCGGTGAGGTGCAGCAGTTCCAGGTCCTTCTCGGACACCTTGCCGCCGGACCGGACCGTGGACGCCAGCCAGTCGTACAGGCCGCCCCAGTAGTCCCGGCCGAACAGCACGACCGGGAACTTGGTCACCTTCTTGGTCTGCACCAGGGTGAGCGACTCGAACAGCTCGTCCAGCGTGCCGAAACCGCCGGGCAGGCAGATGAACGCCTGCGCGTACTTGATGAACATCGTCTTGCGGGCGAAGAAGTAGCGGAAGTTCACGCCGAGATCCACCCACGGGTTCAGCCCCTGCTCGAACGGCAACTCGATGCCGAGACCGACGGACAGGCCGCCCGCCTCGGAACAGCCCCGGTTGACCGCCTCCATCGAGCCGGGGCCGCCACCGGTCATGACCGCGAAGCCGGCCTCGGCCAGTGCCGCGCCCACCGCCTGGCCCAGCGCGTACTCCGGGTGGTCACGCGGGGTGCGCGCGGAGCCGAACACGGTGACCGCCTTGGGCACCTCGGCCAGCGCGCCGAAGCCCTCGACGAACTCGGCCTGGATGCGCAGTACCCGCCACGGGTCGGTGTGCACCCAGTCGGACGGGCCGCGGGAGTCCAGCAGTCGCTCGTCGGTGGTGGTCGGCTCGACGAGCCGCGACCGGCGCAGCACCACCGGACCACGCTGCTTCTCCCGCGGGTGTTCCGCGTCCTCGTCGTTTCTCGCCTGTGGTTGCGCCGTCACGCTGGAAGTCTAGTCAGCCGGTGATCGTGTCGGCGCCGTACTCGACGTGGCCCGCGAAGCGGCGTCGGTACGCGCTGTCACCGTCCACGGTGGCCAGGACGTCGTACCAGCCGTGGCCGTCCTCGACCACGTTCCGGTCGATGGTCTCCGTCGTGCCGGCCGGGACCCGGAAGGTCGACGTGTGGCCCGCGCCGGGGCGGGTGCCGGTGACGTGGACCGTGGCCGTGGTGTGGCCGCCGTTGTGGACCGCGATACGCAGTCGCGGCTCGTGGTGCTCGCCGACGACGGTGACGGCGACCTCCACCGCGCTGCCGGCCGGGACGCGGCCGGCGAACTCGCGCAGGAAGCCGTTCGCGCCGTAGACGGCGACGTCGTAGGCACCGTCCGACGGCGCCGGTACGCTCGCCGTGGCCTGGCCCGCGGGTGCCAGCAGGTACTCCGACGGGGTGACGCCCTGCGGGTAGACGCCGAGCTGCACCGCGGCCGCACCGCTGTTGGCCAGGCGCAACGTGACCGCGCCGGTCGCCGTGTTGACCGAGGCGTTCGCGGTCGGCTGGTAGGGAATCGGCCGGGCCGGCCGCACACCGGGCTCCTGATGCGGCGTCACCTGGGCGCCGATGGGCGGCGGGGTCGGCGTCGGCAGCTTCGACTGGGTCTGGTCCGCGATCGCCTGCAGCTTGGCCGCGTCCGGCAGCCGCGGAATGCTCAGATCCCGACGGGAGAAGTCGAAACAGCTGGTCAGATCGCCGCAGACGGCCCGGCGCCACGCCGAGATGTTCGGCTCTTGCACGCCGGTCCAGCGCTCGAGGAACCGGATCACCGAGGTGTGGTCGGCGACCTGCGAGTTCACCCAGCCGCCCCGGCTCCACGGCGAGACCACCATCAGCGGTACGCGCGGGCCGAGGCCGATCGGCAGGCCGTCGACGAACTCGTCCGGTGTCCCCGGCGGCGCGGTCGGCGGCACGATGTGGTCGTAGAAGCCGTCGTTCTCGTCGTAGTTGATGAACAGTGCCGTGTTCTCCCACAGCTTCTGGTTGTCCCACAAGGCTTTCAGCACGGTCTGGACATAGAGCGCACCGTCCACCGGCCGGGCCGCCGGGTGCTCGCACCAGCGGTAGGGCGCCACGATCCAGGACACCCTGGGCAGGGTGCCGGCCTTGGCCGCGGCCACGAAGTCGGCCAGCACGTGCCCGGCGTTCATGCCGAGACCGGAGTTGGGCAGCCACTGCTTGATCACGTTCGCCCGTGCGGCCAACTGCTGGTCGGCGGGGTTCGTGCTGTTCAACGAGTCGTGGTAGGCCTGGAACAGCCACAGCGGGTTGTCGCCGAAGTCGCCGACCCAGCCGTCGAGGCCGCCGCCGTCGCCGACCTCCTTGTTGGCGTAGATCTGCCAGGAGACGCCGGCCGCCTGCAGCCGCTCCGGGTACGTGGTCCAGTGGTAGACCGGGTTGTAGTCGTCCGGGTTGAAGATGGCCGGGCCGCCCGCGTCGCCCGCCGGGTTGATCGTGCCGGTCCAGTGGAACAGCCGGTTGGGTGTCGTCGGGCCCTGGATCGAGCAGAAGTACTGGTCACAGGTTGTGAAGGCGTCGGCGAGGGCGCGCTGGAACGGGATGTCCTGGTCGGTGAAGAACCCCATGGTCATCTCGCTCTTGTTGGCCACCCAGCCGTCCCAGAAGCCGTTGTTCCACATCTTGTGCGTCGGGACCCAGCTGTGGTCGAGGTCGCCGAGGTCCTGGCCGTCGACCTTGGCCGTGTCGATGTGGAAGGGCTCGAGGAAGCCGCCGTCGGTGCGGGCCGGGTCCGGCTGGTGGAAGGTGTCCAGCCCGGTGGTCAGCCGCAGTGCGGCCCGGTCGCCGAAGCCGCGCACGCCGCGCATGGTGCCGAAGTAGTGGTCGAACGAGCGGTTCTCCTGCATCAGCACGACGACGTGCTCGACCTCGTCCAGACTGCCGCTGCGGCGGGGCTCACCCAGCGCCTCCGCCATGCCGGCCGGCAGGCCGGACAGCACGCTGCCCGCAGCGGCGGCCCCGGCGACGCCCCCGATGAACCTGCGGCGATTGAACCCTGACGACTCGGCCATGCCTGCACGCACCTTCCTCTTGCCGGTACTGCCCGGTACCGCTGGCAGAGAACCAGTACAAGACGAAGGCCACCACGCTTGACCGTTAACGCCGTCTCAACTCGTGATGAACCGCCTCAACACAGTCGCGCACCGAGTGATCTGCGCGGCCGGCACGTGTTCGGCCCGGGTGTGGGCCAGCGCCGGGTCGCCGGGGCCGAAGTTGAGCGCCGGGACGCCCAGCGCGGCGAAGCGGGCCACGTCCGTCCAGCCCAGCTTGGCGACCGGCGTGCCCCCGGCCTGCTTGATCAACTGCTTGGCCAGCGGGGTGTCCAGGCAGGGCGGGGCGGCGGCGGCCTTGTCGGTGACGATCACGTCGTAGCCGGCGAACACCGACCTCAGGTGGGTCTCGGCCTGGTCGACGGACCGGTCGGGCGCGAACCGGTGGTTCACGGTCAGCACGCACTCGTCCGGCACCACGTTGCCGGCCACCCCGCCGCGGATGCCGACCGCCTGGAGTGCCTCGCGGTAGTGGCAGCCATCGATCTCGGGCCTGCGCGGCTCGTAGGTGGCCAGCCGGTCCAGCACGGTGCCCATCGCGTGGACGGCGTTGTTGCCCATCCAGGCGCGGGCGGTGTGCGCACGGTGGCCCGCGGTGCGGACCTCGATCCGCATCGTGCCCTGGCAGCCGGCCTCCACCACGGCACTCGACGGCTCGCACACGATCGCCAGGTCGCCGTGCAGCCAGTCCGGCAGTTCCCGCTCGATCCGGCCGAGGCCGTTGCGGCTGGCCTCGATCTCCTCACAGTCGTAGAACACGAAGGTCTGGTCGTGCGTCGGGTCGGTCACGGCGGCGGCCAGGGTGAGCAGGACCGCGTCGCCGGACTTCATGTCCGCCGTGCCGCAGCCGTGCAGGATCTGGTCCTGGCCGGTGCCGGTGCGGCGGTGCGGCAGGTTGTCGTTGACCGGCACCGTGTCCAGGTGCCCGGCGAACACCACCCGGTGCGGGCGGCCCAGGTTCGTGCGGGCCAGCACGGTGTTGCCGTTACGCACCAGTTCGAGGTGGCCTGCCTGGTTCTTGATGGCGTCGTGGACGGCGTCGGCAAGATCGGTTTCGTTGCCGGACACGCTGGGCATGTCGACCAGTGCGGCGGTCAGGTCGATCGGATCGGCGGACAGGTCGATGCTCACCGACCCAACAGTAGTGCGTAGCGTGGTGTCAGCCCGGATCGCCAGAAGGGACCTGTGATGCGCCGCGTCGTGCAGTTCGGTTGCGCGCTGGCCTGCGTCGCGCTGGTGCTGCTGGCCGGTTGCGCCGACAACCAGCCGGGCGACCAGAACCCCACCCCCGGCTACACCAACAACGTGTCGGACCTCCGGGTCAAGGTGCCGGCGCTGAAGGCCGACCCGTGCCGGGGCTCGCGGGCGGACCAGTTGTTCACCAACTGCGGCCGGTACGTGACCGAAGTGGCGAACACGATCGGCGCCCTGCGAGCCGACCTGCCCGGCCAGGGCGGCGAGATCACCGTGCTGCAGGACGCCGTGAACAGCTACCAACGAGCCGGCTGCGACAGCGCGACCAGCCCGACGTCCGCGCAGCGCAGGGACTGCCCGAAGGCACTCACGTCGATCGGGACGGAGTTGGACCGGCTGGCTCAGGCCCTGGCCGGCCTGCCGACCAGCGGCTGACTACGGTGGTCGGCGTGCTTACTACTGACGGCGCACACGGCGTCGGCCTGGCGACGGTGACCACCGGCGGCGCCGTGCTGGACACCTGGTTCCCGCAGCCGAAGCTGGGCACGGCCGAGCCCGCCGGCACGGTCCGGTTGACTCCGTCGGAAGCCGTTGCCGCGCTGGGCGCGGCGGTGGCGAACGCCCTCGGCCCGGACACGGACCGGGGTGTCGAGGTGGTCGCCGTGCGGACGTCGATCGCGTCCCTGTCCGACGCGGCGGTCGATGCCCACGACATGTACCTGCGGCTGCACCTGCTGTCGTGGCGGCTGGTGCGCCCACACGGCCAGAACCTGGACGGCGTGTTCGGCCTGCTGTCCAATGTGGTCTGGACGAACCACGGCCCGTGCCCGGTGGACGGCTTCGAGTCGACCCGGCTGGCGTTGCGCTCCCGTGGGCCGGTGACAGTCTATGGAGTGGACAAGTTCCCTCGAATGGTGGACTACGTGTTGCCGACGGGCGTACGGATCGCCGACGCCGACCGGGTCCGGTTGGGCGCGCATCTGGCCAGCGGCACCACGGTCATGCACGAAGGCTTCGTGAACTTCAACGCGGGGACGCTGGGTGCGTCCATGGTGGAGGGTCGCGTCAGCGCGGGTGTCGTCGTGGGTGACGGTTCGGACGTCGGCGGCGGCTCGTCCATCATGGGCACGTTGTCCGGTGGCGGCACCACCACGATCACGGTCGGCGAACGGTGTCTGATCGGCGCGAACGCCGGCATCGGTATTTCTCTCGGCGACGATTGTGTCGTCGAGGCAGGCCTCTACGTGACGGCCGGCACGAAGGTCACGCTGCCGGACGGACGCACGATCAAGGCCCGAGACCTGTCCGGCGCCGACGGCCTCCTGTTCCGCCGCAACTCCACCACCGGCGTGGTGGAAGTCGTCCCCCGCACGGGCACCGGCATCGAACTGAACGTTGCCCTGCACGCAAACCAGTAATCTGTCGGACACGGTCGGTAGTGTCGCCGCATGGCCCTGCCCCTGAGCGGCAACCAACTGAAGAACCTTACCACCCGCCTGCGCGACGGCAAGGAAACCCCGGAGGACCTCCACGCCCTCGCGGATGTCTTGCTGTACTACCAACGGGTTCTCGCCGCCGCGCACACCGACGTCGAGCGGCTGTGCGCGGCGATGCCACACGCCGAACCGATGGCGCCCAGGGTCAAAACACTGAAGACCACGCTGGAGAAGCTCCATCGGCAGCCAGAACTGCGATCGCTCGCCCAGATTCGTGACCTGGCCGGGATGCGGGTGGTCGTGCACGGCACCAGAGCCGACCAGGACGAACTGGTGCGACAGATAGCCGAGTTGTGCCGAGATGACGAGCGGCCGGTGAAGATCATCGACCGGCGAGTTGATCCGAGAGCCGGCTATCGCGCGGTTCATCTGGAAGTCCGGCGAGATCGCATCCTCATCGAGATCCAGGTCCGGACGACACTCCAACACCGCTGGGCGGAACTGTTCGGACGAGCAGCCGACAAACTCGGTCGAGGGCTGCGCTATGGCGAGTCGGTGCAGACCCTTTCAGCCGGAGAGACAACACTGTTCGTGGCGATCATGCAGAACGAAGCCGATGCGATCGACGCACGTGAACGTCTGTCCGAAGGCGAGTACCAGAACGTGTTGGAGTCGTTGGACTCCCGCCTTGATCGATTCGCGCAATGCCTGGAGCCGCTACTATGACCGCCATGGTGCATGTCGTACTCGTCTACCAGCGGGAGGAGGGTCGCCTCCGCCTGCAGGAGAGCTACGACGACGGCGAGACCGCCATGCGGCGCCGGTTCGTCCTGGAGCGACTGCCCGAGTACGCCGACATGGAGGTCGTCGTGCTGTCGGCGGACTCGATCGAGACCCTGCACGAGAC
>DASXXM010000509.1:0-1901 GCA_036503065.1 Pseudonocardiaceae bacterium | reverse complement strand
TCCGGGACGTGAGCCACCAGCTCAGATCGGTCCTGCTACGGACCACGACCGGCGTCCGCCTGTGGTCCAGCAGCGACTGCTACTCGCTGACCACGCACGAGATCCCCACCCTGGCGCCCAACCAGACCCTGTCCTACGACGTCGTCTGGTACGGCCGGACGTCCGCCCCCGGCTGCCCGGTCAAGCGGGCGACCGTGCCGGCCGGCACGTACGAACTCGTCGGCCAGCTCGGCACCCTCGTCGGGGCGCCGACACCGTTGACCCTGGGTTAGGGCCCGAACCAGCGATCCTCGGCGTTGTGCGGACGGGCCGATGTGTCACCGAGCACCAGTTCGGTCGGCAGCGTGACCGTCCTTGGCCTGCTCGCCTCCGCCGAGTCCGTCAGCAGCCGGCCCGCGGCTCTGCCCTTCTCCAGCATCGGCTGGCGGACCGTGGTCAGCCCGTTCTGCTCGGCCTCCGCGATGCCGTCGAATCCGGTGACGCTCAGGTCCTGCGGCACCCGCAGCCCGCGCCGCCGTGCCTCGGCCAGCGCACCGATGGCCAGGATGTCCGACGTGCAGATCAACGCCGTGATGCGCTGGTCGCGGTCCAGTAGCTGGGCCGCGGCCGCCGCACCGTTGGCCACGCTGTGGTCGAACCGCTCCACCACCGGCACGCTCGCCCAGTCCACGCCGCTGGCCTCGAACGCGGCCGCGAGGCCGGCCAGTCGGGCGCGCTGCACGTGGAAGTGCGCGCCGCGCTGCCGGTCCAGCGTGGCGAAGTCGTCGTTGCGGTTGCGGCCGAGGCGCATGCAGACCACGCCGACCCGCTGGTGGCCCAGCTCGATCAGGTGGTTGGCGAGCTCGGTCATGGCCGACCGGTCGTCGATGCCGACCCGGTCCACGTTCCCGAGGTGCGGCTGGTCGCACACGACCGTTGGCACCGGCCGTTCCAGCACCGCGGCCAGGTGCGGGTCGTCGTCGGGCACCGAGTAGACGACGAACCCGTCCACCCCCGCCCGGTGCACCGCGGCCACGTCCTCCCGCTCCGGGTTGGCGGGCACCAGGTGCAGTCCCTGTCCGACGTCCTCGCAGGCCAGCGCGAGGCCCTCCAGGAAGCCGACGGCGGCCGGGTCGCGGAACGCGTACGCGAGGTTCTCGGTCAGCAGCACGCCGACCGCGCCCGCCTTGCGGGTGCGCAGCGAGCGCGCCACCGGGTCCGGGCCGGGATAACCCAGCCGTCGGGCCGTGTCCAGTACTCTCCGACGCAGCTCCGGCGAGAGCTGGTCCGGACGGTTGTACGCGTTGGACACCGTTGTCCGTGAGACGCCCAGCTCGGCGGCGAGCGACGCCAGGGTCGCCGGCCGTCGGGAATGCAGTGACCGCACCATGCAGTGACCGTAACGTTTCAGAACCAATTTCAGAAGCTCGGGTGACGAGCGTCCTGCGACCGGGTCAACATCGCAGCTAGATGCGCTACCAACCCAACCTGGTCTAGACCATTTCGTACTGTCGTTGTCCGGCCCGCTTACTTGTCAAGACACGTTCCGCATGGGGTCCATACCAATTCGGTATGTCCTATCGCCCGTTCGGCGGGTACGGTGACCGGGATATGTCTGTGTCATGAAAGGTTTGTCACATGGCCGAAGTCGCCTACGCCAGTGCCTCCCGGGTCTTCGCCGGATCCCCGCCGGTCCGCGCGGTCGACGCGCTCGACCTCGAGGTGACCGACGGAGAGTTCCTCGTGCTCGTGGGACCGTCCGGATCGGGCAAATCCACCGCGCTGCGGATGCTGGCCGGGTTGGAGGACATCGACGAGGGCAGCATCTCCATCGGCGGCCGCGACGTGACGAACGTGCAGCCCAAGGACCGCGACATCGCGATGGTGTTCCAGTCCTACGCGCTCTACCCGCACATGACCGT
>DASXXM010000508.1:0-4082 GCA_036503065.1 Pseudonocardiaceae bacterium | reverse complement strand
TACCAGCGGGAAGAGGGTCGACTCCTCCTGCAGGAGAGTTACGACGACTCGCGCACCGCCATGTACCGGCAGTTCGCGGTGGAGCGGTTGCCGGAGTACGCGGACATGGAGGTCGTCGTGCTGTCGGCGGACTCGATCGAGACCCTGCACGAGACGCACGGCCGCTACTTCTACACCGCGTCCGAGCTGGTGCAGAAGTTGCGCGAGGCCGTGGACGCCGCCTAGTCAGCGGGTGGGGCGGTTCGGTTGGCGCCGAGTGCTGGGCGTAGTAGGGCGTAGAGCGCCGCGGACAACACGAAGCCGACCAGGAACGTGATGTCGCCCAACGACGGAACCTGCTTGGCGATCACGCCGACGAAGTCGGTCTGGTTGGAGAACAGCAGGATCGACGCTGCCATGCCGACCAGCATCGCGATCGGGCCTGCCCAGTTCTGGTACCACTTGGCGTACAGCAGGGTGTCGATGCGCTGGCCCCGCCGTAGGTACTGGTCGGTGAACATCACGCCGAGCCATGGGCCGATCCAGTAGGCGATGATCAGCAGGAAGTTCTCGTACTTCTGGCCGGCGTCGTGCAGGCCCGACCATGCCAGCAGGAAGCCGATCACGCCGAACACCACCGCGACCAGCGCGCGCCGCAGTGCCAGCGGCAGCCGGATGCCCAGCGTGAGGAACGACATCGCGCCGGAATAGATGTTCAGGACGTTCGCCGAGACGGCGCCCAGCGCGATGGCCAACAGGGTCAGGTCACCCAGCCACCCCGGCAACTGGCCGGTGAACGCCGCTGTCGGGTTGCCGCTGGTGATGCCGAGTGGTGCCACCGATGCCGCGCCGACGATCTCCAACAGCATGCACGACACGAATACCCCGAGACCGGCCCACAATCCGGTCATCCTGGCGTTGACGTTCGCCGGCAGGTAACGGGTGTAGTCCGAGGCGTACGGATTCCAGCCCGCCGCGTAACCGAACGCGGCGCCCGCCGTGATCAGAAAGCCGCCGGGGAGGGGCTTGCCCGGCAGGCCGGTGGTGTGTGTCCTGGAGAACAACATAATTGTCGCGAGCACGAACACGATGCCCAGGAACACCAGGGCGTACTTCTCGAACGCCTGCACCAGGTTGTGCCCGAAGAACGCCACGGCCACCTGCACCAGGACCACGATCAGCAGGCCGAGGAGCGCGGGCATCCCGGTCAGCGCGGCGAGGGCGAACGCGCCGCTCACGCTGTTCACCGCGAACCAGCCGATGCCGGCGGTGATCGCGTTCAGGCCGGCCGGCAGCACGTTGCCCAGGTAGCCGAAGCCGATCCGGGACAACACCATCTGGGGCACGCCGTGAGCGGGTCCGCGCGCGGACAGGACGCTGTGCGACAGCGAGCCGAGCAGGTTGCCGATCAGCAGCGCGAGCGCCGCCTGCCAGAAGCTCAACCCGAAGACGCCGACGCCGAGGATGCCGACGAAGATCGTGGCGAACTCCAGGTTCGGCGACGTCCACGTCCACATCAGCTGCAACGGTGTGCCGTGCCGGTCGCCTGCCGGGATGAACTCGACGCCACCGGGTTCCACCGCGCCGATCCGGTCGCCGTAGGTGCCCTCGCGGACGGGTTCGCCGGCGACCGCGCCGGCCTTCATGAGGTAAACCAGTACAGCATCAGGTCAGCCAACGGAGATCGCCGCCAATTTCGCTTGTAGGTAGTCGCTCCAGACGACGGGCGGGTAGCTGGTGGTGCCGATCGGCGCCGGCAGCGACTCGATCACCGCGTCGTGGTCGGCCTCGTAGAAGTACACGAGGGACAGCAGTTCCTCCTCCGGCGCGTCGGCGGGCGGGGCGAGCACGCGGTGCCGGGTGGACCGCCAGCGGTCGCCGGTCCAGCGCGCCATCAGGTCACCGATGTTGATCGTGAAACTGTCCGGGTCGAACGGGGCGTCCACCCACCGGCCGTCGGCGGTGTAGACCTGCAGGCCGCCGAGGCCGGGTTCCCGGTCCAGCACGGTGACCGTGCCGAAGTCGGTGTGCGGGCCGATCCGGTACTGGCCGGGCTCCGGCGGACCGACCCGGCGCAGCGCCGGGTACCAGTTCAGGTTGAACCCGAACGTGGGATGCCGCAGGTAGGCGGCGAAGTGGTCGGCCGGCAGGCCCAGCGCCACCGCGCAGATGGACATCAGCTCGTCGGACAGCGTCCGCATCCGCCCCAGGTACTCGGTCAGCGCCGACCGCAGCGCCGGCACTTCGGCCGGCCACACGTTGGGCCGGAACCAGACCTCGTCGGTCTCCTGGTCGCCGGTCGGGTCGTCCGCCGCGAACGAGTACGACTCCTTGAGGTCGGCGGGGGTCGCGGTGCCTTCCGCGTAGCCGTTGGCCTCGGCGCCGGGGGGAATCCAGCCGCGCCCGCCGACACTCACCGCGTACCGGGCCTTGACCTCGTCGGGCAGCAGGAAGAACAGCCGGGCCAGGGACCGCACCTCGGCTCGCAGGGTGGACTCGATGCCGTGGCCGGTGACCAGCAGGAACCCCGCGGTGCGCAGCGCGTGGTCGACCTGCGCCGCGACGTGGCGCCTGCCGTCCTCGGTGCCCGCGAACCAGGGTCTCAGGTCGATGCTGGGGATGTAGTCGGTCATGCCTCATCCTGCCCGATGTCCTCGAACCACAGGTCGGGACGCGCCTTGATGAAGTCGGTCATCAGCGCGACGCACTCGGCGTCGTCGACCATGGTGATCAGCACGCCGTGCTCGGCCAGCCAGTCCTGCCCGCCGTGGAACGTCCGGTTCTCGCCGATCACCACCGCGCCGATGCCGAACTGGCGGACGAGGCCACTGCAGTACCAGCACGGCGACAACGTCGTGACCATGACCGTGTCCGAGTAGCGCGACCGGCGACCTGCGTTACGAAACGCGGCCGTCTCGGCGTGCATGGACGGGTCACCGTCCTGAACCCGCCGGTTGTGTCCCTTGCCCAGCAGGGTGCCGGCCCGGTCGAACAGGGCCGCGCCGATCGGAATGCCGCCCTCGGCCAACCCCGCCCGCGCCTCGGCCACCGCGACGGCGAGCAGGCCGGCAGGATCGGGAACGGGCTCGGCGACCATGGCTCTATACGATGCGTGACGTCACCCACCATCGCAATGGCTGACGTGCGTCGATCCGGTAAACCGTCACGACCACCGGCTCATGTCCGACATGCGGGACAGGGCCAACGCGATCTGTTAGTTATCTGAGGTTCACCTAGAATCCATGTTCATGACCGCTCTCTCCGTGGTACCCGAGGCGCCGCCGGCTACGTCCGGGCGTCCGCGCCCGTTGACCGCGGGTCGGCTGCGCCTGCCGGCCGAGCCGCGAACCGCGGGCCGGCGGGACGGGCTGACCGCGCATCTCCGGGCGACCGTCGACACGCAGTTACGGGTGCTGTTGGCCGAACAGGTCACTGCCGGGCAGGTGGACGAACCCGAGTCGGTGCACCAGATGCGGGTCGCGGCGCGGCGGTTGCGGGTCGTGCTGCGGATGGACAGGGGCGGGTTCGGGCCGCAGGCGGGCTGGTTGCGGGACGAGCTGTCCTGGCTCGGTTCGCTGCTGGGCGAGGTCCGCGACCTCGACGTGCTGTGTGAACGGCTCGCGGCGAACGCCACCACGTTGCCCGAGGTCGACCTGATCGCGTTCGGCGAGGTGCTGGCCGCGCTGCTGGCCCGTCGGTCGGCCGCGGCGGACACACTGGTCGCCGAGCTGGCCCGGCCCCGGTTCCGGTCACTGCTGCGCAAGCTGGCGGTCGAGGCCGTCGCGCCGGCCGACCCGGCCGACGACTATCTGCCGTCCGCTGACGATCTCCTGGCCCAGCCGCTGCGCAGGCTGCGCCGGCAGTTGACCGTGGTGGCCGGCGCGCCGTCCGACGAGCAGTGGCACGACCTGCGGATCCGGGTCAAGCGGGTCCGGTACGCGGCCGAACTCGCCGGTCGGCTGGCCGGCCGCAAGCAGCGCGCCGGCCTGGCCGTGCTGGTCGGGCAGGCCAAGGCGGTGCAGGAGGTGCTCGGCGCGTTCAACGACACGGTGGTCGCCGAACACCGCCTGCGGCAACTGGACGACCTGTCCCCGGCCGGGTGG
>DASXXM010000507.1:0-2866 GCA_036503065.1 Pseudonocardiaceae bacterium | reverse complement strand
GTACCGCGGTCGCGGGGTCGGCAAGGCGTTGTTGCGCCAGCAGGGCACGGCCGCGGACGCGGCCGGGTTGTGGACATTGCAGACCTCGATCTTCACCGAGAATCGCGCCAGCATCGCCTTGCACCACGCGGCGGGCTACCGCACGGTCGGTGTCCGCGAGCGGATCGCCCAACGCGATGGCGTCTGGCACGACACCGTGCTGATCGAACGTCGCTCGTCCGTGGTCCAGCGTCCGTGACCAACCGGGCCGACTGAGGACCCTTGACGGTGTTCGCCGCGAGCGTCCAGTGCCGGTCAGGCCGTCCCGAGTACTGCGCGGCTTTGTCGTAGCCGCATGGTATTCCGAGCGGTGAGGGTGAGCCGGATCAGACTCGCCAAGGCCGCCAGTCCGGCGAGTACGACGCCGAGGCCGGTGCGGGACGGCTCGCTCAGCAGCGCGGGCGCCTGGGTACCCAGGGCAATCAGCAAGACGAGATCACTAACGACGACCTCACCCGCGGCGATCAACGCGGCGGCAGCGGCACGTCGCGACGAGACGGGCCACCAGCGGATGCCGTGCCCGGTAACGGTCAGGGCGAACACACTGCATGGCACCGCAGTCACCAACGCGACAGCGACCATGATCGCTGCGGTGACCGTGACCGGGGAAACGATCGGCAGCCCGAGCGGCACGGCCAGCAACGTGGTGGCCAACCACAGTGCACCGACCAGCGGGCCGGTCCGCAGTAATATCAGCGCACTGCGATGCACCTGCTCCGCGGTGAGGACGGGAACGAACTGTGCGGCCACGAGTGCTGCGTCGCCGAACTCGTCGATCACTCGTTGTTCTGCTTCGGTCGGCGGACAGCCGCGGTCGAGTTGGTCGGTGAGCGCATCGGCGAGGCCGTCGCCGATCTCGGTGACAATCGCCGCGCGGGCTCGCGCGGACCCTGGCACGACCGCGAGTGCGGTGTCCAGTTCGGACAGATAGGCGCGGATCAGCTCGTCGCCCATGCTGGACCGTTCTCCGATTCCGCTCCAGGCGGGGCAAGCAGTGCCGCCACGGCGGTGGCGAACTCCTGCCAGGCGGTACGTTCAGCGCCCAGCTTGCGGCGCCCGGCAGGGGTCAGTTCGTAGACGCGGCGGCGCCGACCGGTGTCCTGCGACCAGTTCGCGCGGACCAGGCCGGCTTGTTCCAGCCGGTGCAGGGCTGGGTAGATGGTGCCCTTGGGCAGGTCGAACTGGCCGCCGCTGCGGGTACGCAGGACTTCGATCACCCCATAGCCGTGCCGAGGCCCGTCGGCGAGCACGGCCAGCAGCAGGGCGTCCAGGTGGCCTTTGAGCGTCTCCGCTCTCATGGGTAGCGACCCTATCCTTCTTGGTCCGCCAGGGCTACGCTTCCTCTCCAGGAAGGGTAGTGATGCTACCCATGGGAAGGTGGCGAGTGGCATGGTTGCCGAGGCCAGTCGCGTGTTGGGGGTCGAGGTCGGGTCCACCGCACCGGTATTTCTGGCGGTGCTTGCGGTGCATGTGCCCACTGCGGGCGCGGCGATTGTCAGCGGCGCGATCGCGGCCTTGTCGGGGAAGCGTCCGGGACGGCATCCGCGCGCTGGGACTGTCTACTACTGGTGCCTGACGGTCACGTCCGTGTCGCTGGTCGTGTTGTCGGCGCTGCGCTGGCCGCACGACGCGCACCTGCTGGCGATCGGCGCCGTCGGCTACGCAGCGGGCACCGTCGGAATTCTGGCCCGTCGGCGCCGCTGGCGCGGGTGGCCGGTCTGGGCGCGCGTGCACGGCACGGGGATGGCGGTGTCCTACATCGCTCTGCTCACCGGGTTCTACGTCGACAACGGCCCGAGCCTGCCGTTGTGGGACCGGCTACCGCACCTGACCTACTGGCTGCTGCCGGCAGCGGTCGGCGTGCCACTGTTGCTGCGTGCACTACACCGTACGACCGGGCGCTGTGCGCCCATGCGGACCGCCTCCAGAGCATCGTCAGAGCCGGGAACCCACCGTCTCGTGCGGAACGACGACCTCGGCCGCCGCCTCCCGCGCGGTGATGCCGGGGTACAGCGCGCGGACCAGCAGCAGTGCCAGCGCGCCTCCGAGCACCTGGGCGGCGATGAACAGCGGGGCCGAGGAGGGGGCGATGCCGGCAAAGCTGTTGCTGAACATCCGGCCGATGGTGATCGCGGGGTTGGCGAAGCTGGTCGAGCTGGTGAACCAGTAGGCCGCGCCGATGTAGGCGCCCACGGCGGCGGGGGCTTTGTCGGCGCGTCCAGAGCGGACCAAGGCGAAGATCAATAGGATCAGTCCGGCTGTGGCGATGACCTCGGACAGTCCGTGCGGGAGCGTGGCCCGGTCCTTGGTGCTGATGCTCACCGCGCTGGCGCCGAACATCAGGTTCGCGAGGGCCGCGCCGCTGATACAGCCGGCGACCTGGACCGGCAGGTAGGCCAGCGCGTGCCGCCACGACAACCCACCTAGGGCAGCGTCCACAACGGACACAACCGGGTTGAAATGGCCGCCACTGACCGGCCCGAACATCAGGATGATCGCGAACAGCCCGACCGCGGTCGCCGCGGCGTTCTCGGTCAACTGCAACCCGGTGTAGTGCGGGGAGAGCTGTTGCGCGGCGACGCCCGATCCGATCACCAGCGCGGCCAGCAGCAGGCTGCCCAGATATTCGGCGACCAGTTTGCGGGGCAACGGCTGTTCCATCAACGCTCCTTGACTTGAGACCACAGTCTAGTGATGGTCACGCGGCGGCGGGGACACCGAGTTCGTCGAGCAGCGCCCGGACCCGGTGTTCGATCTCGTCGCGCACCGGGCGCACGTCCTCGACGCTCTTGCCGGCCGGGTCGTCCAGTTCCCAGTCCAGGTATCG
>DASXXM010000506.1:0-2812 GCA_036503065.1 Pseudonocardiaceae bacterium | reverse complement strand
CCTCGCCGAACATCGCCAAGGAAATGCACGTCGGGCACCTGCGCTCCACGATCGTCGGCGACGCGATCGCGCGGGTGACCGAGTTTGCCGGCCACCACGTGATCAGGGACAACCACGTGGGTGACTGGGGCACGCAGTTCGGCATGCTGATCGAGTACCTCTTCAACATCGGCGAGGACGCTCCCGAGGCGCAGCTGCTGCGCACCGACCCGAACGCGTTCTACCAGTCGGCCCGGGTGAAGTTCGACGCGGTCCCCGGCTTCGCGGAGCAGGCGAGGGAACGGGTAGTCAAGCTCCAGTCCGGCGACGACCCGGCGACCCAGCGGCTCTGGGAAGAGCTCATGGAGCTGTCCAGGCAGTACCTCCGGGACACCTACGCCCTGCTGCGGGTCACGCTGACCGACGACGACATCAGGGGCGAGAGCTTCTACAACGACATGCTGCCCGACGTCGTCGCGGACCTGGAAGCCCTGGGCCTCGTGGTGCTCAGCGACGGCGCGCTGTGCGTGTTCCCGCCGGGCTTCACCGGCCGCGACGGCAGCCAGCTGCCGGTCATCGTCCGCAAGCGGGACGGCGGCTACAACTACTCGACCACCGACCTGGCCACGATCAGGTACCGGATCGACAAGCTCAACGCGGACCGCGCGATCTACGTCGTCGGCTCCGACCAGGCGCTGCACTTCAAGATGATCTTCGCGGTCGCCAGGCTGGCCGGCTGGCTGCCGGAGACCGCCGACTTCAGGCACGCGCAGATCGGCCTGGTGCAGGGGGCGGACGGGCACCGGCTGCGGACCAGGGCGGGCGATAACGTCAAGCTCAGCGACCTGCTCGCCGAGGGCATCGAGCGGGCCCGCGCCATCCTGGACGAGGTCGAGCGCGACGACACGGAACTCGACCTGGACGCGATCGCGCAGGACGTCGGCATCGGCGCGATCAAGTACGCGGACCTGTCTACCGCGCGGGACAGAGCGTACATCTTCGACTGGGACCGGATGATCTCCTTCCGCGGCGACACCGGGCCCTACCTGCAGTACGCCACGACCAGGATCCGGTCCATCTTCCGCCGGGCGGGGATCACCGAGACGGACGTGCGCGGCCCGATCGCGGTGACCGAGCCTGCCGAGCGGGAGCTGGCGCTGAAGCTGCTCGGCTTCGGCGCGGTCGTCGCACAGGTCGTCGACACGGCCGAGCCGCACCGGCTGTGCGGCTACCTTTTCGAGGTCGCCAGCCTGTTCACCGCGTTCTACGAGCGGTGCCCGGTGCTCAAGGCCGACGACGACGAGACCAGGCAGAGCCGCCTCGCGCTGTGCGCCGCCGCGCTGCGGGTGCTCACCGCCGGCCTTGGCCTGCTCGGCGTGCCGATTCCGGACCGGATGTAGCGCGCGTCTTACGCCAATCCCGCAGAGATAACGGGCGGCTTTCGGAGTCACCACTAGTCCGTTCGGGATGAATGTGCCTTTCCTCCCCAGCATGTGAAGTCGCGAACGTACCGCTTACGTGACCGCAGAACCCATTCCGGGCGGCTGAGCGTCACGGCAGTGTCAGATGCCAAGGAACCCCAACGGGCGCGCGTGGCGGGCGTGACGTCCATATGAGGAGGCATCGATGAACAGCCGCAACAGGCGGCGCAACCGCCAGGCCAGCATGAAAGCACGCCTTGGCATCGCTGCAGCCGTGCTGGCCGGCGGCGGCGCGGCGGGGGTAGCGGTCGTGGCCAGTCACTCCGGCTCTGCGACGGTGAACGCCGATTCCGCCGGATACGTGCTGAACTTCCACCACACGGTCAGTGAGCAGCAGGCCCTGACCTCGGCGCTCAATATGTGGAACTCGAACCAGCCACGGTCGCTCAACACGCTGGCCCAGATGGCGCCGATGCGCACCTTCAGCCAGTTCACGTGGCACCGCACGCAGTTCGCCGCCCAGCGCGGCGTCGTGGTCGCGGCGACTAGGCAGTTCATCATCGTCAAGTCCGCGAACGGCAAGCTGGAACTGTGGTGGCTGAACCACTGGACGAAGCAAAGGAACGTGACGGCCAACCCCACCGGCATGGTGGCGATGACCGGGAACAACGTGGCGGCGCACACGGCCGCGACGACCGGTAACACGGCCCCGATGGCGGCCGCGATGGCGGGCAGCGCCGCCCTTGTCAACCAGGTGGCCGCGCCGGTGACGAAGCCGATCACGATCACGGTCAGCACCGGCACCGAGACCATCACGATCACGATCACCCAGACAACGGCCACCGTGGCCCCGACCCCGACCACCACCGCGACCGGCGTGGCGACCACGATGGCGACCTCGACCGCCACGGCGACGCCGACCAGCACCGCGACCGGCATGGGCACCGCCACGGCGACGCCCACCACCACCGCGACCGGCCTGGGCGCCGCGACCGCGACGGCGACTCCGACCGCCACGATGAGCACGATGCCGACCACGACAGCGGCCAAGACCGTGGCCCGTGGCGACCTGGTGTTCGTGGTGGGTGTCCGCAGCCACGGCAAGCTCACCGCGGAACTCATCCTGTTCTCGCTGCCGAAGACGGCGGCGGTCACCCCGGCCAGCACGGCCACCGTGACGACGACGACCCCCGCGGCGCCGGCCGCGTCGGCGAGTCCGACCCACTTCTGATACCTGCAGGCTCTCGGAAACCCAGCCCGCGGGCGGCCTCGCGCCGCCCGCGGGCACTGTCCGCTCACCGAACGCAAGGGACCATGGCAGACCTTCACTATCCCAGCCACCGGCGCGCCGACCAGCCCGAACTGCGGGCTGGTGACCTCGTGCTCGACGAGGCGCGCTGGACCGTCTTCCG
>DASXXM010000505.1:0-1993 GCA_036503065.1 Pseudonocardiaceae bacterium | reverse complement strand
GGCGCAGGCCGCAGCCCGCGAGGTCGCCGACATCATCGCCGTGATCCGGTCGACTGGGCAGTCCCTGCTTGACTACGTGCCCGAGGGCCCGACGCGCGAAGGCTTCGCCGGCACCTACGCCACGCAGGAGAACTTCCGCATCATGCGGGCTGCGCTGGACGACGTGTCCCGCGAACTGGGCCGCTACGTGCGCCTCACGAACTACGCGTCGGGCCTGTGCATGCCGGAGATCGCGGTGCTCGGCGGTCTGGAGCGGCTGGACATGATGCTGAACGACTCGATGTACGGGATCCTGTTCCGCGACATCAACCCGATCCGCACGTTCTGTGACCAACGGTTCTCCCGGCAGGTCCACGGCCGCGCCGGGATCATCATCAACACCGGTGAGGACAACTACCTCACCACCGCCGACGCCGTGGACGCCGCGCACACCGTCACCGTGTCGCAGCTGCTCAACGAACGCTTCGCGCACGAAGCGGGCCTGCCCGACGAGCTGCTGGGTCTCGGGCACGCGTTCGAGATCAACCCGGCGGTCCCCGAGTCGTTCCGCCTGGAACTGGCGCACGCCCTGTTGGCGCGGGAACTGTTCCCCGACGCACCGCTGAAGTGGATGCCCCCGACGAAACACATGACCGGCAACGTGTTCTTCGGGTACCTGCTGGACGGCCTGTTCAACCTGGCGGGCGCGTTGACCGGGCAGAGCATCCTGCTCGTGGGGATGATGACGGAGGCGGTGGTGACGCCGTGGCTGTCGGACCGGGATCTGGCGCTGGCGAACGTGAAGTACGTCCTGAACGCCGCGGGTGGTCTCGCGGAGGACTTCCGGCCCGCCCCGGACGGGCTGATCGTGAAACGCGCCCACCAGGTTCTCGGCGAGGCGGTGGACCTGCTGGAACGAATCGTCGCGGACGACGGCGGGCTGCTCGCCGCGATCGCGGCGGGCACGTTCGGCCTGATGAAACGCCCCCCGGACGGTGGGAAGGGCGCCGACGGTGTCGTCGCGAAGGCCGAGGGCTACCGCAACCCGGCCGCCGACCTGCTGGCCACGGGGGACACGAAATGACGCGCAACGTCCGCCCCTACGGCGACGCCACCGGCGACGGCATGATCCAGGTGTCGTTCACCCTGCCGGTGCCGCACGGCCCGCGCGCCGACGGCGCCGCCGCGCAGCTGGCGAACAAGATGGGCATGGACCCGGCGATGGTGGTGCACTCCCACCCGGTCGGCCCGGATTTCACGTTCTTCGTCGTGTACGGCTCGGTGTCGCACGTCGTGGACCTGGACGAGGTGCGGGTCGTGGCACGCGAGTACCCGCTGCTGTCCCCGGCCGAGGTGAACTCGGCGATCAAGAAGACCCTGGCGCGCAAGCTTGTCGTCGTCGGCGGCTGCATCGGCAGCGACGCCCACACCGTCGGGATCGACGCCATCCTCAACGTCAAGGGTTTCGCCGGTGAGAAGGGCCTGGAGTACTACCGGGAACTGCGGGTGGTGAACCTGGGTGCCCAGGTCACCGTGCCGGACCTGGTGAAACGGGCCCGCGCCGACAACGCCGACGCCGTCCTCGTCTCCCAGGTCGTGACGCAGCGTGACGCACATATCGTGAACACGCAGGAGATGTCCGCGGCGTTCCGCGAGGCGATGGGGGATCGGCGGCCGATGCTTGTCGTCGGCGGCCCGAGGTTCGACCCGCTGATGGCCGAGCGGCTCGGTGTGGACCGGGTGTTCGGGCGCGGCACCACTCCCGGTGAGGTCGCGTCGTACCTGGTGCACGCCGTCGCCAACCGGAACGGAGCGTCCGCGTGAGTCTCGTCGAGGGTTTCTCGGTCACCCACCGTCGTTACGTGCCCCACTCGCACGCCCACTACGGCGGGAACCTCGTCGACGGCGCCTACGGCCTCGGCCTGTTCGGGGACGTCGCCACGGAACTGTGCATCCGCACCGACGGCGACGAGGGCCTGTTCGCCGGCTACGACACGGTGGCGTTCCTGGCACC
>DASXXM010000504.1:0-9843 GCA_036503065.1 Pseudonocardiaceae bacterium | reverse complement strand
CGCCGTAGTTGCCGCCCGCGAGCGTCTCGTTCAGCGCGATCAGCGCGCCGTCGGTGTTCGTGCGCTGGGGCACGATCTGTGCCTGGAACTGTGTGCCACCACCGAGCAGGCCGTTGGTCAGCGCGCGCTCGGACTGCAACTGGTGCACCACGTCCTGCACCCGCAGCACCACCGTGACGATCTGGCTGGTGGAGCTGGCTGCCTGGTAGTTCGTGGTCTCCTGGGTGATCAGGAAGCCGAGCAGGACCAGCACCAGGGTCAGTGACACCACGAGGATGCGGACCAGTTTGGCCCGGATCGACCTCGGCGACAACATGACCACCATGGCCCTGGCCAGCAGGCCGTTGCCCGGCTGGTGCTGCTGGCCGGACGCGGACCGTGGCGCGCCGGCCCAATCCGCGGTCGGCCGGCCGGGCGCTTCTTCCACTCCACCGTCCCCTTCACCCGGGGACACTCGGTGACGCGCGACCACGCTTCCTCCGTTTGATGCCCTGTCCCGGCCGCACGTGAACCATTCTTGGTCTGGATTGCGGCCGAAGACGGCGCATCTTATCCGGCGACCAGTCGATCCGACCAGACCGGCCGGTACCTGGTAAACCCGGCGGCCGCAATTGAATGGTTACCGTACCGACCTCGGCGCGGACGCTCCGTAGCCGTGCGCGCCATTCGGGCAGCTTGCGGAACCTTCGGGCCAAACGGACCGACCCGGCATCGGATCCAACAATCGCAGCAATTGGCGCGCACGTTTCACGGTCGATCAAAACGTTACCCCGGCGTTACGATCTCGTTGATCGACGCCGTATCGGTCAGAACGCCGTCGGCGGTGGCGGATGCGGTCCGACGTAGGCGGTGACCGGCGCGTCCCGGTCGTTGGTGACATAGACCGGTCCGGACAGGATGGCCTGGCCGTTGGCGAGCGTGCCGATCTGCGAGCCGAGCATCCCGCTGTGGTCGGTCCTTGAGAAGCCGTAGGGCGCGAGGTTGGGCCCGTGGAACGTCGATCCCTTCGTGATCAGGGCGTCCAGCAGGCTCTGCCGGGTCAGGTTCGGGCCTGCCGCGTGCAGCGCCTGGTACGTCGCATAGGCCATTGTCATGCCGCTCACGGTATAGAAATCGAATGGCGTGTTCGCATCGAAGTTGTCGTGCACGCTGCGGAACAACTGAATCCAGGGATTCGCGGTGTCACTGGGCGATGGCACATAGCTGTCGGTGATGACGCCGTTGGCGAGCGAGGCATCCGCGGCACCCTGTGAATACTGTTTGATCAGACCGGACAAAGTGGTCGGATCGGCGCCGACGCCACTGACCACGAACGTCGGGTGGTAATGCAGCGCCGCCGCGGCGAGCAGTGCCAGCGTGGTCGCCGCCGGAATGCCGAAGATGACCACCACCGTGGCCCTGGCCGCCTTCGCCGCCGCGATCTGCTGGCCAAGACCACCGGACAGGTAGGCCGCGTCATAGGACTGCTGGGTCACCACGGACGAATTCGCCAGGACCTGGTTCAGACCTTCCTGGCTGTTCTGGCCAAGATCGTCGTCCTGCAACAGGTACGCGATCCGGTCCGTGGGGAAGTTGTCCCGCACGTACTGGCCGAGGATCTTGCCTTCCGTTTTGTAGTCCGGGAAGAAGCCGTACGTGTAGGGATAGTTGACCGGGTCGTTGAAGCAGGTGCAGCCGCTCTCCACGAACAGGTCGGGCACCTTGTTGGCGTTGAGGTAGCCCACCACCGCCTGGTGGGCCGACGTGCCGAGCCCGGCGTCCATCGCGAACACGTTGTCCTGGCTCACCAGTTGTTGCGTCACGTGCAGCGTGTTGACCGGGTTGTAGGCGTCGTCCTTGTAGTCGAACACGATCGACCGCCCGTACACCCCGCCGTGCGCGTTGATGTAGCGGAAGAACGCGTTCGCCGCCGCGGACACCTCGCTGTAGCCGGGCGCGGCCGGTCCGGTGAGCGGCTGGTGACTGCCCAGCCTGATCTCGTTCGCGGTCACGCCCGGCGCGTCGGCGGTCGTTCCCGGCTTGCCGCTCAGCTGTATCGCGATGAGCGCGCCGGCAACGAGAACGACCGCCGTGACCACGGCCACCGTCCAGCTACGTCCGGACACCAGACCGGTACGGTGCGTCAACGGATCCTCCTCGAATCTTGGGCCATCTGGTCCTTGCGTCCCCGAACCGGCCGGATCCTTAGGATGACACCGCTTGTCTTGTCTCGTCTTTCGTGGTGCCACGCGGGTTCCGCGAGACTCCACTGTGGTCGAGGTTGGCTAGCTCTTGGCCAGCGCCTCCATTTCCATCGCGACCCGGCGTTCGTGCTCGTCCAGGTCCGTGCGAGCCCTGCGCGGACTCCATCGTCCGCCCATCAGGAAGATCAGCGGGATGAACACGCCTTCACCACCGACGCACACCCACCACCAACTGTGCCACTGACCGGGCGCCGAGAGCGAGGCGCTCTGGACCTCGGCCGCGTGTGTTCTGAGGAACGTAAGATCCGCGCTGGGTACCGCTGCCGCGGCAAGCAAGCGTTGGGTCGCGGTAGCGGCGTCTACATGGAACGCTCCGGCGATCTCCCCGACCGCCTTCGCACCCGCCGCCAGGTCGGTCGGGTTGGTGCTCAGCGTGCCGAGCGTGGCCGGATCGATCGCGCCGATCGTGGCCAGCTGGGTCGAGTACTTCGCGGCAAGAGTCTGCACCTGTGTCCCCGATTGGACCAGCGGTGTCATCGAAGTCACAACGAACGGGAGGATGAAGATGGACACCGCGACCACCGCGCGGATCACCCAGCCCCACACCGCCAGACCGGTCGCGGTCAGCGCCGGGTTGCGCTTCTCCACGTCCTCGGTGAAGCCGGCCATCCACGGCGCGTACGCGATCGCCATGAACACCGCGAGCGTGCTGATGATCCAGACGAACGTGTAGTAGCTGGTGTGCGGATGGCTTGTCCGGCTGAGGAAGACGATCGTCATCACGATCGCGCCGACCGCGCCGAACACCATGAACGGCTTGCGTACCCGCAGCCGGTCCGACACCACCCCGGCCACGATCAGCGCCCCGGCATTGAAGGCCCAGAACCAGTTTCCGATGCCGTTGGCCTGGGCGAGGGTGAAGCCGAAGATCGTCGTGAAGTAGATCGTGAAGAAGCCGACCGCGGTGTAGTAGATGATCAGAAACACCGAGATCGCGAACGCGGAACCCACGATGTTGACCCGCATCATCTGCCGCCACGGGTTCGCCCGTGCCTGCCGGGTGTCGATGCCGGCGGCCTTCGCCTCGACCAGGGCCCGGTCGCGCATGCTGACCATCAACTGGTCGCGCAGGTTCGGTGACAGCTCGCGCAGGGTGAACAGGGCGATCACGAACACGACCAGCCCGACGATGCCGCAGATGGTGAACTGGTCCTGCCAGGCCGGCATGCTACCGAGGGTGTGACTGGACACTTCGGACAGCACGAGGCTGCCGACGACCGGACCCAGGGTCCAGAAGCCCATTGCCGACGCCCGACCCAGCTGTGGGGAGAAGTCACGCACCAGCGCCGGCGTCGCGACCAGGATGATGCCCTCGACGAACCCGACGATCACGAACAGCACCGCGAACATGAGCTTGCTCGACGCGTTGGGCAGCCCGAACAGCACCAGCAGCGCGGTGATGGCCAGGCCGTAGACGACCAGGTTGGCACGCCCCCAACGATCGGCGAGGCCGGCGACCAACGACGAGAACGCGCCGATCGCGTTGCCCACCACCGAGATGTAGACGTAGTAGGGGAACGTCATGTGGTACTGGGCGATGATCGCGGGCGCGACCGCGCCCGGCACGTATAACTCGTAGTAGAGCACGACCGTGGCGGCGACCACGACGGCCAGGTATCCGATCCGGCGCGCGGTGTCCGGGTAGTGGTCGAGTCGGCGTTGCCAGAGCATCCGGTAAACGGGATTGCCAGGTTCCTGTTGGGTTTCGGCGGGCAGTACTGCGGCCATGACGTCTCCAATGCGGGAGAACCACGGCGACCGCCACTCCTCAAGCGGACCGTGGCCATCGGGCGGCCGACGTCAAGCCTGAACTCGTGCGCACGACGCTGTCCGCAACGATATGGTGGTCTGGTAGTGCTCACTGGTACGCAAACGTACTTTAGAGGTAGCGTCGCGATGGTACAAGAGGGTTCGCTGGCCAGGACCCACGATTCGTCCCCGGGCCTGCCAAGGGGACGGTCCAGCCTGCCCGCACCCGCCGTCCGGGCGGTCCAGCGGCAGCGCCTGCTGACCGCGACCGTCTCCGCCGTGGCCGAGCACGGCTTCGGCGGCCTCACGATCGCCGACATCGTGCGCAGGGCGAAGGTGTCCAGAGCGGCCTTCTACGCCCATTTCGCCGACAAGGAGGACTGCTTCCTGGCGGCAACGGCGCTGGGCGGCGATCTCCTGGTCGATGCGGTGGTCACGGCGACCAGGGACATGCCGGCCGATACCGCGCCGGAGGACGTGCTGCGCACCGGCTGCCGCGCCTACCTGCGGTTCCTGGCCGACGAGCCGGCCTTCGCCCGGGTGTTCTTCGTCGACATGCCGGCGGCGGGCGCCAGTTCCGTCGATCGACTGGACAATGCGGACAACCGCTTCGCCGACCTGAACCGCGAATGGCACGACGCGGCGCGCCGCCGGCACCCGGAGTGGCCCGAGGTCCCGTACGACGCGTACCTCGCCCTGTCCGGCGCCACGACGGAACTGGTCGGTTTCCGCGTGCGCCGGGGCCGGACCGCGGAACTGCCTGACCTGGAGGACACGGTGGTCGCGCTGTATCTGGCGGTGCTGGCCGGCCAGGTCTGGCACTGAACAGCCGCTTGAAGCCGCGCCGGGCGGACCGTACTGTGCTGCACATACCGACCAGTCGGTGTGGTGTCGCTTCACACGGAAGTGAGGGCGGGCATGGGTGCGCACAATGTCGCTCGGCAGGCCGAACGGCAGCTCGAGTCGCTCGGCGACTACGACACGCTGCTCTTCGAGGGCACCTGGTGGTCCAGCGGCGCCATGGCCGACCGCGCCGCCCGGTTCGCCACCGGCCTGGTCGACCAGGGTGTCCAACCCGGCGACCGGGTCGTCGTGCTGATGGCCAACTGTCCGGAAGTGATGATCACGTACAACGCGCTCTGGCGGATCGGGGCCGTTGTCACACCGCTGATCTTCCTGGTGAGCGAGAACGAGTTACGCTCCGCGCTGCTCAGTTCCGGCGCGGTCGCGGTGGTCACCACCGCGGAGTTCCTGCCCAAGGTCGACGCCGCCATCGCCGACGTGCCGTCGGTCCGGTTCGTCGTGCTGGCAGGCCCGGTCACCGGGCCCGCGCCTGCCGTGCCGGTGTTCGACCACGCCGAGCTGTCCGCGAGCGAGCCCGGCGGCATCACCGACCGCGCCGACGACGACCTGGCCGCGCTGCTCTACACCGGCGGCACCACCGGCCGCTCCAAGGGCGTGCCGCTGACCCACGCCAACCTGTTCTGGTGCGGTGCGGCCGCGCACAAGGCGGCCGAGCGCGTCAACCTGAACAGCACGCTCGTCCCGCTGCCGCTCGCGCACGCCTACGGGCTGCTCGTCACCTGCGTCGGCCAGCACCAGACCGAACCGCACCGGACCGTGCTGATGCGCTGGTTCGACCCGGCGGGCTGGCTCGCGCTGGCGGCGGCACACCGCACCCAGCGCACCACCCTGGTGCCCTCGATGATCCAGATGCTGCTCACCCAGCCACTCGCGGACACCGACCTGTCCGCGTTGGTCGCGGTGTCCTCCGGCGCCGCGCCACTGGCCGCCGACGTGCGCGACGAGTTCGAGGCGCTGGTGCCCAGCGCCACGATCTACGAGGGCTACGGCTGCACCGAGACCGCCGCCGTCATCTCGACCAACCCGTTCGAACGCCGTCGCAAGGGCAGCGTCGGCCTGCCGATTCCCGGCTGCCGGGTGAGCATCCGCGACGAGAGCGACGCCGAACTGCCGCCCGGCGTCGACGGCGAGATCTGCGCGCAGTCGCCCGGGATCATGTCCGGCTACTGGCAGGCACCCGACGCCACGTCGGTGGCGCTGGTCGACGGCTGGCTGCACACCGGCGACATCGGCCACCAGGACGAGGACGGCTATCTCTATGTGGTGGACCGCAAGAAGGACCTGATCATCCGCGGCGGGTTCAACGTCTACCCGCGCGACGTCGAGGACGTGCTGCTGTCGCATCCCGCGGTGAACCTGGCCGCCGTGGTCGGCAGACCCGATCCACGCCTCGGCGAGGAGGTCGTCGCGTTCGTGTCGCTGCGCCCCGGCGCCACCGTGACCGTGGCCGAACTGGCCGCGCACGCCAGGGAACGCTTGGCGGCCAACAAGTATCCTCGTGAGATCAGGATCATCGACCAGGTCCCGCTGACCAGCGTCGGCAAGCTGGATCGCAAGCGGCTGCGCGACCTGGTCGCCGCGGACCATGACTAGTGAGGTCGAGGGTCACGAACGGTTCAGTGGAATGTGTCGAAATGTGTGGAACCGTGCCTGTGTGGTCGACTATCGGGATTGTCGGCGCCCACCGGTACCGTCCCCGGCGATGACCACCACGATCCAGGCATACCGCTTCGCCCTGGCTCCCACCCCCGATCAGGACGGGATGCTGCGGTCGCACTGCGGCGCGCAGCGCTACGCCTATAACTGGGGGCTGGGCCTGATCAAGGCCAACCTGGGCCAGCGGGAGGCCGAACGCTCCTACGGCGTCGCGAACGCGGAACTGACCCCCTGTGCCACCTGGTCTGCCTACAGCCTGCGCAAGAACTGGAACCAGGCCAAAAATGTGGTCGCGCCGTGGTGGGGCGAGAACTCCAAGGAGGCGTACGCCTCAGGGCTGGCGAACCTGGCCACCGCCCTGGGCAACTGGAACACCTCGAAAACCGGGAAACGCAACGGGCCGAAGGTCCGGTTCCCCAGGTTCAAGGGGAAACGCCAGGCGATGTCGTGCCGGTTCACCACCGGCAGTATCGGGCTGGCCGACGCCGATCGCAGGCATGTGAGGCTGCCCCGGATCGGTGTGGTGCGCACCCTGGAGTCGACCCGGAAACTGGCCCGGCATGTCCAGCGCCGCACCGCTCGGATTCGGTCGGCGACGGTGTCCTACCGGCAAGGCCGCTGGTTCGTGTCGTTCTCGGTGGAGATCACTCGCGTTGATTCGGCGCCCCTGCGACCGGACTCGGTGGTGGGTGTGGATCTGGGCATCAAGTCGCTGGCGGTGCTCTCGACCGGGGAGGTTGTGCCGAATCCGAAGCACCTGGAACTGGCGCAGCGGGAGTTGCGGCGTCTGCACCGCCAAGCCGGCCGCCGCACTGGATCCGACCGGCGCACCCGGCAGCGGCCCTCCGGGCGCTGGCGCCGGACACAGGCCCGCATCAGCCGCCTGCACACCAGGGTCGCGAACGCCCGCCGCGAGGGCCTGCACCAGCTCACCACCCGCCTCGCGTCCACACGTGGCACGGTCGTGGTGGAAGACCTGCACGTCGCGGGGATGCTGCGCAACCGGCGGCTGGCCCGGCGTATCGCCGGGGTCGGGTGGGGTGAACTACGACGGCTACTGGAGTACAAGACTCGCCGGTACGGCGGGCGTCTGGTGGTCGCCGGCCGCTGGTACCCCTCGTCGAAGACCTGCTCGGACTGCCAAGCGGTGAAAGCCAAACTGCGGCTCTCGGAGCGGACGTTCCACTGCGACCAGTGCGGACTCGTACTGGATCGTGATTTCAACGCCGCCCGCAACCTGGCGGCGTTGGTGTCCTCCCACAGTTGGTGGGCGACAGAAAACGAGCCCGATGGAAACCCACGTAAGACGACCGCTCGCGGCGCAACGGGTACCGCCACGGGAAGACCTGCCCGGACACCGGACGGGTCAACGCCGCGCCGCAAGGCGACGGCTCACGACACGTTTTCACACGTATCGTGAACGGCACCCGTTTCGCGGACATGGCGGGGTGGGACGAACGGCGCAGCGCCGGTCCGCACATCTGGGCCACCCTCGGCTACCGGCGCGCCGAGCTGAAACCGGGCAGCACCACGGTCGAATGGGACGCGCCCGTCGACTACTGCTTCCCCACCGCGAGCGGACCGATCGTGCAGGGCGGCATGGTCACCGCGCTGCTCGACTCGGCCATGGGCGGCGCGTGCTGGACCGTGCTCGACACCGACCAGGTGTTCCTCACCGCCGACCTGCGGGTCGAGTTCCTGCGTACCTGCCGGCCGGGCACGCTGCGCGCGGTCGGCGAGGTGGTCCGGCGCACCCGCAGGGTCGTGTTCTGTGCCGCGACGCTGTACGACACGGCAGGTGTCGAGCTGGCCGCCAGTAGATGCACGCAGGTCGTGATGCCGGCGGCAGGCCCGGCAGGTCGGTACGACGGCTGACCAACACCGCCGGCACCCGTTCTGTGCCACGATGGCTGGGTGACCGGTTCCCTGCCACCGACTGGCCCCACACCGGAGGACGCCGGCATCGCCGGCTCCGTGACATCGCAGTGGGCCGAGGTCTATCCGCCGGACGGCGAGGACCTGGCACCCGACGACCTGCCCGCTGCGGCCACACCTCCCGGCGCCATCCTCGCGACCGGGCTGTTCGTGGTGACCACGGCGTTGGTCGTCGTCGGGTCGATCACGCCGCTGTTCGAGGCGTCTGCGGTGCTGGGCCCGTCGTTCACGAACGTGTCCAACGTGGTGAGCATGGACGCGTGGCACCTCACGACCGGCAACCAGGCGCCGAACACGACGCTGCCGTCGCGGGTCACCGCCGCCCCGATCCCGCTCGGCTATCCACTGCTGATCCTTGCGCTGCTGGCCGCGCTCGTGGTCGTGTTGCGGCTGCTGGCACTTCGCAGGCCGCAGGGCGACCGGCTGGCCGGCGTGCTCGGCGTCGTCACCGCCGGGTTCCTGATCGGACTCGTGTTCGCCGTCGGCATGTTCGAGATCGCGTGGCGCGCGCTGGGTACGTCCGGCGCGCTCGGCACGGTCACCGCGACCATCGGTCTCGGCTACTGGCTGCTGGTCCTTGCGGCGCTGGTGGCCGTGCTGGCCGTGGTGATCGCCCACCGGACGCCGCCGCCCGCGCCCGTCGAGGTGCTCGAGATCGACCAGCCGGCTGAAGCCGACCCGTTGGTGCCGCCCGGCCAGCCCGCCGAGTGGCCGGTGGTCGCCGTCATCCCGAACGATGAGCGAACCAACTGGTGACCGGCATCAACCAGTAGGCGGCCAGCGCCAGCGCCGACACCCCGACCGCCCCGAACACCAACACCCACACCAGACCGGGCACCCTGGTCAACCGGTGCAGCTGGTCGGCGTCCGAGTCCGGCGCGCGATGCCGACGTCGGGACCGCTGTAGTTCCACCACCGGCCGAATGCCGGCAACGAGCAGAAACCACGTGAAGCCGAACGCGAACGCCGCCTGCACCTGCGCCGACGTGAACCACGACACGAGGAACACGGCCGCCCCGGTGACCAGGATCGACGCGATGCCGTAAGCGTTGCGCACGATGATGAGCATCGCGGCCAGCAGCAGCACGATCAGCCAGAGCAGCGCCGTGATGTGCCCGGACGCCAGCAGCGCCGCACAGCCGATGCCCAGCACGGAGGGCGCGAGATAGCCGGCGAGCGTCGTCGCGACCATCCCCGGCCCGGTCGGCCGGCCACGGGACAGCGTCACGCCGGACGTGTCCGAGTGCAGCCGCACGCCACGCAGCCTGCGCCCGACGAGCAGCGCGACCAACGCGTGGCCGCCCTCGTGCACGATGGTCACCACGTTGCGTGCCACCACCCAGACGTCCCTGATCAGCACCACGAGCAACGCGACCAGCGCCGCACCGACGACAAC
>DASXXM010000503.1:0-4452 GCA_036503065.1 Pseudonocardiaceae bacterium | reverse complement strand
TCGCAAAGTTGCGTGCTATAGCAAATGTGTTACAGCAAGCAGCACAATCGTGCTATAGCAAATACCGACAATAAGCGGTCCAACGCGACAACGAGCGTGGTGGGCACGCTATAGCAAACACGATAAGAAGCCGCAAGCAGTATGCTATAGCAAAGCACGATAACGAAGCACGGCAAGTAGCACGCTATAGCAAGCGCGCAACAAAGAGCGCAAGAAAGAGCGCAACAAAGAGCTCAGTACGCATGCTATAGCATATTTACTATGGCAAGCATGCTATAGCGGCCGGCGAGCCGGTTCACAGCAGTTGATCTCGCACGGCGCGCCGTTCAGTGTGCAGCCGGCGAGCGTGAAGTCGGACAGTTTGCGCGGGGGCGCGTCGGTGACGTGCTCGCGGATCAGTTCGACGACGAGTTCAGCGAAGCGGGGGTCTGTGCCCGCCGTGGCCGCCCTGGCGAACGCCATGCCCAGCTTGTCGGCCCGTTCGCGGGCCTCGTTGTCCAGGTCCCACACCACTTCCAGATGATCGGACACGAAACCGATCGGGCTCACCACGATCGCCGGCACACCGGCGTCGTGCAGCGCGTCCACGTGGTCCACGATGTCCGGCGACAGCCACGGAATCCGCGGCGGCCCGGACCGCGACTGCCACACCACGTCGTACTCGGCGACCCCGACCTCGCCGGCCACCAGCCGGGCCGCCTCGGCGATCTGCCGGGAGTAACGGTGCCCGCCCTCGCCCGGCGGCCCGGCGGCCGCGTCCGCGGACGACGGTACGGAATGCGCGGTGAACACCAGCCGCGCCCCGGCCGGCACCTCCATCAGCGCGGCCCGCACGGCATCGGCCACGGCCGCGATGAACAGCGGATGGTCGAAGTACTGGCGCAGTTTCACCAGATCCGGAGCGGCGGCACCGATAGTGGCGCGGGCGCCGATGATGTCCTCGTCGTACTGGCGGCACGCCGAATAACCACCGTAGGCGCTGGTCGGGAACACCAGGGCGCGACCGATGCCGTCCGCGGCCATGGTGGCCAGCGTGTCGGCGACCATCGGGTGCCAGTTCCGGTTGCCGAAGTACACCGGCAGGTCGATGCCGGCCCGGTCCAGTTCGGCACGGACGGCGTCGATGATGTTCCGGTTGAGCCGGTTGATCGGGGACACGCCGCCGAAGTGCAGGTAGTGCTGGGCAACCTCGTCCAGCCGCTCCGGCGGCACACCCCGGCCACGGGTCACGTTCGCCAGGAACGGGCGGACGTCGTCCGGCCCCTCCGGGCCGCCGAAGGACAACAGCAGCAAGGCATCCACGGTGCCCGTGTCCATGAGCTCTGTCACCGGATCATTCTTACGCGCCTGTCTACATCCCGGTCGCGTGCACCCCGCCGTCGACCATGATCATCGAGCCGGTGGTGGCGGGCAGCCAGTCCGACAACAGCGCGCACACCGACTTCGCCACCGGCGTCGCGTCCGTGATGTCCCAGCCCAGTGGCGCACGGGCGCCCCACGGGTCCGCCATCACGGAGAAACCGGGAATCGACTTGGCGGCCATGGTGCCCAGCGGCCCCGCGGAGATCAGGTTCACCCGGATGCCGCGCGGCCCCAGTTCCCGTGCCAGATAGCGGTTCACCGACTCCAGTGCCGCCTTGGCCACACCCATCCAGTTGTAGGCAGGCCAGGTCACCCGCGCGTCGAAGTCCATGCCGACGATCGAACCGCCCGCCGACATCAGTGGCAGGCACGCGACGGCCAGCGACTTCAGCGTGTACGCCGAAACCTGTACCGCGGTCGCCACATCGGGCCACGGCGCGTCCAGGAAATCCCCGCCAAGGCACGACGGCGGCGCGAAGCCGATCGAGTGCAGCACGCCGTCCAGGCCGTCCACGTGCTCGCGGACGCGGTCGGCCAGGCCGGCCAACTGCTCGTCGCTGGTCGCGTCGAGTTCGATGACCGGCGCCGGTGCGGGCAGTCGCTTGGCGATCCGTTCCACCAGGGACAGGCGGCCGTACCCGGTCAGCACCACGGTGGCGCCCTGTTCCTGGGCCACCCTGGCGGCGTGGAAGGCGATCGACGAGTCGGTGATCACGCCCGTGATCAGCAGCTTCTTGCCGTCGAGCAGTCCTGGCACTGTAATTCCTCCGAACTGGTTCTTTGTCAATGACCCATGCCGAGGCCGCCGTCGACCGGCAGCACGGCGCCGGTGATGTAGGCGCCACCGTCCGACGCTAGGAACGTGACTGCGGCGGCGACCTCGTCGACCGTGGCGTAACGGCCCAACGGGATCTGGCCCAGGATGTCCTTCCTGCGGTCCGCCGACAGCGCGTCGGTCATGTCGGTGGCCACGAAACCAGGTGCCACCACGTTCGCGGTGATGTTGCGCGAGCCCAGTTCCCGGCTGATCGACCGCGCCATGCCGACCATGCCCGCCTTGCTGGCCGCGTAGTTGACCTGACCGGGCGAACCCATCAGGCCGACCACCGACGAGATGAACACGATCCGGCCGAACCGGGCCCGCAGCATGTTGCGGGTGGCCCGCTTCACCACCCGGAAGGCGCCGGTCAGGTTGGCGTCGATCACCCTGGTGAACTGGTCCTCGGACATCCGCATCAGCAGGGTGTCGTCGGTGATGCCGGCGTTGGCCACCAGCACTTCGACCGGGCCGTGCGCGTTCTCCACCTCGGTGAACGCCGCGTCGACCTGGTCGGCGTCGGTGATGTCGCAGCGCACGCCGAGCAGGCCGTCCGGCGCGCCGGAACCGCGGTGCGTGACGGCCACCTTGTCGCCCTGCGCGGCGAACGCGGTCGCGATGCCGAGACCGATGCCCCGGTTGCCGCCGGTGACCAGAACCGACCGTCCCACGAATGCTCCTCACCTTCGCCGAACCCTTGCCGATCAAAACCGTTGCCGATCAACACCGCTGCCCTGATCGTCGGCTGAGGCTATCCGCTGCACCGCTGTCGGCCCATCTCGGACCCGGTTCGGCGCCTCGACAGCGGCCGTAGGCTGGTCGGTGTGATCATCGGTGTGTTGCATCCCGGACAGATGGGCGCCGCGATCGGTGCGCAGCTGGTCGCCGCAGGTCACCGAGTGCTCTGGTGCCCGGCCGGGCGGTCCGAGCGGACGGGTGGCCGGGCGCGGGCGGCCGGCCTGCGCACCGTGGGCTCGGTCGCGGAGATGCTGGCCGGCAGCGAGGTGGTGTTCTCGATCTGCCCGCCCGCCGCTGCCGAGCAACTCGCCGGGCGGATCGCGGCACACCGTTTCAACGGCCTGTTCGTCGAGGCCAACGCCATCAGCCCGGCCCGGATGGGCACCATCGGCGAACGGGTGCGGGCGGGCGGCGCGACGGTCGTGGACGGCGCGATCATCGGCCCGCCGCCCAACGGTGACCGTCGGGCGCGGGTGTACCTGTCCGGACCGCCGGACGCGGTCGACGCCGTGCACCTGTTGCTGTCCGGCAGCCAGGCCGAGCCGAGGCGGATCGACGACCGGATCGGGTCGGCCAGCGCGCTCAAGATGGCCTACGGGTCGTTCCAGAAGATCAGCAGGGCGCTGGCCGCGGTCAGCCACGCGCTGGCCGACGAGTTCGGGGTCACCGAGCACCTCGCGGTCGAGGCGGCCGCGCTGGGCCGCAACGCCCTTGCCGAGCGGGACGTCGTCGCGGGCGTCGCGCCACGGGCGTGGCGGTGGGAGCCGGAGATGCGCGAGGTCGCCGATTCGCTGCGCGCGGCGGGCCTGCCGCCGGAACTGGCCGTCGCGGGCGCCGAGGTGCTCGGCCGGTGGACGCGGGACAAGGACAACTGGGACCTGGACACGGAAACCGCGTTGGCACACCTGCGCGACTGACCGATGATGGCGCCCACGTGCGCCGACTGGTTCGTCCGACCCGATGCCTCCTGGGTTACGTGCGCTGGCAGCGCCACACGCTGGAACTGAAATGCGGCGGCCGTGGCCCGCCGGCCGTCGATCTCGTCGTCGCTTCGTCGGCGACGGTTGGGGCGGGGGTGGTCAGCATCCTGGTCGAGCCGGCCCAACGATCCAGGCCCGACCGAAACTGAATTGCGTTCATTCATGCCGCCACCAACATCGTGTCCGAGCTGGTGTCACGGCTGGTGTCCCGGTTGGTGTCCTGGTTTGTCTGTCACGCTCAGGACCACGGATCATGGTCCACGCGAGAGGGTGGGTGGGAATGCGATTCCCCGAGCCGACAACCACGACCGAGCGGATTTCCACCGCTCTCGCCCACCGACGACGTGTCATTCCCCTCGTCGCCGTCGCGGTCCTGGTGCTCGGCGCGTGCACGGCTCCCCCGCCGCCGGCGGCTGGTCGGCCCACGACCAGCGGCCTACCGACAACGACCACGGCCTACGACCTCGTATACGCCAACACATCGGACCAGGAACGGCTCGACCTGTACCTGCCGGGCCGGACCAGCCACCCGGCACCGCTGGTCATCTGGTTCCA
>DASXXM010000502.1:0-1810 GCA_036503065.1 Pseudonocardiaceae bacterium | reverse complement strand
GTTGGCTGAGCGCACCGCGGTAGGCGGTCGGCGTGGACCAGGGCTCCGGGTTCGGCTGACACTGCTGGCCACCGCGCTGACCGCCGGGGTCAGCGGCGTGCTGCTCTGGTTGGGCTGGCTGCTGGTCGGCAACGTCGTCGGCACAACGCCCGACCTGCCGTTCGGCCGGACGATCGTGGTCGACGGCGTCGCGGTCACCGCGACCGAGTGGGCGAACCTGCTGCGCGATCACGCCAGGGACCAGGTATTGCAGGCCGGTTCGGTGGCGTTCCTGCTGGTGGTACTGGCGGCCGCGATCCTGGCGTGGGCGCTGACCGGTCGGTTGCTGCGCCCGCTGCAGGACGTCACCGCGACCGCCCGTCGCCTGTCGGCCGCGTCCCTGGGGGAGCGGATCGCGCTACGCGGCCCGCGCGACGAGGTCGCCCAACTGGCCGACACGTTCGACGCGATGCTGGACCGATTGCAGGCCACGTTCGAGGCACAGCGCCGTTTCGTGGCCAACGCCAGCCACGAACTGCGCACCCCGCTGTCGGTGATCCGCACGGAGTTGGACGTCACCCTGTCCGATCCGGACGCGGACGTGACGGAGCTCCGCCGGATGTCCGGGGTGGTCGGCCAGGCCGCGTTGCGGGCCGGGCAGTTGGTCGAGGCGCTGTTGCTGTTGGCACGTACCGAAGGCACGGTCCTGGCGGTCCGCGAACCGGTGGACCTGGCCGACGTGGTCGCGTCGGCATGGCAGGCGGTTCAGGCGGATGCGAAGGCCCTCGGCCTGTCCGCGGTCTTCGCCACCGAGCCCGCGCACGCGGTGGGCGACCCGGCCCTGCTGGAGCGGGTCGCCGGCAACCTGCTGGAGAACGCGATCCGCCACAACGTGGAAGGCGGCTGGATCGACGTCCGCACCGAACCCGGTGAGGAATGGTCCGCGTTGCGGGTCAGCTCGTCGGGCCAGCAGATCCTGGACGACCGGGTGGCGGACCTGTTCGAACCGTTCCGCCGGGGCGGCGTCGACCGCACCGCCCAGTCCGGCACCGGCCTCGGCCTGTCCATCGTCCGAGCAGTCGTCTCGGCCCACGGCGGCCAGCTCTACGCGGAACCCGTCGCAGGCGGCGGCCTGACCGTGACAGCACGCCTCCCCGCCGCACCCTGATCGTGGCCATCGCGAGCATTCCGTACTACACTGTAGTACGTTCGCCCAGTGTGGATCACATGGAGTGAAGCTGCGGCGCGACATATCCGGACGCGTTCATGCCGCTATCCGAACGCTGCCGATATCGAGCCAGAGTGGCCGGCGGAGGTGACGGACGACCCGTACATGCTCTGGTTTGAGCCAGATCCGAAAAGCGACAGCGACCTTAGCATTCGGGTCATCGGTTATTCGGCTTCCGCCGGTTTCGTCCTGACCGTGATCGTCTACCGTGAGGCTGGCCTACTGCGTGGTGTCACTGCGTACAAAAACCAACGGGTCCGACCTCCGTGCTTAGCGGAAGGGAGTCTCATGAACATCGAACTCGAACAACAGCTCCGGGACGAAGCCGAGTCGAACCGTGACGCGCCGCTGCCCAGCGATGTCGTAGGCACACGGCCAAATCTCAACCGGTCCACTGTCTATTCCGTGCGGTTGACGGCGGACGAGGTCGCCGCGGTGCAGGCCGTTGCCGACCAAGCTGGTCTGCCGGCGTCCACACTCGTGCGGTCCTGGATCGTCGAACGGCTGAATTCCGCTGATCCGAGCGCCGCCGGGGCGGCCCTGCGAGCGCTCATTCACGAAGAGGTGTATGCGGCGGTTCACGAAGCGCTTGCCTCGTGAACC
>DASXXM010000501.1:0-1572 GCA_036503065.1 Pseudonocardiaceae bacterium | reverse complement strand
CGCGCTGGGCACCTTCGGGGCCGACATCCGCGCCGGCATGGTCGAGCGTGAGCGCGAACTGACCGACACCGTGGTCGAGCGCACCGGCATCAACCTGACGCCACGGCACGCGCTGCGCGCGGCCGAGCAGACCATGCGGGACAGCGCGGTACCGACCCGCCGTTCGAATGGCGCACGAGCTCGCCGGGCGGATGGCTGACGCTCGTCAACCCGTACGAGCCGCCCATTCGCCGTTGCGCGCGACCCGAACCAGCCACCCCGGTCCGTGGCAGTCCCGGCCGGCAACCCGCAAGGAACCCATCGTGCAGACCCACGAGATCATCAAGCGTTTTCGCGAGCATTTCGAACGTAACGGCCATACCTACGTGCCCAGCGCGTCACTGCTGGTGGACGACCCGAACCTGCTGTTCGTCAACGCGGGCATGGTGCCGTTCAAGCCGTACTTCCTCGGTGAGGCGCCGACCCCGTGGCAGCGGGCGACCAGCATCCAGAAGTGCGTCCGCACACCGGACATCGACGAGGTCGGCCGGACCACCCGGCACAACACGTTCTTCCAGATGGCCGGCAACTTCTCCTTCGCCGACTACTTCAAGGAAGGCGCGATCCAGCTCGCCTGGGACCTGATCACCGGACCGGTCGAGAACGGCGGCTACGCCCTGGACCCGGAACGGCTCTGGGCGACCGTCTATCAGGACGACGACGAGGCGCTGGAACTGTGGCACCGCATTTCCGGCCTGCCCTACGAGCGGCTCCAGCGCCGGGGCGCCCTGGACAACTACTGGGACATGGGCGTGCCCGGCCCGAGCGGTCCCTGCTCGGAGATCTACTTCGACCGTGGCCCGCAGTACGGCCGCGACGGCGGTCCCGAGGCGGACGAGGACCGGTTCCTCGAGATCTGGAACCTGGTGTTCATGCAGGACATCCGTGGTGACGTGAGCCCCAAGTACGGCGGTCCGATCATCGGCAAGCTGCCCACGAGGAACATCGACACCGGCATGGGTGTCGAGCGGGTGGCGACCGTGTTGCAGGGCGTGGAGAACGTCTACGAGACCGACCTGCTGCGCAACGTGATCACGAAGGCCGAACAGCTGTCCGGCCGCCGCTACGGCGCCGACAAGACCGACGACGTCCGCTTCCGGGTGATCGCCGACCACGCGCGCAGCGGCGTGATGCTGATCGGCGACGGCGTGACCCCCGGCAACGAGGCGCGTGGCTACGTGCTGCGTCGGCTGCTGCGCCGGATCGTGCGCTCCGCGCGGCTGCTCGGCGTGCACGAGCCGGTGCTCGGCGAGTTCACGGCGGTCGTGCGCGACGAGATGGGACCGTCCTACCCGGAGCTGATCACCGACTTCGGCCGGATCGAGGCGGTGGCCATGGCCGAGGAGGAGGCGTTCCTCGCCACGCTGACCAGCGGCTCGCGCATCTTCGACATCGCGGCCGAGCAGACCCGCCAGGCCGGCACCGATGTACTGCCCGGCGACAAGGCGTTCCAACTCCACGACACGTACGGCTTCCCGATCGACCTGACCCTGGAAATGGCGTCGGAGCAGGGCCTCACCGTGGACGAGGACG
>DASXXM010000500.1:0-34286 GCA_036503065.1 Pseudonocardiaceae bacterium | reverse complement strand
CTGGTCCTAGCGCAGCAGGAACGCGAGACGGCCCAAACCTTCGCTGAGCAGATGACCGCGTCCGCTCAGGATGGCGCCGCCGGATCGGGTGCGCGAGTTGACAAGCCCACCGGTCCCCACGATCTCCATTGTCCCGACAGGTGAAGGAATAGCTGTGTTCACAGAAGGTATGACGGAATCGTCGTCCTGCCCGGTGACCTCCTCCGGTGGCAGGTCGACCCTGTACAACCCGCGGCTGCTGGGCGGCGGCTCGGTGGTGCCCTACATCGGGTCCTGGACCGGGGAGCAGAACTGTCCCACCACGGTGGTGCGGCGCCCGGACAACCGGATCGGCTACACCGACGAGACGATGCTGGACCGGGACGGGGCCGGTGCGTTGTGGACCCGGACCCCCGGCCGGATCGGCGTCGGCACGCCGTTGTTCAAGAAGTTGCATCCGTTGCGGCAGCGGCGGGCGATGCTGCGGCTGCTGTGCCAGGTCTGCACCCAACCCGCCGACCGCACCGAGCAGGGGTTGCTGTGGTTGGTGCCCGGCGATCAGCGGGGTTTCTGGACAGAGTGGCCAGAGCGGTTGGCCACGATCCAACCGCCGCTGTGCCTGGAATGTGCCCGGATCAGTGTCCGGATGTGCCCGGCGCTGCGGTCGGGCGCGGTGGCTGTGCGGGCGAAGTCTGGGGTGTGCGGGGTGACCGGTGTCGTGTTCCAGCCCACCGGCCGATACCCGGGCCTGGCGGTCACCGACCGAGCGGACATTGTCTCCTACGGAGATCCCGAGATCGCGTGGGTCCAGGCCGTCTTGTTGGCTCGGTCGTTGTATGACGCCACCGTAGTTGATCTTGATGGGTTGGTGGGGTGATGGTGCTCGAGCCGGTGACAGCGGCGCTGGGTGAGCTGATTGACCTGGTCCGTGACGCGCGGTGTACGGCGCTTGGGCAGATGCGCGGAGACCTGGCCGAGCAGCGGGTGGAGCGTTTTGAGGAGTTCGCGCGCGAGTTCACGGGATCCGCCGATGTCTGTCGGGAGGTGGCGGCGTGGTGCCGGTTGATGGCGGCCTTGTTGCGTGGTGAGGACGTGCCCTTGTCGGTGTATCCCGGCGAGGGTGAGGACCCGGTGGATACCGCTCGATGGAAGAAGTGGAGAGTGTCCTAACCAGACAGACACGGCGCCAGAACCTGAACCACAGGCCCACAAAGGGTCGAGTGGCGGGGACACCTGTCCCTGTTGCCAGAAACTAGTCACCTCATGCGCAGGCGGGGCTGGTCGCGGCGAGCCGGGTGCTGACTCGGCGGGCCGCCGCCATGCTGGCCCACGCGGCCAGTTCGATCAGCGCGTCGTCGCCGGGTGCGGTGTGGCGGAACGCGGCGACCAGTTCGTCGTCGACCTGGTAGGAGGCCAGCGCGATGACCAGTGCCAGCCGGCCGGCCGGCTGGTCGGCCACCGGCAGCTCGGCGACCGCGTCCGCCGTCCACGACCGGCTGATGCCGGGCGCCTGACCATCCCAATCGGACAGTCTACTGTGGATCAGATCGCGCACGCTGCCCGGTACCGACCGGGCGCCGGCGGCCTCGATGGCCGCGTAGGCGCGGGCGAAACTGTCGGCGACGACCGGGTTCGGCCGTGCCCAGCACAGGTCGTCGGACAGCGGCGCGGGCGGCAGGAAGTCCAGCGACGTACCGGGCGGCGGGCCGCCGTGCGCGGCGGGCCGCAGGACCCGGCCGAGCACCTGCCGTGCCTTCGGCTTGGCGGACTCCGGCACGTGCGACGGGAACGGCGAGTCGCGCAGGAACACGTTGACCACACGGTTGTAGTACTGGAACGCCACGGCGACGCCGATCAGTTCCGGCGCCTGGTCCGGCGGGAACGGCGGCGCGACCGATGCCGTCGCGGACCCCCGTGCCCACGCGACGAGCGCGTCCCGGTCGGACCGATCCGCGTCGGGGATGGCGTCCAACGTCATGCCGTGCACGTCGGCGCAGTACGGGCAACTGTTGGCCAGCGACACCCCGGTCGCCACCGCCTCCTTGCTCGACCGAGCGGCAATGCCTTGCGCGACAAGGGTTTCCCTTAGGATCGTCCACGACGCGGCCAGCATGTCCGGAGCCGCGGAGTGCAGGGCGACCGGCGGCGCGAGCATGCTGAAGTCGCGCTCCACCTGCCGGTACACCTGTGCGACCAGTCCGCGGGCCCGGCGCGGCGGCACGACCCGGACATGGCGGGTGTCGCGCAGCGACCGCCGCACCGCCAGGCGGACCATCGTGGGGACCATTGCCGCTCCTCCTCGAGAGTCTGGACGTGCCGGGTCAGGGGGCGCTCAGTCGGTTTTCGCGCGGGCCATCACCGCGCCGACCACGAAGTCCGGGTACTTCTCCGCGATCGCGTCGACGTCGGGCAGGACTCGAACGTCGCCGAGACCCGCCGCCTCGAACGAGGCGCGCCACGCCACCGGCGTCAGGAAGCCGTGCGTCGGCCGCTTCACCGGGTCGGTGGCGACATCGGTGAAGCTGTCCAGGAAGTCGAAGATGATCTCGGCGTGGATGGGCCGCGCGAGCTTCGTCGGGCGGACGCACTCGGAGACGACGACCGTGCCGCCCGGCCGCAGCGCCCGCGCCGCCTCGGCCAGGACGAAGTCGAGGTCCGGCGCCACGTGGAAGCAGTTGACGGCATAGACCGCGTCGAACGTGCCCGGCTCGATCCCCTGCGCCGCCCAGGGCAGCGTCATGTCCACGCGCGCCGACTCGACGAGCGTCGAGGGCGATGCGGCGGCCCGCGCCGCCCGCTCGCCGTGCCGGGCGAAGGTCTCGGCGACCTCGGTGAACCGGTAGCGCGTGACATCGGCGCCGAGCTTGCGGAGCGCCTCCTCGGCCGCGCTGCCGCAGCCGCCGCCGATCTCCAGGATCTCGAACGGCCCGCCATCGGCAGGCACCAGGCGGGACAGCGCTTCGGCGCCGATGGTGTTGTTGATGGCGTACAGCATGTTGTCGTTGGAGAAGTACTTCAGCCACAGCGGCAGCTTCGTCGGCGCGAACAGGATCTCGTCGCCCGTCGCCTCGCCGCGGAAGAAGCGCTTCGCCTCGTCGACCAGCGTGTGCAGGATCTCGACGGCCACCGCCGCGCCGGGCGCGCGCTCGGCCAGTTCGGCCGCGACCGTGTCGAACTCGGCCACCGCGACGGTCCCGTGGAAATAGCGGCCGTTCTCCCGTTCCAGAATGCCGCCGTCGGAGAGCCGCTCGTAGAGGAAGTGCAGCGGAACCGTGCGGCGCCACGGAATCGAGAGCTCTTTCTTGGCCTGCTGCACCGATATTCCCATTGCCTCCGGCAGCGCGCCGATCGACGACAGAATGCGATAGGCGGTCGCGTCGACGAGGCGGCCGAATGTCTCGTTCGCCGCCAGGAAGCTGAACGGGAAAAGCTCACGGACCCGCTCGTCGGCGATGGCCGCACGCAGCTCCGAGAATTCGGCCACCTTCGGGTGCTGCTCCGGCAGGCCGTACTGATTCTCCGTGAGGTTGTCCATGGTGCGCTACCGACTTTCCGTGAAGTTGGCCATGATGCTCGACGTCTTTCCGCGCGGCTCAGGCCGCGGCTCGGCCCGCCGTCCGCGTCCAGGGGTGGACGCTCATCGGCAGGCCGCCACCCAGGCGCAGGGACAGCATCGGCTCCGGCTTGACCTGGAAACCGGGCTGCTTCTCCAGCCGCAGGTCGCGCATCAGCGTGGAGATGATGAAGGTGGCCTCCATCATGCCTAGGTGGTTGCCGACGCAGAACCGAGGCCCGGCGCCGAACGGGATGTGCGCATAGCGGGGCCGGTTGACCGGCACGTCCGGGTCGAACCGCGCCGGGTCGAACCGCTCCGGGTCGGCCCAGTACTTCGGGTGCCGGTGCAGGGTGTACGGGCAGATCAGGACCTCGGCGCCGGCCGGGACGTGGTAGCCGCCGACCTCGTCGTCGGCGACCGCCCTACGGGTGAGGATCCACACCGGCGGGAACAGGCGCATGGTCTCCTGGAGCACCATGCTGGTGTAGCGCAGCCGGGGCAGGTCCTCGTAGGTCGGGCGGCGGTCGCCGTAGACGGCCACCGCCTCATCGTGCAGCCGGTCGCGGACCGCAGGGTGCTGGCTCACCAGGTTCAACGTCCAGCCGACGGTGCTGGCCGTCGTCTCGTGCCCGGCCAGCAGCAGCGTCACCAGTTCGTCGCGCATGCGGCGGTCGGCGACCCGCCGGTCGGGCTCCTTGCCGGTCGAGGCGATGAGCCGGGTCAACACGTCCTCGCCGGCCTCGACCGGGTTGTCCTTCCGTTGCGCCACCAGGATCCGCATGATCCGTTCGAGGTCGGCGCGCGAGCGGCGGAACGCCCGCTGGCGCTTCAGCGGCAGCCACCTCGGCACCATGCCCAGGGTCTCCATCTCGAACATGGCCTGGTCCTGCACGTCCTCGAACGAGTGCCCGATCGACTCGAACGCGCCGAGGTCGGCGTCCAGCAGTGTGTTGCCGAGCACACCCAGGGTGAGCGCCGTGATCTCGGACAGCACGTCGACCGGCCGGCCCGCGTCCTGGTGCGCGCGCAGCCGCCCGACGAGACCGAGTGCCTCGTCGACGATCACGTCGGCCTGCGCGGCGATCCGCTTGTGCTGGAACACCGGCTGGATGGTGCGCCGTTGCTCCTTCCACAGCGCGCCCTCGCTGGTCAGCAGCCCGTCGCCGAGTGCGCGCTTGGCCTCCGTGTAGCCGATGCCCTTGTGGTAGTTGGTCGCGTTGTCCGCGAGCACGTGCTTGGCGTGGTCGGGGGCGTTGAAGATGTAGAGCTTCTTCGGGCCGATCGCCACCCGGACCGCGTCGCCGTACTCGGTGACCGCCTCGCTCATCAGGCCCAGCCGGTCCGCGCGCAGTTTGCGCAGCACCTCGAGTGCGGCCCGGCGGGGTGGTCCAGGGGGTACTCGACCGAGAGATGATGGCATCGATTCCTCCGGTGGTGGGGCATTGCCATGGTCAGCTCGGCAATAGTCACGGCGCATCTCCGCAAGTGCGGTCGCATCCGTTTGATGATCATGGATAAGCTCGGCAATATCGGAGAAATGGGCGGACGGCACATGAGGAGAAGGCATCCGCCGCAGCGCTGGTGCACCCTTGACGAGGCAAGCTAAAAGCGTGTCGAGGACTATCGCCGGACTCGGCTGGATTAGCCGCGTTATGCGGCCCGGCGTTTAATGGGCGCGCCGATTGGGGTCGGCAGGTCATCGAGAATAGGCGGTATACGTTGAGCACCGTGCGGATCGCGATCGTTGGCATCGGACTTCGGTACCCCGACGCCGCTAGCACCGAAGATCTCTGGGAGAACATCCTGGCCGGGCGCCGCGCCTTCCGCAGGCTGCCCGACCAGCGGATGAACCAGGCGGACTACTACTCGGCCGACCCGAAGGCGCCGGACCGCTTCTATGCGAGCAAAGCGGCCGTGCTGCGCGACTTCGAATTCGACCGGCTCAAGTACAAGGTCGCCGGCAGCACCTACCGGTCGACCGACCTCACGCACTGGCTGGCGCTGGACGTCGCCGCGACGGCACTCGCCGACGCAGGCTTCCCGGACGCGGCAGGCCTGCCGCGCCAGGCCACCGGCGTGGTCATCGGCAACAGCCTGACCGGTGAGTTCTCCCGCGCCAACCTGATGCGGCTGCGCTGGCCCTACGTCCGGCGCACCCTGGCCGCCGCGTTGGCCGCCAAGGGCTGGGACGACGACGAGACCAGCACGTTCCTGCGCGACCTCGAACCGGTGTACAAGGCGCCGTTCCCGGCCATCGACGAGGACACGCTCGCCGGCGGCCTCGCCAACACCATCGCGGGCCGCATCTGCAACTACTTCGACTTCGGCGGCGGCGGCTACACCGTCGACGGCGCCTGCTCGTCGTCGCTGCTCTCGATCGCCACCGCGGCCAAGGCGCTCGCGGACGGCGACCTGGACGTCTGCCTCGCGGGCGGCGTCGACCTGTCCATCGACCCGTTCGAGGTGATCGGGTTCGCCAAGACGGGCGCGCTGGCCACCGGCGAGATGAAGATCTACGACAAGGACTCCAACGGCTTCTGGCCGGGCGAGGGCTCCGGCGTCATCGTGCTGATGCGCGAGGAGGACGCGATAGCCCGCGACCTGCGGATCTACGCGTCGATCACCGGCTGGGGCATCTCGTCGGACGGCAAGGGCGGCATCACCCGCCCCGAGGCCGCGGGCCACCGGCTGGCCATCAACCGCGCCTACGGCCGGGCCGAGTACGGCGTGGAGACCGTCGCCTACTTCGAGGGCCACGGCACCGGCACCGCCCTGGGCGACGCCACCGAACTGGAGGCGCTCGGTTCGGCCCGGCGCATGGCCGACCCGGACGCCCGTCCGGCCGCGGTCAGCTCGGTCAAGGGCAACTTCGGCCACACCAAGGCCGCCGCGGGTGTCGCGGGCGTGATCAAGGCCGCGCTGTCGGTCTACCACCAGGTCATCCCGCCTGCCACCGGTCACTTCGAGTCGCACCCGAAGCTCACCGGCGAGTCCCCGGCCATGTACGTGCCGCGCGAGGCCGAGTTGTGGCCCGCGGACCAGCCGATCCGGGCCGGCGTGTCGGCGATGGGCTTCGGTGGCATCAACACGCACATCGCGCTCGAACAGGCGCCGGGCGCCACTCGTCGGGCCGAACTGCCCAGCGAGACGGCGGCACTGGTCGGCAGCCGGCAGGACGCCGAACTGCTGCTGCTGGACGCCGTCGACGCCGACGCGCTGCGCGACCGGGTCACCGCGCTGGCCGACCTGCTGCCGGCGCTGTCGTTCGCCGAGCTGGCTGACGTGGCCGGCACGCTGGCCGGTCAGCTGTCCGGCGGGCCGGTGCGGGCCGCGGTCGTGACCACCAGCCCGGACGACGCCACCGCCAAGCTCGGCCAGTTGCTCACCGCGCTGGACGCGGGCGATGAAAGCCTGTTCGCCGCGAACGGGGTGTTCCTCGATCACGGGACGAGCGCCCCGAAGATCGCCTTCCTGTTCCCCGGCCAGGGTTCCGGGCGTGGCACCGTCGGTGCGATCCGTCGCCGGTTCGCCGTGGCGGAGGCCGTGTTCGAGGAGGCGGGCGTGCCCACCGGCGGCGACCAGGTCGCCACCGAAGTCGCGCAGCCGCGCATCGTGGCCGGTTCGGTCGCGGCCCTGCGGGTGCTGCGGACGCTGGGCATCGAGGCCGACGTCGCGGTCGGGCACAGCCTCGGCGAGCTGACCGCGCTGGCCTGGGCCGGCGCCATGGGCGGCAACGACGTGCTGCGCCTTGCCAAGGCGCGCGGCCAGGTGATGGCCAACGCCAGTCAGGGCGGCGGCGCGATGGCCAGCATCGCCACCACGCCGGACCGGGCCGAGCAGCTGTTCGCGGACGACCCGGTGGTGATCGCCGGGTACAACGGTCCGAAGCAGACGGTCATCGCGGGCGATGCCGGTGCGGTGGACCGGGTCTGCGAGCGGGCCAGGGCCGCCGGCCTGACCGCGACCAGCATCAACGTCTCGCACGCCTTCCACTCGCCGCTGGTCCAGCCCGCGGCCGAGGCGATGACCGCGCGGCTGGCCGAGTTCACGTTCACTCCGCCCACCCGCTCGATCGTGTCCACCGTGACCGGTGACGTGCTCGATCCGACCACCGACCTGCGCACCCTGCTGCGCGACCAGGTGCTGTTCCCGGTTCGCTTCCACGCGGCGGCCGCGAAGGCGGCGGCCGATGCCGACCTCGCCGTCGAGGTCGGCCCCGGCCGGGTGCTCGCCGGCCTGCTGCGTGACATCGCGCCGGACGTGCCGGTGTTGTCCGTCGACACCGACAACCAGTCGCTCAGCTCGCTGCTGTCCGTACTGGGCGCCGCGTATGCGCTGGGGGCCGCGCTGGACACCGAGGCGCTGTTCGCCGACCGGGTGCTGCGTCCACTGCCGTTGGACGGCGCGCTCAACTTCCTGTCCAGCCCGTGCGAAGCAGCCCCCGACCTCGCCGTCGGACTGGCTCGGCCGGGCGAGGAAACCGTCGCGGAGGTGTCCGCGACGGAATCGGTGGCGGCCAACGGCGCGGACGGTCCGTCCACACTGGACCTGCTGCGCAGGCTCGCCGCGGAACGCGTCGAGTTGCCGCTGGAGACCGTGACCGCGGCCACCCACCCGCTCGACGACCTGCACTTGAGCTCGATCACCGTGGGCCAGATCGTCAACGAGGTCACCCGCCAACTCGGCCACCCGACGCTGGAGCTGACCACCAGCTTCGCCACCGTGTCGCTGGGCGAGCTCGCGGACCTGATCGACGAGTTGGCCGCGACCGCACAGGACGGCGACAGTAACCGCGGCCCCAGTGCCGAGGCGGCCGGCGTGGCGGCCTGGGTGCGGCCGTTCTCCGTGGACTACCTGCCGGCCAGGGCGCCGAGGGTGAACGTCGGCACCGGCCCGGTCGGGTCGTGGCAGGTGTTCGCGCCTGCCGGCCACCCGCTCGCCGAGCGGCTGCAGGTCGCGCTGGCCGAGGCCGGCATCGGCAACGGTGTGCTGCTGTGCCTGCCGGACAACGGCGAGCAGCACGTCGAGTTGTTCCTGAAGGCGGGCAAGGTGGCCGTCGGCGCGCCCGCCGGCACCCGGTTCGTCGTGGTACAGCACAAGTTCGGCGCGTCCGGCCTTGCCAGGACCACGTTCCTGGAGGCGTCCGGCGTGCCGACCACGATCGTCGGCCTGCCCGACCTGGCCCCGGCCACCGCGGCCGCGGTGGACGAGACGGTACGGCGGGTGATCACCGAAGCCGCTGCCACCACCACGTTCAGCGAGGTCCGCTACGACGCGGACGGCCAACGGACGGCACCGATGCTGCGCGTGGTGCAACCACCCGCACAGCCACGCACCGGCACCCCGCTGGACGGCTCGGACGTCCTGCTGGTCACCGGTGGCGGCAAGGGCATCACCGCCGAGTGCGCGCTGGTCATGGCGAAGGACTCAGCGGCCAAGCTGGCGCTGGTCGGCCGGGCCGATCCGGCGGACGACGAGGAACTGTCCGCCAACCTGGCCAGGATGGCCGCGGCCGGCGTGATCTACCGCTACGAGCGGGTCGACGTCACCGACGCCGAGCAGGTCGCCACGGCCGTGGCGCGGTTCGAGGCCGCACTCGGCCCGGTCACCGCGGTGCTGCACGGCGCGGGCCGCAACGAGCCCGCGGCACTGGCCAAGCTGACCGAGGAGTCGTTCCACCAGACGCTCGCCCCGAAGGTCGCCGGCCTGCGCGCGGTGCTCGACGCGGTGGACCAGGACAAGATCAAACTGTTGGTGACGTTCGGCAGCATCATCGGCCGGGCGGGCCTGCGCGGCGAGGCGCACTACTCGACCGCCAACGACTGGATGAGCGAGCTGACCGTCGACTTCCAGCGCGCGCACCCGAAGTCGCGGGCGCTGGCGATGGAGTGGTCGGTCTGGTCGGGCGCCGGGATGGGCGAGAAGCTGGGCGTGGTCGAGGCGCTGGTGCGCGACGGCATCACCCCGGTCTCCCTTGAAAACGGCCTGAGCGTGCTGCGCCAGGTGCTCGCCGACCCGTCGGCCGGTCCGGTGCTGACGATCAGCGGCCGGATGGGCGGGCTGCCGACGCTGCCCCTGGACACCAGCCAGGAGCTGCCACTGACCCGGTTCGTCGACCGGGTGGTGGTGCACTACCCGGACGTCGAGCTGATCACCGAGGCCGAGCTGTCCACCGGCAGCGACCCGTACCTGTCCGACCATCTACTGGACGGCGACCTGCTGTTCCCCGCGGTGGTCGGCATGGAGGCGATGACCCAGGTCGCCACGGCCGTGCTCGGCCGGGAGGGATCGCCGCTGCTGGAGGACGTCGAGTTCCTGCGCCCGATCGTGGTCCGCCCCGGCAAGGCGACCACCGTGCGGCTGGCGACGCTGGTCCGCGACACCGAGACGGTGTCGGTGGCCATCCGCGCCGAGGACACCGGGTTCAGCGCCGACCACTTCCGGGCCACGCTGCGGCTGCCGCAGCCCGCCCTGCCCGACGACGGCCCGTCACGGGAGGCGACCCAACTGCCGATCGTGCCGGTGGACCCGATCACCGAGCTCTACGGCGGGGTTCTGTTCCAGGGCAAGCGGTTCCAGCGCCTGCTCGGCTACCGGCGGGCGAGCGCCCGGCACGCGGTGGCCGAACTGTCCACCACCACACCGGCGCCGTGGTTCGCCGCCTACCTGCCACAGGACCAGGTGCTGGCCGACCCGGGCACCCGGGACGCGGTGATGCACGCCATCCAGTGCTGTGTGCCCGACGCGACCCTGCTGCCACAGGGCGTCGAGAAGCTGTACCTGGCCGAACCGGCCGACCAGCACGCCGAGTTCGTGGTCATGGACGCCCGGGAGCGGTCGCAGGACGGCGACAGCTACGTCTACGACGTGGACGTGCTCGACCCGGCAGGCCGGGTGGTCGAACGCTGGCAGGGCCTGACACTGCGGGCCGTGCGGAAGAAGGACGGCTCCGGCCCATGGGTGCCCGCGATGCTCAGCGGCTACCTGGAGCGGTCGCTGGAGCGCGTGCTCGGTGGCAGCCGTGCCGTGGTCGTCGAGCCGGACCCCGAGTCGGCCCGGTCCGGCGCGGACACCGACCGGCGGGCGCAGACCGAGCTCGCCGCCAGCCGCGCCATCGGTGCCCCGGTGACGGTGGCGCACCGGCCGGACGGCAAGCCGGAACTGGACGGCGTCGCGATCTCGGCGTCCCACGGCGCCGGTGTCAGCCTGGTGGTGACCGGATCGGGCCAGCAGCTGGGCTGCGACGTGGAGACGGTGGCGCACCGCACGGAGGAGGACTGGGCCGGGCTGCTCGGCGATGGCCTGCGCCGCGTCCGCGACCTGGTGATGGCCGAGTCCGGCGAGCACGTCGACGTGGCCGGCACCCGAGTCTGGTCGGCGCTGGAGTGCCTGCGCAAGGCCGGGATCACCAGCCGGACGCTCACCGTGGACCGAGTTCACCCGGACGGCTGGGTGGTGCTGTCCGCGGGCGACGCGAAGGTGGCCACGTGGGTCACCACGTTGAGCTACGGGCCCGACTCCGTGGTGTTCGCGGTGCTGGCGAGAGAGGAAAACTGACGAAGGTGACCAATTACTACGAGATCCGCCACATGGTTGGGCTCGAGGAGACCAACTTCGTCGGCAACGTCTACTACGTCAACTACCTGCGTTGGCAGGGTCACTGCCGGGAGAAGTTCCTCAAGGAGAAGGCGCCGGAAGTGTTGCTGAACGACGACCTGAAGCTGTACACGCTCAAGGCGGACTGCGAGTTCTTCGCCGAGATCACCGCGTTCGACGAACTGTCGGTGCGGATGCGCCTCGAGGAGCTGACCCAGACCCAGATCGAGTTCAGCTTCGACTACGTGCGGCTGGCCGACGGGCTGGAGAACCTGGTGGCCAAGGGAAAGCAGCGGCTCGCGTGCATGCGCGGGCCGATCAACAAGACGGTTCCGGCGCGGGTGCCGGCCGTGCTGCGCGAGGCGCTGGCCCCGTACCACGGCGCGCAGTTCGCCCGGCGCGGGTCCACGGTGTCGACGGCGGTTGGAGGGTGACGTGTCAGGGGAAGGGCGCCTGATTCCGTTTCAACGCGAACAGCGTGGCGAGATGATTCCCGCCTCGCTGCGCGAGGTGATGTCGCAGTTCGCCAGCGGCGTCACGGTGTTGACCGCCGGTGGCGAGCACGGGCACGGCATGACGGCCAACGCGTTCTCATCGGTGTCGCTGGATCCGCCGCTGGCGCTGTGCTGTGTGGCCCGGCCGGCGCGCATCCACGAGGCGATCCTGTCCACCCGCGGTTTCGGCGTGTCCCTGCTCGCGGCCGACCAGCAGCACCTGGCCAGGTACTTCGCCGACCGGACCCGGCCCAAGGGCATGGCCCAGTTCGACGCGGTCGAGTGGGTGCCCGGCCCGCAGACGGGCGCACCGCTGCTGGTCGGTGCGCTGGCCTGGTTGGAGTGCGGGCTGTCCGAGGTCTACCACGGCGGCGACCACTCGATCTTCCTCGGCAAGGTGCTGACGTCGAGCCGGGGCACGGACCGGGACGCGCTGCTGTTCTTCGCCGGTGCCTACCACCAACTCCCACCGCCGCAGGCGAAGTCGGCGTAGTCACGACGTTCCACTGTAGACACTGAAGAGGCAGCGCAGGCGGACCGGGTTCGCCTGCGCTGCCGACGTCACGTGTGGCCTTCGTCGTCGACGAGTACCTTGGCGCCCATGACCGAGCTCAACGCGGAACAGGCACGGCGAGCGATCGTCGAACACACCCAACGTCTGGCGGGATCAGCCGTCGCGGCCGGACCTGACGCAGCGGTGCCGACAGCCCAGGGGTGGACCATCACCGACCTGGTCGAGCATGTGGGCCAGTCCCAGAACTGGGTCGCGGAGATCATCGAGCGGCGGATCACCGACCCCACACAGCTGCCCACGGAGATGGCCGTACTCCCCACCGACCCCCGCGAGTGGCCGGCGTGGCTGTCGGAGTCCGCGCAGCGGGTCGCGAGCGCGTGCTCCGATGACGCGCTCGACGCGCCGGTATTCAACCCCGCGGGGGACGAGCGGCCCGGGACGAGATTCTGGCTGTCCAGCGCCCTCAACGAGGCGGTTGTCCACGGCTTTGACGCAGCCAACGCGGCGGACCGACCGGCCGACATCGACAACGACATTGACGCCGACCTCGCAGCCGCGCTCATCAGCAACCACCTCGCGATGCTCACCTCCCCCACCTGGGAGATGCGGCGGTCCGAGTCCGCCCACGCCATCCGGGGCACCGGGCAGACCCTGCAGTGGCTGGCCACCGACACCGCGGACGACGCGGGCGCCTGGTTCGTCGAACGGCGGCCGGACGGGGCGACGTGGCAGCGCCGAACCCAGCAGGCCGACGTGACGGTGACCGGCCCGGCACTGTCGCTGCTGCTGATCCTGACCCGACGACTCCCTCTCACCGACCGCGAAGCCACCGACGTCACCGTCGAGGGCCACACCGACCTCGCCCAGGACTGGCTCGACAACACCGCCCATGTCAGCGGTTGACCGCACCGGCAAGTTGCTGGCGTAGCCACACTCACACAGTCGCGATGGCGCCGAACTCGGCGGCGAAACGCCTGACGGAGACGGCCACCGAGTGGGTGGCGGCCCGCTCGGTGTCGCCTGCGCCGACTCCGTCGAGTGACCTGTGGAACGGTCGCCGCGCGGTGGTCTACTCCCACTCCAGCTTGGGTTGTACCCGGGGTAACCCCGGCTCGATCGCCTGTGCACAGTGCTGCCACACCCGAGCCTGGATGTAGGCGACCGCCGCCGCGTCAAAGCCGATCAACGGCAGGTCTGACTGCCACAGTGCTGTTGCCCTCCGGGCATTTCCATGGCGGCGGCTGTGGGCGTGGCACACTTTGCCACCAGTTCAGCAGCCTGTGCGCGGACATCCGCTCGCGCTGTGCTCAGCCGCGCCCCGAATACATCACCGGTGGCCCGTTGGGCGAGGGCACGCTGCTTGTTGTGGTGGGCGTAGTCCCGCCACATCGCCACCAAGTCGATCACGGCCCTGGCAGCTGGGCGGCGCTTCGGTGTTGGATCGTTTGGACGTGCTCGTCCTCGTCTGCCTGGGGATCGTGACCGTGGTGAGCGAGGTACTGGTTCTGGAAGAGGGTCACGCTGAGTTCGGCACAGTCCAGGATGTGGCCGCACCAGTCGTGTTGGTCCTGGTCGGTGAACTCTTCGATAGGGGCTGCCGCCAGTGCGGCCCGGAAGCCCTCGTGAAAGGCCAGCAGACGGGCGATGCCGCCGTCGCTGGGCAGCCGTGCGACGCTGGCTTGTCGGAAGTGGTGCAGGACCGCGCCGAAGGTCGCGTCCGCTGGCCACGGCGCTACCAGCCATCGGTCGGGGTCCTCGGGGTCACGGACACCCGTCCCGATCATGATCCACTCTCGGGTGTGGTGTGGTGGTCGAGGTCGACGGTGGTGCAGTCCTGGAGTGTCCGTAGTAGTTGGTCGGCGACGGTCCAGCGGATCGTGGGGTTGTCGTAGCGGACAAGGTAGTCCCGCAACATGACCGGCGCCGGACGAGCCGGTTGATAGACCACGCCTCGGACTCCACAGATGGGGGCGTTGCGGGCGCGGATGCCCAGATACCCCTTGCGTAGGGCGGGGCACAGCCGTGTCGCGACGGGGACGCATGCCACGCAGACGGGTGGTTCGGCCAGGTCGTAGTTCTCCGGCCAGCCCTCGGCCTCGGCGTAGTAGTCGGGCAGCAGCCATAGGACGCCGTCGGTGTTGCGGTCGGCGGGTTGGCCGCAGACCTGGCATAGCAGCAGCCGCATGGCGCGCCGTTGCCGTTGGGAGTGGACATCGCCGAACTCGGGACGGCCGTGCCCGTGGCGGTTGGGTTTGCGGGTCCAGAGAATGCCGTCCCGGTCGCGGTCGGCCGGGGTTTCGTCCACGTACGCGATACCGAAGCCGATACCCATACTGGTGCGCATGACGACCTCGACGGGGAGCTTCGTCTCCTCACTCCAGGACGTGATGTAAGGCACGACGCCACCACGACCGACCGTCGGGCATGACCTGGTTGGTGTCCTCACTGCTGATCCTCCGATCGTTCACACACGACCAGCGACAGTCGGCCCGTGACGTCCTCCGGGGCCGTGTGTCGGTTGCCTGACCAGCAGTCAAGCGGTGATCACCTGGCGTGCGCGAGTACGTGCGAAGGGTTGCCACACCAGCAATCACCTGCGGTTATGCTGTGAGAGACAGCGTGTTGGTACACAAAGTGGGAATGTGGGTGACATGGCACGGGAACCGGAAGCAATCACGACACTGCGCCGTGCCCTCGGCGATCGTCTGGCCACGTTCCGGCAAGCCGCTGAGCTGACGCAAGGCCAGCTTGCCCAGGCGGCCATCTGCGATCGAACGACCGTTGCGCACATCGAGAAGGGGCGCAGTCGGGGGGATGAACGCTTCTGGCAGGCCGCCGACCAAGCCTGTCGCGCTGACGGCAGCCTGCTGACCGGCTTCCACGAGTTCCAAGCCGCCAAGGCCGAGCACGAGCAGGTGGTCCGCGTACGTGAACTAGCTGACGTACGCGCACGAGTGGCGCAGCTTCAAAAGCGTCCTGGTGCGCCGACGCCGATGCCAGCCGTTGACCAAGCTGGCAGCTACCAGGCGAGCCTTGACGCCTTGCGCCAAGTGGTGCTCGGCCGTGCGGTCGTGGCGACGTCACACATACCGTTCAATATCGCAACGACGCAGGCCGCGACTCGTGAGGCCCACCGTCTCTACCAGTCCGCAGATTACGACGGCGCCGCTGATCTGCTGCCGACGTTGTTGTGGCAACTTGATCGCCTTGCCGATACCAACGACGGCAGCATGAACAGCGTCAATCTGACTCAGACAATGGCCGCCGCCTATGTCGCTGCTGCCAAACTGGCGACGAAACAGGCTGATGCCGGTCTGGCATGGGTGACGGCCGACCGTGCTTTGCGCCAGGCACAAGAGAGCGGGCATCACGGACTTATCGGTGCCGCCCAATATCAAGTGGCTTGCGCGCTCCTGCGAGCTGGACACGAAGAAGACGCCGAACAGCTTGCCGTTAGCACCGCCGACGATATGACTCGGCGACATATGCCGCCGGGCGGCGCAGCCCATCGACAAGAGACGCTTTCGGTTCGAGGTGCGTTGCTGTTGCTGTCAGCGATTCTGGCAGCACGTCGAGGCGACAGGACACAAGCGCAACAGCATTTGCAGAACGCATGGCAACTCGCTGAACAACTGAGTGTCGATGGTAACTGGTTGTGGACAGCGTTTGGTCCCACAAACGTTGCTATCCACGAGGTCGCTGTGCGCTTGGACCTCGGTGATACCAAGCAGGCTGTGCAACTCGGTGCAGCCATTGATACGGACTGTCTACCCAAGGTGCTTGCCGGTCGTCGCTCCCAGGTCCACCTTGATTTGGCGAGAGCAGCAGTGCAGCAAGAGGAAGACGGTCTTGCCGTACTCCATTTGCTTGAAGGCGAACGTGTCGCAGCTCAAGTAATTTCGCGCAACGCCGCAGCTCGATCACTATTGAGTACCTTGCTAGGTCGTGAGCGAACGGGTGCAACACCTGGCCTGCGGGCTCTCGCTGCTCGGGCAGATGTGTTGCGGTGAGTGAACCGGTCGCAACTCGCCACCGAGTGCTCTATTTGATCGTCTGCGCCGCACCACCCGCGCAACGGATCAGCGAGCTTATTACCTTATTGATCGAACAGGGTTGGCTGGTCTGCGTTATCGCTACACCGCGCGCCGCCACTTGGTTGGACACAGTGGCACTCGCTCAGCAGACCGGCTCTCCGGTACGCCAAGATCATCAATTTCCTGGCGACGGCGACGCATTGCCGAAATCCGATGCGATAGCAGTGGTACCAGCCACCTTCAACACGATCAACAAGTGGGTGGCTGGCATCAGCGACACCTTCGCGCTCGGCCTGCTGAACGAGGCAATTGGCCTACGGCTACCGATCATTGCCGTGCCATACGCCAAGTCAACCTTGGCTGCTCATCCTGCATTTAACAAGAGCTTGCGCAAGCTACGGCGATGGGGTGTACAGGTACTGCGCAATGAGGTTATTCGACGCAAGCCGATGGTCAAGGGCGACTCCACAGGCTTTGATTGGCTGCCGGTGGTAGAGGCGGTGGAGCGGTCGACGAGATGGTGATCACCGGGTAACGGCCTTGCACCACGACATATTGCCCTGATGGGTTGGTTGTTCGTGGCGACCGGCAAGTTTGCTGGAGCACCATGCAGAGCCGGAGTAGTCACACCGTCGCGATGGCGCCGAACTCGCCGGCGAAACGCTTGGCGGAGACGGCTACCGAGTGGGTGGCGGCCCGCTCGGTGTCGCCCGCGCCGATCATCAGCCCGACGAGTTGGGCTTCGAGGCAGGCGTCCGCGGTCCACGGCTCGATCAGGTAGTCGCCGAGTTCGAGGCTGACCAGGCCGTGGACGGCCAGCCACATCTGGTGGGCGACCATGCCGGTTTCCGCCGCGCGGAAGCGTTTGGCCTCGATACAGCGGCCCGCGCAGTTGACGACGTCGAGCAGGTTGTAGCGGCCGTGCTGGCGGTCCTCCTCGGTCAGTTCGAAACCGGCGAGCCGGGTGCCACCGAACATGATCGGGTAGAGGTGCGGGTTGGCCAGCGCGTTGCGCCGGTAGGCGCGGCCGTAGGTAGCCGCGTCGGCCACCGGGTCGTCGGTGACGGTGACCCGGGCGAACTCGTCTCGCAGCCGGCGGAAGCCCTCGTAGACCATCTCGCGGACCAGGCCGTTCATGCCGCCGAAGTGGGTGTACACGGCCATGGTCGACGTGCCGGCCTCGGCCGCGATCCGGCGGGTGGACAGGGCGTCCGGGCCTTCCAGGCTCAACAGGCGCGCACCGATGTCCACCAGCGCGTCGCGGGTCTTGGGATCGGATCGGCGTGGACTCACCTTGACAGTATGACATAACACCGCTATCTTTTAAGAAATAGCACCGTTATGCTACGACTGACAGGAAGCGAGAAGTGCCATGTACCAGCCAACCGGGCCGGGCGGCAGCGTCGGCAACACCCCGCAGTGCCGCCTCGAGACCGGCCTCGACCTGCTCGACGCCTGGGCCGAGACAGCCGGGCAGGTCGAGCAGAACGCGGTGTACCGCGTGCTGTTCGCGGTCGCCGACGGCTCCGTGTGCCAGACCTACAAGGTCGCGGAGGACCCCCGGCGCCCGAACGAGTTCGCCGTCCTGGTGCGTGCGGACCTCGTCCTGGAGATCAGCCTGCACGGCTCGGACAGCTTCGGTATCCGCTATCTTGGCCCGGTCCGGCGCACCGCGGCCGACCCGGTCGCCGACTGACGACGCCAGCGGTTGATCTTCTTGTGGATTGCGATTCGGGCCGTACGGCCCGGCAATCCGGGAGATGCGGCTCACACCTGCCAGGCAGGACCATGAACATTGAACTGGGTGAGTCCGAGGACCGGAAGATTGGACGCGCAATGACTGAAGCGCGATGGAAGCTGGTCGTCGACCGGCAGGGCGTGACAATCGCGAGCGACAGGTTCCAATTCACGACGAACGGCACGAGGCAACCGGACACCGAAACCGACTTCGACGAAGCGATGGCGATGAACTCCGCGGAGTCCTCCTATATGGAGGCCGTCATCTCCCAGTTGCAGACGATGACCCGGCGCACCTACGGCCAGTTCTGTGGACTCTCGCGTGCCCTGGAGATCGTCGGCGAGCGCTGGTCGATGCTGTTCATCCGCGACCTGCTGATCCGCCCGAAGACCTTCCACGAGCTGCACGACGGATTCCCCAGCGCGGCAACGGACATCCTGTCCGCGCGGCTGCGGGAACTCGAGCACGGCGGCGTCGTGCGCCGCGTGCAGGACACGGACGGCGAGACCCGGTACACGCTCACCGAGTTCGGCCGTGAGCTCGACGACATCGTCATCCGGCTCGGCCGCTGGGGTGCGCGCCTGCTCGGCGATCCGCGACCGGAGGACGTGGTCACCTCCGACTCGGTGCGGATGGCCCTGCGGACCACGTTCCGTCCCGAGGCGGCCGCCGGCGTGACGGTGAGCTACCAGCTGACCGTGGGCGACCTGGTGGTCCACGCCAAGATCCACGACGGCGAGATCGACACCGGCGAGGGCCCGCTGCCGGGCGCCGACCTCGTGCTCGACCCCGGCATGGCGCTCAAGCCGATGATGACCGGCGAGCTCAGCGCGGCGGAAGCGATCGAGAGCGGCGACGTCAAGTTCCTCGGCGACCCCGCACTGATCACCACGTTCACCAAGCTGTTCCGGATCATGCCGATGCCGCAGGCGGATGCCCTGTCCCACAGCGTGTAAGTCCCCATGACTACTTCGGAGCCCGGCGCGGCTTGACCGCGCCGGGCTCCGTCGTGCCGTCCCGGCCCTGTAACGGCCGCTGCCGCTCTATCCGGTCCGATCGACTGGGACAACCCCACGGACTACGGCACGATCGCCCTGACCGTCCCCCAGGCTGCGCTGATACCAGGTGCCTGGCTCACCGCCGAGGTCTGCCGGGTCGGCCGGGCCGGTCGGGACGAAACCGGCCTTGGACAGCACCTTCTGAGATGCGAGGTTCCCATGGGAGGTGGCCGCCCTGAGCGTGCGCAGCCCGTGGTCCACCGCTGCCAGCCGACACAACTCCTGGACGGTCGCGGTCGCCACGCCGCGGCCGGCGACGCGCTGCGCGACCCGGTAGCCGAGGTCCGCGGTACCGTCCTGGCAGCGGTACAGGTTGAACCGTCCCAGGATCGAGCCATCGTCGGCGACGAGCACGTAGTAGGCGCCGATGCCGGCCTCCTGCTCGGCCAGCAAGGCGCGGTGCCGCTCGGCGAACTGCGCGAAGAACTCATCGCCCCGGTCGGAGATCGATGCGGCGAAGTAGGCGCGGTTGGCCAGTTCGAAGGCCAGGACCGCCGCGTCATGGTCGGCTCGCAGGCGCTGTAGCTCGGACACCGCCCGACTCTATTCAGCTGGTGCGCCGAGGTCAGCTGAGTTACGGCCGGGCCGGGCCACCCCTGGGCACAACGCGACGCACCGCCGGTGGCCAAAGGGGGTGGCCACCGGCGGTGCGCTGGGTTTGCTGGTGCTGTCAGGCGGTCCTGAGTCGACGTTCGGTCGACACCTCGCGGCCCATGTACGTGCTCAGCTCCCGGAATGCCCTGGCGAGCTCCGGCAGGTCCTCGCCGATCAGGGCCTGTGGGCCGTCGCAGAGGGCGGTGTCGGGCTGCGGGTGCACGTCGACGATGACGCCGTCCGCGCCGGCCACGACGGCCGTCCTGGTCAGCGGGATGACCAGGTCGCGGCGGCCGCCGGAGTGCGATGGATCGACGATCACCGGCAGGTGCGAGAGCTGTTGCACCACCGGCACCGCGGAGATGTCGAGCGTGTTGCGGGTCGCCGTCTCGAAGGTGCGGATGCCGCGCTCGCACAGCACGATGTCGAGATTTCCGCGCTGTGCGATGTATTCCGCGGCCATCAGCCACTCCTCGATGGTCGCGTTCATGCCGCGCTTGAGCATCACCGGCCTGCCCGCCGCGCCGACCGCCCGCAGCAGCGGGAAGTTCTGCATGTTGCGGGTGCCGATCTGCAGCATGTCCGCATAGGACGCGACCATGGCGACGTCCTCGACGCCGACGACCTCGGTGACGATCGGCAGGCCGGTCTCGTCCCGCACGTCGGCGAGGATCTTCAGGCCGCGCTCGCCGAGCCCCTGGAAGGCGTACGGCGAGGTGCGCGGCTTGTACGCGCCACCACGCAACAGCGTCGCGCCCGCGGACCGGGCCATCAGCGCCGCCGCCAGGGTCTGGGTGGGCGTCTCGACGGCACACGGGCCCGCGATCAGCGTCGCGGTGTCCGGGCCGATGGAAACGCCGCCCACCTTGACCGTCGACCGGTTGAGGTGGTGCTCGCGGCTGACCAGCTTGTAGCTCGCCGACACGCGGGCGACCCGGCTCACCCCGCGCATCTCCGACAGGTTCAGCGAGGCCAGCAGATCCAGGTCGCCGACAACGCCGATGACCACCCTGTTGACGCGCGCGCGGACGGAATCGGTGCCGTTGTCGAACAGTTCGGTGACGCCACGGCTGACGAACGCCTCAGCCCCCACCGATTCGACCATCGTGACCACTGAGTCGATATCCGCTGGCGCGGCGTCCGAGGCCATCACGATAACCATGACTGCCGTTCCTCTCATCATTCGTACGCTGTCGATGAGCTGGTATCTGCCCGCCGGCGGGCCGCGCACAACGCGAAGCGACCGGCCATGGCACGGCCAGCCGCTGTTTCCGGCGTGGTCAGGCGTTGGTGCCGGGGGTCGGCAGGCCGCGCTTTGCCGGGCTGTTCTGGTACGCGGCCAGCCGCCACTGGCCGTCGACACGCACCGCGAACCAGGACGCCCGGATCGCCTGCGCGTCGGAGACCTCCGTCTCGCCGGCCGCCAGCACGCCGCCCGACGAGAGCAGCAGCGCGACGTCCGAGCCGAAGAACCGCAGGCTGATCGGCTTGCCGGTGACCTGGGTGCCCTTGTACTGGTTCTCGAACGCGTCCTTGGCGAAGGCCCGGATGGCTTCGCGGCCCTGCTGGAACACGCCGGGCAGGATCAGGGTGCCGTCCTCGGTGAACAGGTCGGCGAAGCCGTCCGCGTCGTTGTACGCCCAGGCCGCGAGGAGTCGCTGGGTCAGCGCCGCGACGGACGCCTGCTCGGCGGCCGACACCTTGGTGGGGAAGGTCGTGGTCATGGTTGTTTCCTTTCGCCGCAACGGCGGTGCGCTTCTTGGGCGAGCTCGGTCGCAGTCGGCCCGCTGCCGATGTGCGGGCCGCTCGGCTTCGATTCTGTTGGTACACAAAAGAAAACCGCCGACACCTGCGGCGTCGGCGGCGATGTTCTCGTCGGGCAGCCGCACCGGCCACGTTCCTTGGCCCGTTGTCCGAGCGTCGCATTCGGCCGGTGCCGCCCGCATCTCCCGCGGTGCCGACCACGGGAGATGCGGGCGTACGGTCAGGCCGACAGCTTCTGCTCGCCGTCCGGCTCCGCGTTGGCCAGCACGATGGCCACGAAACCGGGCAGGTCCGGGTCCTCGAACAGCTCGCCGACGTCGACGAGCACACCGAGTTCGTCCTCGACCCGCGCCGTGATGCGCACCGCGGCGATGGACTGTCCGGACAGCTCGAAGAACGTCGCGTCGTCCTGTCCGGGCCGCGCGCCCAACACGTCCCGCCAGATCTCGGTCACGCGCCGCTCGATCTCGGCCCGGTCGAGACCGCTGCCGTTGCCGTTGGTCATGTCGGTGGTCTCCTGTGCCGTTCGGTGGAGAGCTCGAATTCCATTGTGACAGCGGGGAAGCCCCGATGGGTCTTCCCCGCTGCGCTGCTGATGCTGATGCTGAGGCCGCTGCCGATGGCGACTAGTCGCCGAGGCGGTAGGCGACGATCTGGGCCGTCTCGTTCGAGGCCATCGGCCAGCCGCCCGCGGCGAGCACGTACCGGCCGTTGATCGCCACCGGCGAGTTCGCGTGCGCGGGCAGCTTTGCCTGCCAGGCAACCTTTCCGGTCCGGGTGTTCACCGCGTAGACGGTCCCGTCGAAGGTCGTGGTGAACACCAGGTCGTTGACCACCGACGCGGCACCGTAGGCCGAGGAGGGCAGCGGGAGCGACCACTTGATCCGGCCGGTCTCCAGGTCCAGCGCGACCAGCTCACCGGTACCGGAGTCCAGCGACGGGAGCTGCAGGTCCGTCTGGTTGAGCCAGGTGACGCCGGAGTCGCTGACCGCCGCGTAGGCCGTCGTGCCGTCGATCGCGAGCTGCGACATCACGCCGCCGAGCACGCCGGGGAACACGGTGAACGGGAACTGCGGCAGCTTGCTGGTCTGGCCGCGCATCGCGAACAGGTTGTCCTGGTCGTGGCCGTTGTGCACGCCGACCGGCGTCTTCCACAGCAGGTGGCCGGTGACCGAGTCGAACTCGAAGACGTCACCCATCTTGCCGGCGACCAGCGCGACCGGGCGATGGTCGACCGTGGTCAGCACGGGCGTGATGTTCAGGTCCCAGTCGAAGACGTCGTGCGGTTCGACCTGGTTGTACCAGAGCATCCTGCCGGTCTTCGCGCTCAGCTTGACGATGGAGTTCGTGTAGAGGTTCGGGCCGGGACGGCTGGCGCCCCACGGATACAGGCTGGTGCCGATGAACGGCCCGGGATTGCCGACGCTGACGTAGAGGTCACCGTTGGCGTCGAAGGAGGGCGGTCCCCACATGCCGCCGCCGGAGTTGAGGGTCGTGTTGCCCCAGAGAGCGGTGGGGACCTGCTGCCATGTCCACTTCGTCCGGCCGGTGGCCTCGTCCAGCGCCCACAGGACGCCCTTGCCGTTGCCCTCGTCGAAGCTGACGTTGTTACCGGCCACAGTGGACACGTAGACGGTGCCGTCGTTGACGCCGGGCGCCATGTCGACGCCCTCGCCGCTGGTCTGGGTGATGGTCTTGCTCCACAGTTGCGTGCCCGTGCGCGCGTCCAGGGCGAAGACCGATGATTCCGTCGCGCCGAACACCTTGCCGTCCGCGACGTTGACGCCGTTGGGGCCCGCGGAGTGGTCGGTGTAGAGCTTGGTCCACAACAGCTTGCCGCTGTGCAGGTCGATCGCGTAGACGTTGGAGTTGAGGTCCTGGGTGTAGGCGACCCCGTCGACCACGACGGGTGTTGCCGCATCGTTGCCGGGCCAGTCGGTGGTGGCTTGCTGGATCGGCACGGTCCACGCGACGCTGAGCCTGTTGACGTTGTGGGAGTTGATCGGACCGAGGACGTGCCGGGTGTTGTTCTTGTCGCCGTTGGGCGCCGTCCAACCGGATGCGACCCGGATCGACGGTTGGGCCGACTGCGCGGGAACGGCGCCGCCGGCACCGCCGACCAGAGTGAGACCCGCGACGGCGAGGGCGGTGATGGTCAGCCTGCTCGCGGTGCGTAAGCCGCCAGTCTTCATGGCAACCCCTATCAATTGACGTTTTCGAATAAGCGACGAGGAGGGGCTGCCTCCCCACGCCGCGACGCTACCGCCGCGCACCAGCCGATCCTTATCCGTCCGTGCCGGATCGCCGCGCCGGTCAAGGCACGTCCACAATGGAGCAACCCGGCGGAACCGTTCGGTTCCACCGGGTTGGCGGTCGGGTCGCGCAGGGTGCCGCGCTGGTCACTCCTCTTCTGGCGGCCCGGCGAGCAGCGGACGCACCTCGACACCGCCGTCGATGATCGGCACGAACTTGGACAGCTCCACCGCGTGGTCGATGTCGCGCGCCTCGATGATGAAGAATCCGGTGATCTGCTGGGCGCCTGCGTAGAACGGGCCGGTGGTCACCGAGTCACCGCGAACCACCCGGGCGGCCGACGCGGGCTCCGCGGCGAAGCCCGCGGTGAGCTCCCCGCCCGCCTTCTCGATCTTGTCGGGAACCTCGCCGTGCGCTTCGAGAACCTCCGGCGGAATCTCCTCGAAAGGAATGTCCTTGTCGTAGATCAACACCGCGAACTGAGGCATCCTGTGCCCTCCTCTATTCCGATCAGCACCTGACGGCTACGGATGGTAGCCGCAGCCGTACCTTCTTAGCCCGGGTGGTCCGCGCCGGCATCTTCTGGATTGCGGCGGCGGCCCAGGGCGTCAGGGCAGCTCGACGGACAGGGCGTGGTGGAACTCGTCTCGCGGGTCGTAGCGCTGCTTGACCTGCTGCAGCCGTGGATAGTTGTCCTTGTAGTACAAGGTCGACCACGGCACCCCGGACGTGTTCCAGCTCGGGTCGGCCAGGTCGACGTCCGGGTAGTTGATGTACGAACCGTCACTGACCTCGCCCGGCACCGGCACGCCGCCGGTCTCCGCGTACACGTCGCGGTAGAACTCGCGCAGCCGGGTGATGTTCGAGTGGTCGTCCGCCTCGTCGCCCCACACCGACATGTAGGCCGCCTTCAGCACCGAGTCGCGCTGCGCGGTCGCGGTCGCGTCCGGGGCGACCGTGTTCACCTGGCCGCCGTAGCCGATCAGGATCAGCTGGTTCTTGTCGCCGTCCGGCCTGGTGAGGTGGTGCCAGATCGTGGCGAGCTGCGAATCGGTGTACCCCTTGCGCAGGTAGGCGGCCTTGATCTTGACCCGGCGGACGTCGGGGCCGCCGGGGTCGCCCCAGTTCGGGTAGGCCGCGAAGTACAGCCACGGCCGGACCGACTGGGTGCGCATCCCCTCGACGCCGACACCTTCGCTCACCGCGTCGAAGTAGGAGTCCAGCAGCGCGGCGGCGTCCGGGATCTCGTCGTCGATCATCGCCTGGACCAGCAGTGCCCCACCGGAACGGTGCGACGAGTAGAACGACGCCGAGTGCTGGGCATGGACCGAGCCGGGCGCGCTGTTGCGCTCGAACCAGGTGCCGACATTGCGCAGCAGGATCGCGAACGACTCCTCGGTCATCGCCTCCCACGACCACATGCAGTACCCGATGCGCCAACGACTCGGCGCCTTCGGCAGCAGTTCGGCCGGGTCGGTCGAGGTGACCCCCGGCGCACGCAGCCAGTAGCGGGTCACCACGCCGAAGTTGCCGCCACCGCCGCCGGTGTGCGCCCACCACAGGTCGCGGTTCGGGTCGTCGGGCTCGGACGTGGCCACCACCGCGCGCGCGGTGCCGTCCGCGTCGACCACGACGACCTCGACCGCGCACAGGTAGTCCACCACCGCGCCCACCCGGCGCGACAGCGGACCGTAGCCGCCGCCCGCGAAGTGGCCGCCCGCGCCGACCTCGGTGCACTCGCCGCCGGGGATCGTCACGTTCCAGCCCTTGAACAGCACCCGGTAGACGTGCCCGAGCGTGGCGCCCGGCTCGACGGCGAACGCGTTGCGGGACGGGTCGAACGAGACGTCGGTCATCTCCGACATGTCCAGCAGCACACCGCCCTCCGCGGCGGTGAAGCCCTCGAAGCCGTGCCCGCCGCTGCGCACCGTGACCCGCATGCCGGTCGCGACGGCCTCGCCGACCACCGCGACCACCTGCTCGGTGGTCGTCACCACGCACACCCGGTCCGGTTTGGCGACGAACCGGTGGTTGGTGCCGCGCAGCATGCTCTCGTAGCGCGGGTCGTCCGCTTCGATGGTGGTCGGCCCGAACTGCGGTGCCGATTCGTTCACGTCTACACCTCGTTCGTCGTCAGGTCCGCAGTTTCGTCAGATACGCAGGGGCGCGTGCTGGTCGAGGACCGCGTCCTTGAGCACCTGGTTGAACTCGTCGGCCAGCGTGCGCATCGTGACCTCGGTGAACTTGTGGGTGTTGTAACCCAGGTACGCGTTGATCTCGCCGGCGGGCGACACGTCCAACTGCCACAGCGCGCCGTCCGGGATCTCGGTGGCCACCTCCTGCGACAGCCGCCGCGGGACGGTACGCAGTCCCAGGTCGCCGACTGTCTCGCCGTCCAGGTCGAACGGCAGTTGCAGCACCTGGAAGGCGACCAGGGCCTGGTCCTCCGCGGCGGCCGCGGCCATCAGCTCGGGCGCCTCCTCGAGCACCACGAGAAACGGGATCTCCCGTGAGTACGCCTTGAGGCAGGTCGAGCGGGTCCGGTCGAGCACGTCGCGGAACGTGACGCAGTCGGCCAGGTCGGTGCGCAGCGGGATGAAGTTGGTGAAGTTTCCCACCGTGTCCTGGAACCGGGTCTGCTTGCGGTTGGCCCCGATGGTCGGCACCACGATGTCGGTCACCCCGGTACGCCTGGCCAGCAGCACCTTGTACGCGGCCAGCAGCACGATGAACGGCGAGCTGCGGCTGTCCTTCGCCACCGCCGCCACCGCGGCGGCCAGGTCCGCGTCGACCGCGTACCGCAGCACCGACGTGTTCCTCGGCAGGTCCGCGGAGCGCGGATAGTCCGTCCGCGCGGTGACCATCCGGCCGCCGCGCAGTTGGTCGCGCCAGTAGGCGCGCGACGCCGGCGGCACCGCCTCGTCCACCGCTTCCCGTTGCCACACCGCGAAATCCCGGTACTGCGTGGGGACAGGGCGGTCGGCGACGGCGTGCCCACGCCTGCGGGCGTAGCCTGCGACGAGGTCGCTGGCCAGCACCTGCATGGACCAGCCGTCGATCGCGGCGTGGTGCGCGATCAGCACCAGCACCGAGTCCTGCTCGTCGAACCGGCCGAGCACGGCGCGCAGCAGCGGCAGCGGCTCGATCGGGAAGGTGTCACCCTCCAGTTCGATGATCAGTTCCTCGGCGCGCCGGTCCCGGTGTGCCGCGACGACGTCCGAAAGGTCTACTTCGGACACCTGCGCCGGGCTCGGCGGCACGATGCTCTGGTACAGGTCGGCACCGTCGCGCACGATCCTGGTGCGCAGCGCCTCGTGCCTGGCCACGACGTCGTCGAGCGCAGCGGCCAGCGTGCCGGTGTCGACAGTGCCGCGGATCCGCCAACTCCAGGTGATGTTGTGCCGGGGACCGAACGGCCCGGAATCCGGGTCGCCCGCATCGAACATGCACAGCATCTGCTGGGCGAAGGACACCGGAAACCGCTGCGCCGCCGACGGCGTCGTGTCGGTCATTGTTGCCACACCTTTCGCGAATCAGCGGTTCAGCGCAGCTCGATGCCGACCTGCTTGGCGGCGTCGAGGAACTCCCCGCGGGACAGCGCGGCGGCGATCGACTCGATGTCGTCGGACATGTACCGGTCCCGGTCCAGGGTCGGCACCAGGGAGCGCACCGTGTCGTAGGTCGCCTTGCCGGCCGGGCTGAGCCCGTCGTAGCGGCCGGACACGTCGACGGCCTGCGCCGCGGCCATGAACTCGACGGCGAGGATGTAGTTGTTGTTCGACAGCACCCGCCGTGCGTTGCGCGCGGCGATCAGGCCCATGCTGACGACGTCCTGGTTGTCGCCGTTGGACGGCACGCTCTGCGTGCTGGCCGGGCCGATGGTCCGGTTCTCCGCCACCAACGCCGTCGCCGGGTACTGCGCGCCGGCGAAGCCGCTGTTGAGGCCCGGCTCACCGGACGCGACCAGGAACTCGGGCAGCCCGGACAGGTACCGGTTGAGCAGCCGGTTGGTGCGGCGCTCGGAGAACACGCCGAGCTGGGTCAGCGCGATGGTGGTGAAGTCCATCACGAACGCCACCGGCTGGCCGTGGAAGTTGGCGCCGTGGAAGACCTCTTTGCCCTCGAAGAACAACGGGTTGTCGTTGGACGAGTTCAGTTCGGTCTCGACGGTCTGGGTGGCGTGGTACAGCGTGTTGCGGACCGCGCCGACCACCTGCGGGATGGCACGCAGCGTGTAGGCCTTCTGGATCCACACGTCGGTGCGCGACACGTCGCCGCCGGTGGCCTGCTCCTGGGCCTGGCGCCGCAGGTCGGCGTGCTCGACGGCGAGCTGCGTGCCCTCCAGCAGCGCGCGCATGTTCGCCGCGTTGTCGATCTGGCCCTTGTGCGGCCGGGCGATGTCGTGGCCCTCCGCCTGGAACGGGCTCTTCGAGCCGTGCAGCGTCTCGACCACCAGTGCCGTCACGATCTCGGCCTGGCGAACCTGGTTGAGCGCCCGGCCGAGCACGAGGCACCCGAGGCCGGTCATCGCCGACGTGCCGTTGATCAGCGCGAGGCCCTCCTTGAACCGCAGCTCCAGCGGTTCGATGCCGTGCTCGCGCAGCACGGGGCCGGTCTTGGCGCGCTGGCCGTCCTTGAGCACGTAGCCCTCGCCGATCAACGACGTCGCGATATGCGCGAGCGGGCCGAGGTCACCGCTCGCGCCGAGCGAGCCGATCTCCGGGATGGCGGGCGTGATGCCCAGGTTCAGGTAGAGCGCGATGCGCTCCAGCAGCTCGGGGCGGACCGCGGAGTAGCCCTTGGCGAGGGCGTTCAGCCGCGCCGCGAGGATCGCCCGTGCCTCGTCCTCGACGAACAGCGGACCGACACCGGCGCTGTGGCTGCGCACCAGGTTGGTCTGCAGCTCGACCTCTTTGGACGTGCCGACCAGCATGTAGATCATCTCGCCGTAGCCGGTCGTCACACCGTAGACGGGGATGCCCTGCCGAACCGTGTCCTCGAAGTGCTTCCGGCTGGTCGCCGCCCGGTCCAACGTGGACTGGTCCAGCGTGACGGGTGTCCGGTCCTCGGCGACCCGTCGGATGCTGTCGATGTCTAGTTTCTCGCCGTCGAAGTCAACGGATGCGTCATTCTCTACCAGCGTCACGTTTTCACCCCGTCAAGGTGTCCGTAGTGGCCATTTCGGGACAACCATTTCGTGTCGACCTTCGCCGGCAGGCTCGTCAAAGTCGGAACACATTGGCTGCGGGCAGGCTTGCGCCAATGCTGCCCGCCCGAACGCCGCGCGGCTTCTCTGCCCGTGCGCAGTCAGGCCGCAAGCCCGGAGTTGAACACAAATCCGTGACCAGCGAGGATCGCCAGGACAAAGAGCGGCTCGCTATCCCGCGTCGGTTTGTAGCAAAGAAGGAACCTGCCATGGAACCGTTCCGCATCGACATTCCCCAGGCCCAGATCGACGACCTGCACCGCAGGCTCGAGACCACCAGGTGGCCGGCCGAGCTGGCCGGGTTCGGCTGGGAGCGGGGCGTGCCGCTGGACTACCTGAAGACGCTGGCCGAGTACTGGCGAACGACCTTCGACTGGCGCGCGGTCGAGGCGGAGTTCAACCGGTACCCGCAGTTCCGCACCGAGATCGACGGCGAGTTCATCCACGTGTTCCATATCCGGTCGCCGGAACCGGACGCGACCCCGCTGCTGCTCACGCACGGCTGGCCGGGCGGTTTCCCGGAGTTCACCGACATCATCGGCCCGCTGACCGACCCCGCCGCGCACGGTGGCGACCCGGCGGACGCGGTCCACCTGATCATCCCCTCCATTCCCGGCTACGGGTTCTCCACGCTGCGCGACACCGGCTGGGACGTGCTCCGCATCACGCGTGCCTGGGCGGAGCTGATGAACAGGCTCGGCTACGACCGGTACGTCGCGCAGGGCGGCGACGCCGGTTCGGTGATCTCCCTCGTGCTCGGCCTCGTCGACCCGGCACACGTGGCCGGCGTGCACGTCAACATGCTGATGACCTTCCCGTCCGGCGACCCGGCCGAACTGGCCGACCTGTCCGAGACCGACCAGCAGCGGCTGGCGCAGCTCGGTCGGTTCGCCGACGACCAGTCCGGCTACATGAAGATCCAGCAGACCCGCCCGCAGACGCTGGGCTACGGCCTGACCGACTCGCCGGTCGGCCAGCTCGCCTGGATCGTGGAGAAGTTCCAGGAGTGGACCAACCCGTCGGCGAAGGTGCCGGAGGACGCGATCGACCGCGACCGCATCCTCGCCCTCGTGACGCTCTACTGGCTGACCGCCACCGCGGGCACGTCCGCGCACTTCTACTACGAGGGCGCGGAAGACGTGAAGCGCGCGATCTCCGGTGCGGTGCCGCCGCCGCAGTCGGTCCCGGTCGGCGTCGCCGTCTTCCCGCACGACCTGTTCCTGCCGATCCGCCGGATCGCCGACCGGGACATTCCGACCATCAGTCACTGGACCGAAATGGACCGCGGTGGTCACTTCGCGGCCCTGGAAGAACCGCAGTTGCTCGTCGACGACATCCGCGCGTTCGTCCGCTCGCTCGGGTAAGTCCCCGGATCCGCGGCAACCCGAGCATTACGGAAGATGCCGTCGAGGCGACCGTCGCCTTGAATGGCCGGACAAAAATTCGAGGTCACCGTAAGTTGAGTTAGGAGCAGGTCGATGGTCGCCGAATTAGTGCACCCCCTTGGCGGGGGGGTAGAAGAACCGCCGAAACCGAAAGCGCAGCAGGCGCCGCCCAAGCGCCGCGTCGCGGTACTGGACGGCCTGCGCGGTTTCGCCGCCATCGGGGTGCTGTTGACGCACTCCTCCTACGCCGCCGGCATCATGGATGTCGGCACGAAGAAGGGCTGGCCGGTCTTCGACTGGCTGACCGTCGGCCTGACGGTGACGCTGGCGCCGTTCTTCCTGCTGTCCGGCATGTTGCTGTACCGCTCGTTCGCCAGGGCGACGTTCGCCGGCACCAGCAGGCCGCCGCTGGTGCCGTTCTTCGTCCGGCGCGGGCTGCGCATCCTGCCCGCCTACTGGGTTTTCGTCGCGATCACGATGGTCACGCTGAACCTCACGGCGATCACCGGGCCGTGGTACGTGTTGCGGCCGATGCTGCTGCTGCACTACTTCGTCGGCATCGACAACGCCTACTACCCGGGTCTCGAGATCACCTGGAGCGTCGTCACCGAGGTCACCTTCTACCTGCTGCTGCCGATCGGCGCCTGGCTGATCACCAAGTACGCCCGGCGGGTCACCGACCCGGCACGCCAGCTGCGTCGGATCATCTGGTCGCTGTCCCCGTTCATCCTGCTCGGCCTCGGGTGGGAGGTCTACACCCACCTGCCGTCGATGGGCCAGTACCCGATCCAGATGTCGTGGCCGCCGGGGTTCCTCGGCCTGATGGCGATCGGCATGATGTTCGGCGCGCTGTCGGCCTACTACGAGGTGACCGGCAAGGAGCCCTGGATCTACCGGCTGGCCGCGAAGTCCCCGCTGTCGTGGTGGGCGGCCGCGTTGGCGGTCTACATCCTCAACTGTGTCAAGCCGCTGCAGGCCGGGCCGAGCGGTGACTGGCCGCCGATCAGCCAGGCGCTGATGGACCACGCGCTGTTCCTGCTGTTCGCCGTGCTGGTGACGGTCCCGCTGATCGCGCCGAGTGCCCGGTCGAGGTTGATGGACGGGCTACTGGGCAACAAGGTGTCGGCATTCCTCGGCCGGATCTCCTTCGGCGTCTACCTGTGGCACTTCCCGATGATGTACTTCGCGTTCCGCATGGGCAGCCTGTTCGGCAACCCGACGCAGCAGATGGACGCGGTGATCGGCACGGTCAACGCCTGGCAGCTGCTCGGCGAGGTGTTGGTCGGCTCGATCATCCTGGCCACGCTGAGCCACTACCTCATCGAGCGGCCCGCGGGCCGGCTCGGTGGCCGGCTCGTCCGGTCGGGTGCCCCGACCGCGACGCTCTGACGATCGGTCAACAACGGAGCCCGGCCGGACTGTCTACAACGGACAGCCCGGCCGGGCTCGTGGTTTCTCACAGGGCCGGCACATCCCGCAACAGCGGAGGTGAGTCGGCGGTAGCGGTACCGAAAGATGGATCCCGCATGCTCGGGACGGCGAGGAGGCTGGCATGATCGGCGATCAGGACGGGACGGCCGCGCGACTGTGGTCGATGGCCGGGCTCGGCACGCCCATGGCGGTGCGGGTGGCGGCGACCCTGCGCATTGCCGACCACATCGCCGCGGGCTGCCACACCGCGGCGGAACTGGCCGAAGCGTCCGGCGCCGACCAGGACGCGCTGGACCGGCTGCTGCGCTACCTGGCCGTGCGCGGCGTGTTCCACCGCGACGACGCCGGCCGATACACCCTGACCCCGCTCGGCGAACCGCTGCGGGACGACCACCCTGCCGGCGCGCGCGCCTGGTTCGACATCGACGGGATGGGCTGGGGCGAGCTGTCCTTCGTCGAACTGCTGCACAGCATTCGCACCGGCGACGCGGCGTTCCCGCAGCGCTACGGCCGACCGTACTGGGAGGACCTGGCCGCCGATCCGGCGCGCACCGCCTCGTTCAACGCCCTGCTCGGTGCCGACGTCGCAGAGCGCGCGCCCGGCATCGTGGCCGGCTTCGACTGGGCCACCCTCGATCACATCGTCGACGTCGGCGGTGGGGACGGTTCGCTGCTGGTCGCGATCCTGACCGCGAACCCCTACCTGCGCGGCACGGTCGTCGACCTGGCCGAGACGGCCCAGAGCGCGAAGGAGTCGTTCGCCGTCGCCGGCCTCGGCGGCCGTGCCGACGCCGTCACCGGCAGCTTCTTCGACCCCATCCCGCCAGGAGCCGACGCCTACCTGCTGTCGCTGGTCCTGCACGACTGGGACGACGAGTCGGCGACGGCGATCCTGCGTCGCTGCGCGGCGGCCGCCGGCGCGACCGGGCGGGTGCTGGTGATCGAGTCCATCGGCGACGGCGAGGCCACGCACACCGGCATGGACCTGCGCATGCTGTGCCTGTACGGCGCACGCGAGCGTGGCGTCGCGGAATTCACCGCGCTCGCGCAACGCGCCGGCCTGCGCGCCGTCGCCGTGCACACGGCAGGCCCGTCGGCGATCATCGAGCTGCGGGCCACGGCGTGACCGCGATGGAGCCGCTCGCCGCGTTCGAGGCGCTGGGCACGCCACAGGGTCGGCAGGACCCGTACCCGTGGTACGAGGCGATCAGGGCACACGGCAACCTGGTCCCGCTCAAGAAGGGCAGCCTGATCGCGGTCGGCTACCGCGAATGCGCGCAGGCCCTGCGCGAGTCGGCGCTGCAGGTACAGGACGGCACCGCGTTCGACCTGGTGTACCCGGACTGGCGCGCCCACTCGTCGGTGCGCGCGTTCACCGACTCCATGCTCTACAGCAACCCGCCGCACCATGCCAGGCAGCGCCGCACGGTCAGCGGTGACTTCACCCCGCAGCAGGTGCTCCGGCTGCGCCCGGTGATCGAGGAGATGACCACGAAGCTGTTGGACCGGATGGCCGACATGGGCGCGGACGGGTCCACTGTGGACATCATGGACGAGTTCGCGTCCCGGCTGCCCATCGCCGTGATCAGCGCCATGTTCGGCTTCGACGGCGACCGCCAGGTGTGGTTCCGCGACGTCGCGTCGGCGATCGCGGTGTCCACCGACGGCTTCGCCAACCCGGCCGCGCTGGCCACCGCCGACGCCGCGATGGACGAGCTCGCTGCTCACTTCGTCGACCTGATCGGCGACCGCCGCCGCTGCCCGGCGCCCGATCTGGTCAGCACCCTCGTCCAGCTCAACGACACCGATCCCGCCAAGCTCAGCCACGACGAGCTGATCGGCAACATGATGCTGCTGCTCACCGCCGGCTTCGAGACAACGGCGTTCCTGATCGGCCACGGCGCGCTGATGGCACTCAACAACCCCGAGTACGCCGCCCGCCTGCGTACCGAGCCCGCCTTCGTCGGCGGCTACGTCGAGGAGATCCTGCGCTTCGAACCACCGGTGCACGTCACCAGTCGCTGGGCCACCGCCGACGTCATCCTGTTCGACCAGCACATCCCCGCGGGCCACCGCGTGGTGCTCGTCCTCGCCGCCGGCAACCGCGACCCCCGCCACTACCCCGACCCGGCCCGGTTCGACCCCGATCGCCCCAACAGCCAGCCCCTCAGCTTCGGCGCCGGCATCCACTTCTGCCTCGGCGCCGCCCTGGCCAGGCTCGAAGCCTCGATCGCGCTACCCATGCTGGCACGCCGTTTCCCGCACCTGGCCCTCACCGACACCGCCACCTACCGCGACCGGTGGGTAATCCGCGGCCTGCGCACCTTCCCCGTAGCCACCAAAGGCCAAGCTGCGGCCTGACTCTGTCTTCTGGCGCGCTCCGCGCCGCTAGGGCCCGGCCGCCTTTTCGCGGCGTCTTCGCCCCTTGCGCTGGGCTTCGCCGCCGCTCCAGGGGCGCTGTGTCATGGCCGGATGGCGCCGCGGCGGCCGTGCCGGACGCCTCGCCTCGCTCGGTCTGGCGGTGGTTTGGTTGCTTTGTTAGCGGCGGGTCATGTCGCTGGGGAAATCGTCGGCGACCGTTGCGCCCAGTTCCAGGAGGGCTGTTCTGGTTTGGGGGGCCAGGCGGTCCAGTTCGATTTCGGCGCCTTCTTCGAGGTGGGGGTCGAAGGGGATTCGGCATACTG
>DASXXM010000499.1:0-9907 GCA_036503065.1 Pseudonocardiaceae bacterium | reverse complement strand
CCCTTCTACCTGATGAACTTCCCACGGAACAAGGCGGTCGTGTACCTGGAAAGCGCGACCTCCAGCGTCTACCTTGAGGACGCGCAAAAGATCGATTTCTTCCGCCGTCAGGCGAGCGAGCTCGCCAAGGTCGCGCTAACTCCCGCAGACTCGGCTGCCTTTGTTGGTAGGATCGCAAGGGAGCATGATCGGGAGTGAGTGTGGATGGGCGATCCGACCTGGCGGAAGTCAAGCTACAGCAGTTCGCAGGAAAACTGCGTGGAGCTGCGGAAGTCCAGCTATAGCAGTGGTGGCGAGAACTGCGTAGAGGTTGGGCCTGGGGCGGTTCGGGACAGTAAGAACCCCGATGGGCCTGTGCTGTCCGGGGATGTGGCGGCGCTTGTCGCTGCCGTCAAGCGTCGTCAGCTGCTCGGCGGCGGTCTCGGGCGGTGAGGGTTCGGCTCAGGCTGGCGCCGCCCAGGAGCGCTGTATAGCCGACGATCAGTAGCTCCGGCGCCCAGCCGAACAGTGCCGCTACCGCACACCCCGCGGCGATGGCGATGCCGGTGAGGGCCCAGCGGACGTGTGACCGGCGCATCAACGGCGCCAGTGCGCTCGGCACCAGCGACCGCAGATACGGCCGCAGGCGCAGCCACCACCAGCCGCCCAGCAGCACCCAACTGGCAACGAGCACGCCGAGCAGGATCAGCCGCGGCCCGATGCCGACCCCGACCAGCGACAACGACGCGAACAGCGCCAACGCGAGTGTCGCCTGCGCCAACCGATTGCTCCGCCGCACCAGGGCGAGCACCGAGACCAGCGCCATGTTCCGGTGGATCGAGAACTGCTGCGGGTCGTTCGCGGCGGCCTCCCGCAGGCCGGCCATGGCCTCCGCGGTGCCGGTGTGGCCCAGGTGCAGCAACGCCAGGTTGGAGCGGGCCAGGGCGTGCGTCGGGTCGATCGCCAGCGCGGCGCGGTAGGCCCGCTCTGCGGCCGTTCGGTTCTCCAGGGATCGCTGGACCACGCCGACCAGGTTGTGCGTATCTGCCTCGTTGGGTGCGAGTTCTACCGCGTATTCCGCGTGCCGCAAGGCTTCCTGGCGGCGGCCGCGCACCGGGTACAGGACCCTGGCCATCGTGTAGTGCGCCGGCCACAGGTCCGGGCCGAGGCGCAGGTACTCGGCTGCCGAGACCGCTGCCTCCTCGGCGCGGTCCAGTTCGATCAGGGCGATGCTGCGCCGCTGCCAGGCCGGCAGGTGGTCCGGGGTGATCCCGATCGCCGCGTCCGCCGCGCGCAGCGCCTCGTCCCATCGTCTGGCGCGCAGGTGTGCCAGCGACAACAGGCTCAGCGCCGTCGCGTCGGCCGGGTGGCCGGCCAGGAACGTGGCCAGCATGGCGGTCGCGTCGTCGGCGCGGCCGGCGTCGATCAGCCGTAGGACCGCGTCGGTCGGCGGCTGGTCCGGCCCCGACTGGGCGGCACGTTCGGGCATCGGCCTTGGTCAGGCCATCCGGCGGCGTTTCAGGTACCTGTGCAGTTCGTCGTAGCTGCCGTCGCCGTTGCCGAAGACGGCCACGTTGCGCGCCACGGACAGCCAGGCGCCGGTGGACGGCCGGACCTCGGCCAGTGCCGCGTCCACGTCCCGTGGGCCGATCGGGCGCGGCTTGTTGGTCCGTGCCGAGTCCAGCAGGGCGCGTTCGGCCGCGGTTTCACACAGGTGGGCCAGGTCCGCGCCGGAGTAGTCCTCGGTGCGCTTGGCAAGGTCGCGCACGTTCACGCCGCTCACCGGCCGTTCCCGCAGGTGGTAGTGCAGGATCGCCTCGCGGGCCGGGCGGTCCGGCGGCAGCACGAGCAGCATCCGGTCCAGTCGGCCCGGCCTGCGCAGTGCCGCGTCCACGTCCCACGGGTGGTTCGTCGCGGCCAGTACGAAAACGCCCTCGTTGCCCTGTTGCACACCGTCCAATTCGGACAGCAGCTGGTTCACCGTGCCGCGCTGGCCACCACGCAACTGGCTGCGCTTGTGGCCGAGGGCGTCGATCTCGTCCAGGAACAGCACGCACGGGGCGGCCCTGCGGGCTTCCGCGAACAGGTCGCGCAGGTTGCGCTCCGACGAGCCGAGCCACATGTCCAGCACGTCGGCCAGCGTCACCGCGAGGAACCTGGCGCCGAGTTCGCCCGCGACGGCCCTGGCCAGGAACGTCTTGCCGCAGCCGGGCGGCCCGTACAGCAGCAGGCCGCCGCGCAGGCTCTTGCCGTACATCCGGCGCAGTTCCGGGTTGCGCATCGGGGCCAGGAACGCCGCGTTGAGCCGCTGCTTGACCTCGGTCATGCCGCCGACATCGGACAGCCGCACCTTGGACTGCTCCACGTCGAACAGGATCGGGGCGCCCATCGGGGCGGTACCGCTGTCCACGAAGGGCTGGGCCACGTTCGCGAACTGGTACTCGGCGGCGATCCAGTTGAAGCTGTGCCGCTCCGTCGGCTCGTCGCCTGCCTGACGCTGGGGCTTCGCCGGGACCGGCGGCATGTTCCGCAGCGTCTGCCGCTCCGGCTTTCTCGGCGGGTCGGTGCGGTCGGTGCGCTCCTCGCGTTCGGGCCGGACGGCCACCACCCGGGCCATCAGCGCCCGCGCCTCCGGCGAGTTCGGCACCCGCTGCAGCGCGGCCGAGATGTGCGAGACCGCTTCCTCGGTCAGTTCGGCGTCCAGCAGCAGTTGCGCGAGGTGCAGGCGCAACGGCACGTCGTCGGTGTTGGCCGCCACCGCCGCGCGCAAGCTGCGCAGCAGCGGCGTGTCCTCACTCACCGCGCCTCCCACTCACTTCGGTCCCCCCTCTTTCGCCCCAACCCGCACGTAGGTTACGTGCCCGACACAAGACGTCGCCCGCATCCGACCGACCGTTACTCCCCGGAGATCGGCACGCGGTCCGATCGGATGCGCCTGGCCAGTGCTTTCGCTCATTCGAGCCGTGTTCCGATCCATGAGACACATCGCCAGCCGGTCGGCGTGGTCTCGTCGGCGTCCAGCACGATCCGTCCGGTGTTGGGCACCAGCGACCGCTCGCCCACGTCCATCACGTTCGGCGCCAACGCCGGCACCCCGACCTGGAGCACCGCACCGTGCGTGACCGCGACGATCACGCCGTGCGAGTGCCGTGCTCGGATGCCGTCGATCGCGGCGGTGAACCGGCCGATGGCGTCCAGTGCGCTCTCCCCGTTCGGCATCGCCCTGTCCAGCTCACCGACCGACCATGCCTTGGCAACGGCGATGAAGGCCATCAGCGACTCCTCGCCGGTCGTGCCTTCCAAGTCGCCCATGAAGACTTCGTGCAGTCCCTCAGCGACCTCGACCGTCAGGCCGTGGCGTGCGGCGACCGGCTGCGCGGTCTGCTGGGCGCGCAGCGCGGTGCTGGCGTAGACCGCGGCGACGGGTTCGACGGCCAGCGCCTCGGCCAGTTCGTCGGCCTGCCGCCTGCCCAGCTCGGTCAGCGGCGGGCCGGGAGGCAGGGAGTCCAGCACCAGGCGGATGTTCGCGTCGGTCTCGGCGTGCCGTGCCAGAACGAGTCGTAACCCGGTCACGCGCCCCGCCCCGCTCTGACCTGCGCCACCCAGTCCTCCGCGGCCCGGAAGTCCGCGTCGGTGGTGCCCGGCGTCGCCGTGGTGGCCCGGCCGTCGGCCTTCGGGTAGGAGCCGAGGAACTGGACCGACGTGCACCGGCGGCGCAGGGCCGCCAGCGCGTCGCCGAGCCGGGACTCGGCGATGTGACCGTCGACGTCGAAGAAGAACCGGTACTCACCGAACCGGCCCTTGATCGGGCGGGACTCGATGCTGGTCAGGTTGATGCCCCGCTCGGCGAGTTCGATCAGCAGTTCGGCCAGCGCGCCGGTCCGGTCCGCGGTGATCGCCACCAGCGAGGTCCGGTCCGCGCCGGTCGGCGCCGGCAGCTCACCGGGCCTGCGCAGCAACAGGAAGCGGGTGACGGCGTCCGCGACGTCGGCCACGTCGGTGGCGAGGGCGGCCAGCGGATAGTGCGTCGCGGCGACCGGCGCGGTGACGGCGGCGTCGTACTCCCCCGCCGCCACCGCGACCGCGGCGGCCGCCGTGGACGTCGTGGCGAGCGGGGTCGCGGCCGGCACGTGCTCGGCCAGCCACTTACGGACCTGCGCCAACGCGTGCGGATAGCTGGCGACGGTGCGGATGTCGGCGATCCGGGTACCCGGCCGCACCAGCACGCTGAACCGGATCGGCAGCACGGTTTCGGCCACCGCGACCAGCGGCGCCCCGTCGGTCAACGCGTCCATGGTGGCGTTGACGGCGCCCTCGACGGAGTTCTCGACCGGCACGCAGGCGCCGTCGAAGTCACCGACCCGCACGCCCTCCAGGGCGGCAGCCACGGTCTCCACCGGAACGAGTTCGTCCTTGCCCAGCCGCACCAGACCCAGTGCGGCCTGCTCGGTGAATGTTCCCTGTGGCCCGAAATAGGCGATGCGCGACACATGCCAACCCTAGTCGTGCACGGACCGTGCGGATCGTGAGGCGGACATCACCCGTACGGCCGGTACACCACCTGGTTACGTCCGAAGCAGAGGAAATGACATGCTGACGGTGTGACCATGGAATCGGATGGTGACCGGAGCGCGCCACGCGTCGTCCTGTGCGCCGTCAACGACGCCATGACACAGGCGTGGCACGACATCGCGGCCCCTCGGTCCGGTGTCGAGGTGTACCGGGGCTCGATCCTGGAGGTCGGCACGGACGCCGTGGTCAGCCCGGCCAACTCGTTCGGCCTGATGCGCGGCGGCATCGACGCGGTGTACTCGCATGCGTGGCCCACGATCGAACAGCGGGTCCGCAGCGCGGTGCTCGCGTTCCACGGCGGCGAGCTGCCGGTCGGCGAGGCCGTGGTCGTCGCGACCGGCGCGGTGAAACCGGGCTGGCTGTTCAGCGCCCCCACGATGCGCGACCCGGCCACGGCACTGCCGCACGGCACGGTGCATCCGTACCTGGCGGCGCGGGCTGTCTTCCGCCTGTGGCGCACGGGCCGGCTCGAGGACGGCAGGCCGGTGCGCCGGGCCGTTCGCAGCATCGCGCTGCCCGGCCTTGGCACCGGTGTCGGTGGCGTGTCGGCCGAGTCGTGTGCTCGGCAGGTGGCGGCGGCGTGGGACGAACTGTTCGCCGATCACGGCCAGTCGGCCACTGCCTGACACCGCTTTGCCTGACGCTGCTTCGGGGTGGCCGGAAATCCGGCCACCCCGTCAGCGTTGTCGCTTGGTGTTACTTGGCTTCCGTGCTTTCCAGCGCGGGTGCCGTGCTGCGGATCTGGATCTTGGCAGGCTCGACGGCCGCGCGCACGACCTCGCGTACCCGGACCTTCAGCAGGCCCTTGTCGTAGTCGGCCTCGACGCGCTCCGCCGTGACGTCGCGCGGGATGGCGAACTGGCGGCGGAAACCGCCGGTGTGGATCTCGCGGGACAGCACGCCGTTGGACTCGGCGCCGTTGGTGTCGGCGTGGCGGCCGGTGATGGTCAGGCGGCCTTCGGTGACGGTGACGTCGACATCCTTGTCCACGTCGACACCGGGCAGGGCGAGCGTGACGACCAGGTCGTTGCCGTCCTTGGCCACGTCGGCGGCCGGCACGAAGCGGCGCGCGGCGGGCTGCCGGTGGACGTCGGCCTCGAACTGGCGGAAGAGCGCGTTAACTGGGCTCCACGTGGAACCCCACACGGCGACAGCCATGGTGGACCCTCCTGTGTAACAAACTTGAGCCCGATTGGCTCAGCTTTCATTAGCGTTAACGACGCTGGGTCGGCGGCTGTTCCCGGCCCGGATACTCGCTGGACGGGTTCGCTGTGGGTGAACTAGACAGCGCCGTATGGAACTGCGTGAGGTCCAGTCGTGTCTCCGGGCGACCATCGAGAGCCGGTCGACCAAGGTCGGCCCGTTCCTGGTGCTGCTCAGCTCGGCTACGGACAACCCGTTCAGCAACTACGCCGTGCCGCTGGACGGCGCGGCGCCGACCGGCGACGACGTCACCGCGTTGATCGGGTTCTTCACCGACCGCAAACGCTTGCCACGACTGGAGTACGTGCGGCCGGCACCCGCCGTGGACGCGGCCCTGGCGGCAGCCGGGTTCGACGTCGCGGGCACGCTGACCCTGATGGCGATCGAGCACGAGCCGGCGCCGCCGCCCGACGCCGCCGGGTACGAGGTACGCCTGGTCACCAGCGAGCCGGAGCTGCGACAGGCCGTCGCGGTGCAGAACACCGCCTATGGTGAACCGGACACGGAAGCCAATCCGGACTTCATGGTGCGCAACGTCGCCGACGGCGGCGCCGTCGCGTTGGCGGTGGAAACGGCTACCGGGGCACCTGCCGGCGCCGGGGCCTACACACCCGCGCAGGGCGGACTGGTCGAGATCGCCGGGGTCGGCGTGACGCCGGAGCATCGGCGACACGGCGTCGGCGCGCTGGTCACGTGGACGCTCAGCGCCGAAGCGAGCCGGCTGGGCCATCAGCCGTTCCTGCAGGTGGAGAAGGCCGACCCGCTGCGGGTCTACCAGCGGATCGGCTACCGCGTGATCGGCGACATGGCCGACGCCCGGCGCGTCCTACTGTGACCGCATGCCACTGTTCTCGTTCGAGGGCGCCAGCCCGAAGGTGCATCCGACGGCGTGGATAGCGCCCACCGCGACCCTGGTCGGCGACGTGACGGTCGAGGCGGACGCCTCGGTCTGGTACGGCGCGGTCCTGCGCGCCGACTTCGGTCCGATCGTGATCGGCGCGGGCGCGAACGTGCAGGACAACTCGGTGCTGCACGGCGGCCCGGACGGCTGCGTGGTCGGGCCGGGCGCCACCGTCGGCCACGTGTGCGTGGTGCACGGCTGCACGATCGGCGCGGACGCGGTCATCGGCAACGGCGTGACGGTGCAGGACGGCGCCTGGATCGGCCCGCGCACGCTGGTCGCGGCGGGCGCGACGGTGGCACCGGACACCCGGATCGACGGCGAACTGCTGGTACTGGGCGAGCCGGCGAAACGCCAACGGCCGTTGACCGACGGCGCACGATGGTGGGTGGACAACAATCCGGCGACCTATCAGGAGCTGGCGCGACGGCATCGGGACGGCATTGCCCTGATCGACTGAGCCGCCATCACTACATGGTGTGTGATCCAGGTCACGCGAATGTGTCCACCGCTGTGGATAACTCTGTGGACAACTTGTGGGCAGTGGATCAACATCGGTGCATGCCTTCGGGTAGCGGCAGGTCGATCGCTGGCCCGGTTGTGGACCGGCGCACTACGACGCCTGGGGACAATCCGATGGCCCATTCACCCCATCGGCTTTCACCCGCTCGGCCGCCGTACGGTGGTCACGTGGCTGTTCGGGTATTGCTCGTCGACGACCACGAGGTCGTCCGCCGGGGACTGCGCGACATGCTCGACAACGAGCGCGACATCCAGGTGGTGGCCGAGGCCGGCACGGTCGCGGAGGCGCTGGTTGCGGCCGAGGCGACCAAACCGGACGTGGCCGTCGTGGACATCCGCCTGCCCGACGGCGACGGCGTGGCGCTGTGCCGCCAACTGCGCGGCCCGCGATGCCTGGTGCTGACAGCATTCGACGACGAACAGGCCCTGATCGCCGCCATCGAGGCAGGCGTGTCGGGCTACCTGCTCAAACAGGTCCGCGGCCAGGATCTGGTTACCGCGGTGAGGGAAGTGGCCGCCGGCCGATCACTGCTGGACCCGGTGACCACGGCCCGGGTACTGGCCAGAATCAGGCGAGGCACCGAGCCGGACCGGTTGGACGTCCTGACCGAACGCGAGCGCGAGGTACTCGACCTGATCGGGGAAGGGCTGAGCAACCGGGAGATCGCGCAACGGTTGTTCCTGGCGGAGAAGACGGTCAAGAACTACGTGACGGCCGTACTGGCCAAACTCGGCATGCAACGTCGAGCCCAGGCAATAGCCTTCATCGCTCGCCGAGAACAGAAGTAGCCCGGTCGGCGCCTTCGTGCGGGAAGATGGCGGCGTGACCTCGGCCGCACCCCGCAGTGGCAGCCTCGAAGAGCAGCTCGAACGCGTGCACTGGCACATCAAACGAAGTGACAGCCTCCGTGCCGGCGTCGCATCGCGGGCCGGCACGTTGTTGAGCACCAACGCGTTGGTGGTCGCCGGGATCGCGCTGGCAGTCGGCCTGCGCGGCCACAAGCCGGGCACTGTCGTGACGATCCTGGCGATCGCCGCGCTCGGCTGCGCCGCCGTCTCCGTCATGAGCGCGGCCATGGCGACGATGACGATCCGCAGCTGGCGCCGCCAGTTCCCCCGACACCAGGAGTACGGCGGATCTCCCTACAGCTTCGTCGAGATCGACAGCGGTGCCCAGACGTTCGAGGACTTCCGGCAGCGAATGGCCAACTGGTCCGCTCAGCAGGCTCTTGACGAGGCAACGGCGGAACTGTGGCAGTGCGGGATACTGCACCGCTACCGATACCTGAAGGTGCGCGTCGCGCTGCGATGGCTGCTCGGGGCGCTGTGCCTGCTGCTTGCCGCGCTCACGGCGTCGGCCCTGCTGCCCTGATCAGGCCGGCACCCACCAGGTGACACGGGTGCCGGTGCTCGGTGTCGAGTCGACGTCGCAGCGGCCGCCGACGGCGGCGGCTCGGTCGGCGATGTTGCGCAGGCCACGGCGGGTGACGTCGGCCGGGATGCCGCAGCCGTTGTCCCGCACGGAAAGCCGCAGGCCCGACGCGTCTCGGTCGACGCGCACGTCGACCGCGGTCGCGCCGGCGTGGCGGACCACATTGGACAGTGCCTCACGCAGGGCGGCGCGGGCGTGGTCGGCGATGGCGACCGGGACGTCGGCCGGGTCGCCGGTCACCGTCAGGGTGGGTGGGTAGCCGAGGAGTTCGCCCGCGATGGCCACTTCGGCGCGGGCCGAGTCGACCAGGTCGGTCGCCGTCGGCGGGCTGGGGTCGGCGCTGCGCAGGCGGCCGACGGTGGCGCGGACCTCGGTGATCGTCTCGTCGAGTTGGTCGACGGCTTCTGCGATGCGGGCCGCGTCGCGGCGGGCGAGGCGGCGGGACAGGCGCCTGCCGAGCAGGTCGAGTTGGACGCCTGCCGCGTAGAGGCGTTGCACGATCACGTCGTGCAGGTCGCGGGCGATGCGTTCGCGTTCCTGGTAGACGGCGACCCGTTGGCGGGCGGTCGATCCCTCCGCCAACAGCACGACGAGCCCGGCCTGGGTGGCGAACGCGGTGAGCACCTCGACGGCCACCGGCGTGAACGGCGGTGCGCCGCGCCGCCGGTAGACCGTGAGCACGCCGAGCCGCCGTTCCGCGGTGCCGAACGGGGCCGCGGCGAACGGGCCGTAGCCACGCAGGGCGCGCGGCACGAACGGGGCCGTGCGCGGGTCGGTGGTGACGTCGTCGACCACGATCGGCACGCCGCTGCGGGCCACCCTGGCGGCCGACGACCGGGCCGACAGCACCAGGCCGACCGGATCGTCGGCGCGGTCGCCGTGCGCGGCCTCGACGGTGACGCGGCCGTCATCGCCGCGTGCCATCACCAGGCCGAGATCGGCCTCGGCGAGTTCGGCGGCGGCGCGCACCACCAGACGCAGCACCTGGTCCGGGTCGTCCTCGGTCAGCGCGGCACGCGCGATCTCGGTCGACGCCGCGAGGGTTCTGGTCGCCAGTGTGAGGTCCATGGGCTCGACCAACGTTATGCCACCGGGGTCAGGACGTTGACCCTGCCGTTGTCGACCGACACCACCATGGTCGCGTCGTCGGCCTCGGCGGGGCGGTGGGTGACCAGGACGACGGTCCGGCCGGCGAGTGCGCGGCGCAGGTTGGCCAACACACGTTGTGCGGTGGGTTCGTCGAGGTGGGCGGTTGGTTCGTCGAGCAGGACGAGGTCGGCGTGCGGGGCGCGGAGCAG
>DASXXM010000498.1:0-15963 GCA_036503065.1 Pseudonocardiaceae bacterium | reverse complement strand
ATCCGGGCCGACGTCGACCTGGCCGCATCGTCGACCGCCGAACTGACGGCCTTGGCGCGGGCGGCCGACCGGGCCGGCAAACCGGCCAGGGTCCACCTGAAGATCGACACCGGCATGAGCAGGAACGGCTGCTCGGCGGCTGAATGGCCGGACCTGGTCGCCACGGCCGCGAAGCACGACGCGATCGAGGTGGTCGCCGTCTGGTCGCACCTGGCCTGCGCCGACCAGCCGGACGACCCGTCCGTGAACGCGCAGGCCGCCCGGTTCGACGCGGCCTACCGGCAGGCGACCGACGTGGGCCTGACCCCGATCCGGCACCTGGCCAACTCCGCGGCCACGCTGACCCGTCCCGACCTGCACTTCGACCTGGTCCGCCCGGGCATCGCCGGCTACGGCCTGAATCCGGTCGCGGTCGCGGCGGATCTCCGGCCCGCGATGACGTTCCGCTCCGCGGTCGTGGCCACCAACCGCGTGTCCGCCGGCGAGTCCGTCGGCTACGGCCGCACCTGGACCGCACCCGTGGACACCACGCTGGCCCTGGTCCCGGTCGGCTACGCCGACGGCGTGCCGCGCGCCCTGTCCGGCCGGTTCGATGTCTGGCTGGCCGGCAGGCGGCGACCCGCGGTCGGCCGGGTGAGCATGGACCAGATCGTGATCGACTGCGGCGACGAGGAGATCCCGCCCGGCACCGAGGTCGTACTGTTCGGCGCCGGGAGCCACGGCGAGCCGACCGCCCGCGAATGGGCCGACATCGCCGGCACGATCGACTACGAGATCGTCACCGGCATGTACCGCCCCCGGGTGACCCGTCGCTATGTCGGGGACCAGTCGCGGTGAGGATGCCCATGCGTGCCATCGGCGTGGTCGGCGGCATCGTCGGCGTGGCGACCGCGGGCCTGACCGTGGCAGGCGTGATCCAGGCCCGCAGGCGCCAGGCCCGCGCCGAACTCCCGGTCGAACCACTCGGCCGGTTGGCACCGACGCGCACCCGCACCGTGGCCGCGGACGACGGCGTACCGCTGTCCGTCGAGGAGGTTGACCCGGCCGACGGCGGTCGCGCCGAGCTGACCGTGGTGCTGGTGCACGGCTTCGCGTTGGACCGCCGCTCGTGGCACTACCAGCGGCGAGACCTGGCGCTGTCCGTGGAGCCACGGGTCCGCCAGGTGCTCTACGACCACCGAGGCCACGGCCACTCCGGCCACCCGAACCCTCGTTCGTGCACGATCGACCAACTCGGCCGGGACCTGGACGTGGTCATCAGGTCGGTCGCGCCAACGGGTCCGCTGGTGCTGGTCGGGCACTCGATGGGCGGCATGGCGATCATGGCGCTGGCCGAGCAGCGGCCGGAACTGTTCGCCGACCGGGTGCGCGGTGTGGCGCTGATCGGCACGTCGGCCGGCGAGGTGGGCCGGCAGGGCCTGCCGCTGCCGGTGCTGTCCCGGTACAACCGGATCACCAGGGCGGTGGGCGAGCTGGCGAACTGGCAGCCCGCGTTGGCCGACTGGGTCCGGTCCGCGGGCGGCGGCCTGACCAGGCAGGGTGTACGGCATCTCGCGTTCGGCGACCGATCGGTGCCCGGCGCACTGGTCGACTTCATGGTCGAGATGCTCAACGTGACGGCCGTGCCGGTACTCACGTCGTTCCTGCCCACCCTCGGCACCCACAACCGCTACGCGGCGTTAGCAGGCTTACGCCACTGTGAGGTACTGGTCCTGTCGGGCGACGAGGACCGCCTGACCCCATGGCAGCACGCGGAGCGCATAGCCGCGGAACTGCCGACGGCCACCCTGGTCAGGGCGGCCGGCGCCGGCCACATGGTCATGCTGGAACAACCCGACCTGGTCACCGGCGAGCTGATCACCCTGCTGCGTGCCTGCGCCCCGGGCGCGCCAACCGGTCGACTACTACTGCGCAGGCGCTGGAGGAAAAGGTGAGCACGGCTCTGCCCACCGTCGCGGACACGGTGGCCTTCGGCGAGCGACTCGGCCGGCAGCTGCGCGCGGGTGACCTGGTCCTGCTGGCCGGCCCGCTGGGCGCCGGAAAGACGGTGCTGGTGCGAGGAATCGCCGCCGGCATGGGCGTAACCGGCCAGATCAGCTCGCCGACTTTCGTGATAGCGCGCGTACACCGACCCGGCCGGGCCGGCGGCGTGCCGCTGATCCACGTGGACGCCTATCGGCTCGGCGACGACCTGGACCAACTGGACGGCCTCGACCTGGACACGGACCTGATGGACGCGGCCGTAGTGGTCGAATGGGGCGAGGGCATCGCGGGCGCCCTGTCAGCCGACCACCTGCTGATCCACCTGAACCGCCGCGACGACGACGTCCGCGAGGCCGACCTGATACCACACGGCTCGTGGATCGCCCGCTGCTCTGCCTGATCTGTGCACAGCTCGCGGCTTATCCACAACTTCCGTCAAACTCCCCCATTCGGGGCTTGACAGGCATAGGGTTGAAAAGGGCCGTAAGCCCCCAGGGTTGGGCGGGGGTCTGTCCTGGTTGGGTGCGGTCCGTCCTGGTCAGAGGCGCCGGGAGCGGAGCGAGAGGCAGGAGCTTGTTGCGCTGCAACACTTCGTGTCGCGTGCTCGCACCTACAAGTCGATGCCGGCCCAGCGGGCGAAGCCGGCCAGGGACGCGGTGACGCGGCGGTCCTTCTCTGCCAACGCCAATACGGTCTCGCGGACCGCGGGATGCTGCCTGGTGTTGAACGGCGCGATCCGGCGGGCGGCGTTCAGATTCGCGACGGCTTGGCCACGGTCGCCGTGCAGCATCCACGCACGGCCCATGTCGATGTGGTGGTGCGCAACCCGTTCTGGTCGGGTCGGATCGGCCACAGTTACCTGCTGGGCGCGGCGGACGGACTCGGTGGCGTCGTAGTTCTCCACCGGCGCCGCGCACCAGTGGACCGTGATGTTCAGCGCCGAGGCGTCGATGTTGTAGTACGGGTCCGTCGGCGGGGAGAACTGGGCGACTTCAGCGCGGGCGTGACTCAGATAGCCATCGGCGGCGTCGATGTCACCGGCGCGAGCCACCATCACGGCCGAGCGGACGTCGAGTTGGACGCCTACCGCGCGCCCGGCCGGCGTGTTGGTGAGGTGTCCCCTGGCGCGTTCGAGAATGCGGAGGCCGGTGCGGTAATCACCGTGCTGGAGGTGTCTGGACGACCGGTGGTAGGCACTGATCGCCACCCGAAGCGGATCGTTCGTCCGTGGCGCGAGTTGTACGTGCCGTTCGGACGCGACGGCGGCCAGGTCGCCCTGCCGGAACCGGCCGGCCAGCGTGGCGGCCATGCGGTAGGCATCGTGCAGGGCGGCGCGGCCCTGTTCACCTGCGTGAGCGGGCTGCTCGGCCAGCACATAGATGTGGTGGAGCAACGGCGGCAGCCCGTCAGCGGCACGGGCGTAGCGCAACCCGGCCAACTGGTGGCCGATGTCCTGGAGACGTCGCCGAGCGGTCGCGAGGTTGAGCGGGTCGCCGACCGGTTCGGGGTCGTCGTAGGCGTCGAGGGCACTGCGTAGCGACCGGATGTCGCGCAGTTCGGGGGGTGGTCTCTCGGCGATCTCGCGTTCGTCGGCGCCGTAGAGGTCGGCGGGTCGAACCCCGAGCAGGCGGGCGGCGGCGGCGGCCACGAGTGCCGCGCTGGGCGGCACGCTGCCCTGCTCGACCTTCTTGACCAGCGACACCGAGAAGTGCACGCCGGCGGCGAGTTGGTGTTGCGTCAGGCCGCATATCTTGCGCAGCTTGCGCAACCGCTGACCAACGCGCTGATCGCTCACCGCCACCAACCGATCACTGTCGCAGGTTGTCTTTTCCAGGGTTGCATATCCCGGCATCTTCGAGCCATGACCGATACCTGGTTGGCCATCCGCCCGACTTCGGCTTCGGCAAAGTCGGCGACGCGGACGAGCGGCCACTCTAAGCTGGCGGCATGGAGGCGGTGATCTTCGACTGGGGCGGCACGCTCACGCCGTGGCGGAGCTTGGGCCGCGGGCTCGGCTGGCAGGCTTACGCGGGCACACTGCATCCCGACCAACCGGAACGGGCGACCGAACTCGTCGAACAACTCATCGCGGCCGAAGAGGCGGCATGGGTGCGGGTCCGGGACGAGGGCCGGGCGTTCACGCTGGCCTACGTGCTGGCCGAAGTCGGCGTGCCGGAGGACGAGGCAGCCCTGCTGGCCTACCGGACCATCTGGGAACCGGCCACCTACACCGATCCGGCCGTTGTGCCGCTCGTCACCGCACTGCGCGAGCGCGGCCTACGCACCGGCGTCCTCTCCTCGACCGCGTGGCCGGGCGCCTGGCACGAGGACTTCCTGCGCCGCGACGGTGCCCTGGACTGCTTCGACGCCTGCGTGTGGACCAGCGACCTGGAGTGGACGAAGCCGAACCCGGCCGCGTTCGAGGCGGCGATGGCGGCGGTCGGCGTGGCCGACCCGAGCCGGTGCGTCTACGTCGGTGACCGGATGTTCGATGACGTCAGCGGTGCCAAGGCGGTCGGCATGCGTGCGGTTTTCGTGCCGCACAGCCAGATTCCGCCCGACCAGCTCGGGCCGGTCACGAGTGAGCCGGACGCGGTGATCAACGAGCTGGCCGACCTGCTACCGATCGTCGACGGCTGGCTGGCCTAGCGCACGCTTCAATACCTTGCCCATGTCGTTGCGCGGCAACGCGTCCACGAACCGGACCACCCTGGGTCGCTTGTGTGGGGCCAACAGTCGCGCGACGAGCTCCGTCAGTTCGTCGGGGTCGGGTGCGGGGGACGCGGCGACCACCCACGCCACGATCCGCTCGCCGAGGTCGGGATCCGCCTCGCCGGTCACCGCCACCTCGACCACCCCGGGGTGCTCGGCCAGCACGTTCTCGATCTCGCCCGCACCGATCTTGTAGCCGCCGCTCTTGATCAGGTCCGTCGCCTGCCGGCCGATGATCCGCAACTGTCCGTCCTCGGTGCGGCTGCCCACGTCCCCGGTTCGGAACCAGCCGTCCCGGAACGCGGCGTCCGTGGCGTCGGGCCGATTCAGGTAGCCAAGGAACAGGTTCGGGCCGCGCACCTCGATCTCGCCGACCGAGTTGGGGCCCCAGCCGTCCAGCACTTCGCCTGCCTCGTCCACCAGGCGCACGTCGACGCCGTCCACCGCGGGGCCGACCGTGCCGGCCCCTGCGTGACCGCCGGTTGCCCGGACCGCCGTGTTCATCAGGGTTTCGGTCAGGCCGTAGCGCTCGACCACGTGCTGGCCGGTGGCCGCGGCGATCCGTTCGTGCACGCCGGCCGGCAGCGCCGCCGATCCGGACACCAGCAGCCGGGCCCGACCGACCGCCGCCGCCAGTTCGGCCGATCCGGCGACCGACGCGGCCAGGCGGTGGTACATGGTGGGCACGGCGAACAGCATCGCGCCGCCGCTCAGTTCGGCGGCGACATCGTCGGCGGCGAACCGGCCGAGGTGCCGGACCGTGCCGCCCCGGCGCAGCGGCCCGAGCAGGCCCAGGATCAGGCCGTGCACGTGGAACAGCGGCAGTGCGTGCACCACGGTGTCCCGCTCGGTCCACTCCCACGCGGCGGCCAGCGCGTCCAGGTTGCTGGCGATGGATCGGCGCGCGTGCACCACGCCCTTGGGCGGCCCGGTCGTGCCGGACGTGTAGACGATCAGCGCCGGCAACTCGTCGTCCGACGGCTCGGCGGACAGCTCGTGGTCGGATGTGATTGCCGTCACGTCGAGTCGGGGGGTGCGCAGCGCGGGCGGCAGTACTTCCTCCGGGCCGGCGAGCACCAGGTCCGGCTCGCTGTCGGCCACGATGTGCGCCAGTTCGCGCTCGCCGACCTTCGGGTTGAGCGGGATCACCGTGGCGCCCGCGGTCAACGCGCCCACCACGGCCACCGCCGTCTCGACGGTCGGCGTCGCCCAGAGCGCGACCCGGTTCGCCCTGGCCAGCTCGGGAATCAGCCGGGCGGCCGCGCCCGCCAACTCGGCGTAGGTCAGCTTTCGCGTACCGAAGTGCAGCGCGAGCCCGTCGTCCGTGCGTACATCGGCCGCGGCGAGCCTCGGTAACAGCATGGGATCGACCCTAGCGAGACCGGCCCGACTACGCCGGGAAGCCGTCGCCTGAGTGCGACGGCCTCCCGATCTTGCGAGGGCACACCGTGTCCACGGTGTCTGAACCGGGCGGGTCAAAGCCCGACTCATACTCGAAGACGTGCCGAATCCGCTCCGGGTTGCCTTGCCGTTGGTTCTGGATTCAGTCCAGGAACGGTTCGAACGCGGCCAGCACGGCGTGCTTGCCGCGCGCGCCGACCAGCGATGCCACGGCCTGCCCGTCCCGGTAGAGGATCATGGTCGGCACGCCCATGATCTTCTCGTCGCGCATGGTGTTCGGGTTGGCGTCCGTGTCCAGCCTGACCACCCGCAACCGGTCGGCCTGTTCGACGGCGATCTCGGCCAGCACCGGCGCCAGCATCCGGCACGGCCCGCACCAGGTCGCCCAGTACTCCACCAGCACCGGTCCGGCGGCGCCCAACACCTCGTCGGCGAAGCTCGCGTCGGTCACCGACGCCAGTTCCCCTGTCATCGCGGACATCCTGGTCCCCTTCCGTTCGCATCGGTGCGGTCGAGCTGGGTGCGCAGGTGGTCGCGGACCGACGTGAGCCGCTCGATGCACTCCTCCACCTCGGCGAGCTTGCGCCGGTACACCGCGACGGCCGCCGGGCAGGCGTCCCCGGACGCGTGCCCGGACCGCAGGCAGTCCACGAACGGCCGGGTCTCCGCGAGACCGAAGCCGATCGACAGCAGCCCGCGGATCTCCCGCACCAGCCGCAGGTCCGACTCGTCGTAGTCCCGGTGTCCGTTGGCCCTGCGCCGGGTGGGCAGCAGGCCCTGTTCCTCGTAGTAGCGCAGCGACCGGGTACTGGTCCCGGTTGCCGCCGCCAGCTCGCCGATGCGCATCCAGCCCTCCTCGTACCCGACCGACGGTAGGCCTTGACACCGACGTCAAGTCCAGCGCTCGTATCGTGGACACCGTGATCGTGCTCGCCATCGATACCGCGACGCCCGCCGTGACCGCAGGCGTGGTGCGCCTGGACCCGGTCGTGACGCTGGCCGCCCGGGTCACCGTGGACGCCCGCGCGCACGGCGAACTGCTCATGCCGCACGTGACGGCGGCGCTGGCCGCGGCGGGCGTCGGGTTCGAGCAGGTCGACGCGATCGTCTGCGGCACCGGTCCCGGCCCGTTCACCGGGCTGCGGGTGGGCATGGTGACCGCCGCCTCCCTCGGCCACGCCCTCGGCATCCCGGTGCACGGCGTGTGCACGCTGGACGCGATCGCTCTGGACGCTGCCACCGGCCCGCTGCTGGTCGTCACCGACGCCCGCCGCCGCGAGGTCTACTGGGCGCACTACGACAGTCATGGCCGACGGCTGGCCGGCCCACAGGTCCAGGCCCCGGCCGACCTGCCCGAGCTGGAGTTCGCCGCGGTGGCCGGCCAGGGCGCCCGGCTCCATGACCTCGGCGTGCCGGTGGTCGACTTTCCCTCCCCGGCGGGCCTGGTCGCCGTGGCCGCTGATCGCCTGCTTGCCGGGGACGCGCCGGAGCCGTTCCTGCCGCTGTATCTGCGCAGGCCGGACGCTGTGGCGCCGGGGGCACGCAAGAAGGTCGGCGCGTGACCACGGTGGCGGTGCGGATCTCGGCGCTGCGCAAGGCGGACCTGCCGCGTTGTGTCGAGCTGGAGCGGACGCTGTTCCCCGGCGAGGACCCGTGGAGCCTGGCCGTGTTCGCGTCCGAACTGCGTGCCGGGCACCACTATTTCGGTGCCTACACGCCGGCGGGCCTGCTGATCGGCTACGCCGGGCTCTCCGTGGCCGGCAGGCCATCCGACCAGGAGGCCAGCGTGCACACGATCGGCGTCGACCCGGCATGGCAGGGGCAGGGCGTCGGCTCCGCGCTGTTGCGTACCCTGCTGGCGATCGCGGACGAGCGGTCCGCGCCGGTGTTCCTCGAGGTCCGCACGGACAACGAGCAGGCGATCCGGATGTACGAGGCCTACGGTTTCGTCCGGCTCGGCCTGCGGAAGCGGTACTACCAGCCGGCCAACGCCGACGCGTACACCATGGGCAGGCCACCGTCCACATCGGAAGGATCAGCGTGAGCAGGGCCGCACTGGGCGACGCGCTCGTCCTGGGTATCGAGACATCGTGCGACGAGACCGGTGTCGGCATCGTCCGGCGGCGCGCCGACGGCACCGTCGAACTGCTCGCCGACGAGATAGCGTCCAGTGTGGACGAACACGCCCGGTTCGGTGGCGTGGTGCCCGAGGTGGCCAGCCGGGCGCACCTGGAGGCCATGGTGCCGACCGTGCGGCGGGCGCTGGACGTCGCGGGTGTCAAGCCGTCCGATGTGGACGCCGTGGCGGTCACCGCCGGCCCGGGGCTGGCCGGTGCGCTGCTGGTCGGGCTGGCCGCGGCGAAGGCGTATGCCGTGGCCTGGGACGTGCCGCTGTACGGGGTGAACCACCTTGGCGCGCATGTCGCCGTGGACACCGTCGAGCACGGCCCGCTGGACCGGCCCACGTTGGCGCTGTTGGTGTCCGGCGGGCATTCCAGCCTGCTGGAGGTCACGTCGCTGACGGCGCCCATCCGCACTCTCGGCGCCACCATCGACGACGCGGCCGGTGAGGCGTTCGACAAGGTCGCGCGGCTGCTCGGCCTGCCGTTCCCCGGCGGCCCGTACATCGACCGCGCGGCCCGCGACGGCGACCCGGCCGCGATCGCCTTCCCGCGCGGCCTGACCGGCCCGCGTGACGCGGTCTACGATTTTTCCTTCTCCGGCCTGAAGACCGCGGTGGCCCGCTGGGTCGAGGCCCGACAGCGCGACGGCGTCGACGTGCCGGTCGCCGACGTGGCCGCGTCCTTCCAGGAGGCGGTGGTGGACGTGCTGACCGCCAAGGCGATCCGCGCGGCGACCGACAGCGGCATCGACCAACTCCTGATCGGCGGCGGTGTCGCGGCCAACTCCCGGCTGCGTGCCCTGGCCAGGAACCGCTGCGACGACGCCGGCATCACACTGCGGGTGCCCCGGCCGAAACTGTGCACCGACAACGGCGCCATGGTCGCGGCGCTCGGCGTGCATCTGGTGGCGGCGGGCGCCGAACCGTCCGCACTGGACATCTCGGCCGATCCGGCCCTGCCGTTGTAGGGAACTGTCGGTGCCCGATGGCATGGTGTGTGGCATGCCGATGGTGCGGAGTGTGACCGATGAACGAGACGGCCTGCTGGCGTTCCTGGCCGAACAGCGCGATGGCGTGGCCAACGCGCTGCGCGGCCTGACCGACGAGCAGGCCGCCAGCATGCCCAGCGCCAGCGAGCTGTCCCTGGGCGCCCTCGTCAAACACCTCACCACCTGCGAGCGGCGGTGGGTGGTGGTCGGCGTCGGCGGCCAGGCCGATCCGGAGTTGTGGCCGGTCAAGGACTGGAACGCGGAGTTCCAGCTCACCGCCGACGACACCGTCGAATCCTTACTCGCCGGCTACGCCGACGTCGCCAGGGAAACCGAGGAGATCGTGGCCGGCGTCCCGGACCTGGGCGCGCCGGCCATGGCCGACGATCCGGAGTTCCAGCGGTCCATCCGTTGGGTGCTGCTGCACCTGATCGAGGAGACCGCCCGGCACGCCGGCCACGCCGACATCATCCGCGAGTCGATCGACGGCTCTGACGCGGACAGCCTGACCGGTCAGGCGATCCGGTAGGCCGAATCCGGGACGTCGGTGATCAGCATGTGCCCCGGCTGGTGCGTGATCGCGAACGGCGGCCGCGACGCCATCACAGCCGCCTGCGGTGTGACTCCGCACGCCCAGAACACCGGCACGTCACCGGCTTCGGCCCGCACGGCGTCGCCGAACTGCGGCCGGCGCACATCGGCGATGCCCAGCGCGGCCGGGTCGCCGACGTGCACCGGTGCCCCGTGCACGGCCGGCATCCGCCCGGTCAGCCGGACCGCGGTGTCCACCAGTTCGGCCGGGATCGGTCGCATGGACACCACCATCGGGCCGTGCAGGCGGCCGCCCGGCCGGCACATCCGGTTGGTCCGGAACATCGGCACGTTCCGGCCCTGCTCGACGTGCCGCAGCGGCAGCCACGCGTCGGCCAGCGTGGCCTCGAACGTGAAGCTGCAGCCGATCAGGAAGGCGACCAGCTCGCCGGACCACAGCCCGGTCACGTCGGTCGGCTCGTCGACCAGTTCGCCGTCCCGCCAGACCCGGTAGCCGGGCAGGTCCGTGCGCAGGTCGGCGTCCGGCGCGAGGATCGTCGTCGGTGAGCCCGGATCGGTGACGTCCAGCACCGGGCACGGCCGCGGGTTGCGCTGGCAGAACAGCAGCACGTCGTAGGCCCAGTCCACCGGCACCGCGATCAGGTTGGCCTGCGCGTAGCCCTGCGACCAGCCCGCGGTCGGCCTGCGCAGGCCGTCGCGGAAGGCCAGCCTGGCCTGCGCGGGGCGCAGGATCGCCGGATCCGGGGTGGAGATCATGGTTGTCATGGTGCGCTCCATTTCAGGTCAGCACTCGGCCGGCGGTTTCCGGCAACCCGAGCAGGGCGAGCACGGCAACGGCATAGCCGAGCGCGCCGAACCCCATGGCCGCCCCGATGCCGATGCCACCGGCCAGAAACCCGACCACGGTGGGAAAGAACGCGCCGACGGCCCGGCCGAAGTTGTAGGTGAAGCCCTGCCCGGTGCCGCGCAGCGCGGCCGGATACAACTCGGCCAGGAACGAGCCGAACCCGCTGTAGATGGCCGACGACGCGAACCCGAGCGGGAAACCGAGCAGCAGGACGGCGGTGTTGGCGCCGGCCGGGACGGTCGTGTAGCCGACCATCAGCCCGGCGGAAAGCACCGCGAACAGCGCGAACGTACGTTTGCGGCCGAGCCGGTCGGTCACGTAGCCGCCGGTGACGTAGCCGAGGAAGGCGCCGGAGATCAGCAGCGCCAGGTAGCCGCCGGTGTTGACCACGGACAGGTGCCGCGCGGTCTTCAGGTAGGTGGGCAGCCAGGTGGCCAGGGTGTAGTAGCCGCCCTGCACGCCGGTGGCCAGCAGCGCCGCGAAGAACGTGGTGCGCCCGAGATCGCCGCGCAGGATTGCCGGGAACGAGCCACGGACCTGCGTCGTCCCGGTCGGTACGGTGGCGTCGGTCACCCGTCGGCGCAGGTAGAACACCAGCAGCGCGGGCAGCGCCCCGGTGAGGAACATGATCCGCCACGCGATCGCTGCCGGAGCGAGCGCGAACACCAGCGTGGACACGAGCACGGCGAGCGCCCAGCCGACCGCCCACGAACTCTGGATGAAGCCGACGGCCCGGCCCCGGTAGCGCGGCAGCGCGTACTCGGCGACCAGGATCGCGCCGATCGCCCACTCGCCGCCGAACCCGACACCCTGCAGCCCGCGCAGGACCAGGAGCGCCGGATAGTCGGGCGCGAACCCGCAGAGCACGGTGAACAGCGCGTAGGCACCGATGGTGATCATCAACGTCCGGACTCGGCCGATCCGGTCGGCCAGGATGCCGGCCACGGCGCCGCCGACCCCGGACGCCACCAACGTGACCGTGCTGAGCAGCCCGGCCGCGCCGGCCGAGAGGTGGAAGTAGGCGGCGATCGCGACCAGGCCGAGGGGCAGAACCTGGAAGTCGTAGGCATCGAGGGCGTAGCCGCCGAACGCGCCGCGGAAGGCGCGCCGGCCGGCCGGCCCGAGGGTGCGGAACCAGGCCCCGGTGGCGGTGGTCGGCTGGCTGATCGAGGTTGTGCTCATGGACACCTCGCAGGCTGGCAGTGTGTGATGCCCACCACGGTAGAGGATTGTTCAACAATCCGGCAATACCAACCTTGGCTGATTCTCGTTTCAGGTGGTTAACTCGAGTACACAACCTACGGACTGGAGCCCCCCGTGCACGCCGACGTCGTCCCGCCCGCCGAATCACCACTCGACCGGGCGAGCACGGCGGAACGCGCGGCCGAGGTGCTCCGAGATCGCATCACGGAGGGTTACTACCGCCCCGGCACCCGCCTGTCCGAAGAGGCGATCTGCGCCGAGTTGAAGGTCTCCCGCAACACCCTCCGTGAGGCGTTCCGCCTGCTCATCCACGAACGCCTGCTGTCCCAACAGCCCTACCGAGGCGTGTCGGTCCGCGTCCTGACCGTGCACGACGTGATCGACCTCTACCAGGTCCGCAAGGTCATCGAGTGCGGCGCGGTAGCCGCCAGCACCTCAACCGACTTCGACCGAGTCGCTCAGGCGGTGCACGAAAGCGAGGAGGCCGAGTCCCGGGCGGACTGGCAGGGCCTCGGCACCGCGAACATCCACTTCCACCAGGCCCTCGTGGCCCTGGCCGGCAGCCCACGCCTGGCCGACCTGATGCGTGGCATCCTGGCCGAGCTGAGGCTGGTCTTCCACGTGATGGTCGACCCACGCCGCTTCCACGAGCCCTACCTGGCCAGAAACCGCGAGCTGCTGGCCCTGCTGACCAGCGGCGACCGCGACAAGGCGGTGGAGACACTGGCCGACTACCTCGACATCGCGGAGCGCGAGCTGGTCGAGGCGTACGCCCGCCAGCAGCCCGTCACAACGGAATGAGCCCCGCGTTCGTCGGTCGAAACCCACAGCCGTCGAAGTAGAACCCCCGCAGATGATCCTCGAAGTCGACATGAAGCCACTCACACCCGGCCGTCCTGGCCCGCTCGGTGGCCGCCTTGACCAACTCGACGCCGATCCCTTGGCGTCTGGCATCGCCGGCCACGACCGTGTCCAACACGAACGCGTGCACATCACCGTCCCAGGCAACGTTCACGAAGCCGACCAGCTCGGCACCCCGCCGAGCACACACCCAACCCAGCGAATGCGTGGTCAGCTGCCCCCACCAGTCGACATCCAGCACGCGATGCTCGAACCCCTCGGCGTGCAACCGGTTGACCTCGACGTTGTCGAACCGACCCCGCCACTCGTAGCTGACCATCCAGCCACAGTAGGGACCGTCAGGGCACTAACCGCGATCGACGTCGTCCCGCGGTGGCTGTACGTACTGAGTCATCGACCGGCCGGCGTCGAACTGTGACAGTCGCTCCTGGGCGTGCAGATCCAGCCGGTGGGACATTTCGCCGCCGGGAACCCGCACCCGAGGGACGCGCCCACGCACCCGCTTCGCCTTACGATCCATGAGCGCCGCGGACCCCAACAGCACGACCAGAACCGCCCCGATGATCAACCACAGCAGCATCTTGTCCCCCTTCCGTCCTGACATCGAGTATGACCCTCGGCGCGGCCGCCGCAACGGTGTCGAGCACGATGAGGACGGTGGCCCGCGATCGGAATGAGTCCAGTCCCAGAGGCATGGCGAACCCGAGAAGTGTCGACGTCGACGTCACCGCGGCGTCGTGCTGCCGGGCCGGAAGAACTCCCGGGCCGGAAGGAGCAACCCCGCGAGCGAGAGCACGATGAATACCACTTGGTGGATGTGGTCCTTGCCCGGCGGCAGCTGCCCAACCAGGTGCGCCACCCAGAAGACGGGATAGAACCAGAACACGAACCACGACCACCGCTCGCGGCGGCGGAACGGCACCAGCGCGACCAGTCCGCCGAACAGCCCCAGCCCGGTCGAGGCCAGCCCGTCCGCCCGATACAGCTGGCTGTCCGCGCCGACCGGCACCAGCGCCTCGACGAGGCCGAACCCGAGGATGCCCAGGCTGACAAGAGCCAGGCAGATCCATCCGATTCTCACTGAGACGGCATCACCTCGCACCCGGCCAACCTACCGTCGTCCACAGTCCGACAAGGGCATTCGAGTCGAATCAGCACCTGCTCGGCCCGGTGCGGCGCTCGACCGGCGAGTCAGCCCCAGCCCGATGGCCCTGTGCGGGCATGCTCAGAGCAGCCGGCCTGGTCAGACCCGCCACGGGCGGTACGGAACAGGTACGGAACACTGCGGGCGAGCGAGGCCGAGCAAGCGTCCATCCCCAGGCAGGGCACCCCTGCTTGAAGGCTTAGCACTCGCGTGGGTAGAGTGCTAGTCGCACGGCACCAGCACCGCCCCGGCTCCCGCGACGGCGGGGTGGCAGGCGCCGAACAACCGTAATTTCTGGTACCTGCCAACGCTTTCGACGACCCGTGGAGGTCATACCGGTGAGCGTGAACATTAAGCCGCTCGAGGACAAGATCGTTGTCCAGGCGAGTGAGGCCGAGGCGACGACGGCTTCCGGCCTCGTCATCCCGGACACTGCCAAGGAAAAGCCCCAGGAGGGCAAGGTCATCGCGGTCGGCCCCGGCCGGATCGACGACAAGGGTAACCGCGTTCCGCTGGACATCGCCGAAGGCGACGTCGTGATCTACTCCAAGTACGGCGGCACCGAGGTCAAGTACAACGGCGAGGAGTACCTGATCCTCTCCGCCCGCGACGTGCTGGCCGTCATCAACTGACGTCCGGTCACCGAACGACGCCAGGCGCCCCGGCGGCCCCATTCCGGGGCTCCGGGGCGTCTCGCATCAGAAAGGCAAGCGATGCCCAAACAGATCAGCTTCGACGAGGACGCTCGCCGGGGGTTGGAGCGCGGCGTCAACAAGCTGGCCGACGTGGTCAAGGTGACATTGGGCCCGCGCGGCCGCCACGTCGTGCTGGACAAGAAGTTCGGCGGCCCGACGATCACCAATGACGGCGTGACCATCGCCCGCGAGATCGAGCTGGAGGACGCGTTCGAGAACCTCGGCGCCCAGCTCGCGAAGAACGTCGCCACGAAGACCAACGATGTCGCGGGCGACGGCACCACCACCGCCACCGTTCTCGCCCAGGCCATGGTTCGGCTCGGCCTGCGCAACGTGGCCGCGGGCGCCAACCCGACGGCACTGGGCCGTGGCATCGAGGCCGCTACCGACGCCGTGATCGAGGCGCTGAAGGCACGGGCCACGCCGGTCAAGGGCCGCGACAACATCGCCCAGGTCGGCACGGTCGCCTCGCGGGACGCGTCGATCGGCGCGCTGCTCGGCGAGGCCATCGAGCGGGTCGGGGAGGACGGCGTGATCACCGTCGAGGAGTCCTCGACGATGGCCACCGAGCTGGACGTCACCGAGGGCGTGCAGTTCGACAAGGGCTGGATCTCCGCGCACTTCGTCACCGACCCCGAGGAGCAGGAAGCCGTCTTCGAGGACGCCTTCGTGCTGCTGCACCGGGACAAGATCGCCGCGTTGGCCGACCTGCTGCCGTTGCTGGAGCTGATCGCCGAGTCCGGCAAGCCGGTGCTGATCGTCGCGGAGGACGTCGAGGGCGAGGCCCTGTCCACCCTGGTGGTCAACTCGGTGCGCAAGACGCTGCGCGCGGTGGCCGTGAAGGCCCCGTACTTCGGCGACCGCCGCAAGGCGTTCCTGGACGACCTCGCCGTCGTCACCGCCGCGCAGGTCATCTCGCCGGAGGTCGGCCTGAGGCTGTCCGACGCCGGGATCGACGTGCTCGGCAAGGCCCGCCGCATCGTGGTGAGCAAGGACAACACCACGATCGTCGACGGCGCCGGCACTGCCGACGCCATCGCGGGCCGGGTCGAGCAGCTCCGCAAGGAGGTCGAGGCGACCGACTCCGACTGGGACCGCGAGAAGCTGCAGGAACGGGTCGCCAAGCTCGCCGGCGGCATCGCGGTGATCAAGGTAGGCGCGGCCACCGAGACCGAGCTGAAGGAGCGCAAGCACCGCATCGAGGACGCGGTGGCCGCCACCAAGGCAGCGGTCGAGGAGGGCATCGTGCCCGGCGGCGGTGCCGCTCTCGTGCACGCGGCCCGCGTGCTGGCGGACGGCCTTGGCCGCACCGGTGACGAGGCGACCGGCGTCCGCGTGGTGCAGGAGGCGCTGGCGGCCCCGCTGTTCTGGATCGCCGCGAACGCGGGCCAGCAGGGCGCGGTCGTGGTGAACCGGGTCAGCGAGCTGACCGACTGGGGCCACGGCTTCAACGC
>DASXXM010000497.1:0-8905 GCA_036503065.1 Pseudonocardiaceae bacterium | reverse complement strand
AGCCGGGTTGGTCGCCGGGCGCAACGCCGCGTCGGCACAACGCCAGACCGGCCCGCCGTCGAGCAGTTCCGGCTCGCTGTCACGGGCGCCGAACGCGGCACGCACGTGCACCGGCGGCGGTTCCACTGTCACGCTCACCATGCCGTACCCACCACCCGACGTTCGTTCACGGCCGGGACGCTACCGCCCCGTCTCGTCGACGGGGTATAGCGACCCGGCCGATCGCGCACCGAAACCCGGTCGGCCCAGTCCGATCGGCAGTCCGCGATGATCTTCCGCGCGGCGGTGAGCAAGGCGATATCGCAGAACGTGGGCATTGGTCAGGGCGCGGGCGTGCTCCTGTACGGCTTCGGTGTCCCGGCCCGCGCTGCGGTCACGCTTCTCCTTGTCCGCCTTGACGTCTTTCCACAAGCGGCTCATGTCACCTCGCAGGCTCAGTAGGTCGGCAGGCTCGGGTCGACCTCACGGGCCCAGGCCAGCACACCGCCGCCGACGTGCACCGCGTCCGCGAAACCGGCCTGGTGCAGTGCGGCCAGCGCCTCCGCGGAACGGGCGCCGGACTTGCAGTGCAGCACGATCTGCCGATCCTGCGGCAGTTCGGCCAGTGCCGCGCCGGACAGGATGCGGTCCTTCGGGATCAGCACCGAGCCGGGGATGCGCACGATCTCGAACTCGTGCGGCTCCCGCACGTCCACCAGCAGGAACTTCTCATGCCCGTCGATCTTCTGCTTGAGCTCCAACGGCGTGATCGTGTGGCCGACGGCCGCGTCCCGGGCGTCCTCGGAGACGACGCCGCAGAACGCGTCGTAGTCGATCAGTTCGGTGATCTTCTCGCCGTTGGGGTCCTTGCGGATCTTGATGGTCCGGTAGGACATCTCCAGGGCGTCGTACACCATCAGCCTGCCCAGCAGCGTCTCGCCGATGCCGGTGATCAGCTTGATCGCCTCGGTCACCATGATCGAACCGATGGACGCGCACAGCACGCCCAGCACGCCGCCCTCCGCGCACGACGGCACCATCCCGGGCGGCGGGGGCTCCGGGTACAGGTCGCGGTACTGCGGGCCGTGCTCCTCCCAGAACACGCTGACCTGGCCTTCGAACCGGAAGATCGAACCCCACACGTACGGCTTGCCCAACAGCACGGCCGCGTCGTTGACCAGGTAACGGGTCGCGAAGTTGTCCGTGCCGTCGACGATCAGGTCGTAGTCGCGGAAGATGTCCAGCGCGTTCTCGCTGGACAGATGCGTCTGGTGCAGGTTCACCTTGACGAACGGGTTGATCTCCGCGATCGAGTCGCGAGCCGACTCGGCCTTGGGGCGACCGACGTCGGACTGGCCGTGAATGACCTGGCGTTGCAGGTTCGACTCGTCCACCACGTCGAACTCGACGATGCCCAGCGTGCCGACGCCGGCCGCGGCCAGGTACAGCAGGGCGGGGCTGCCCAGCCCGCCGGCACCGACCACGAGCACCTTCGCGTTCTTCAACCGCTTCTGCCCGTCCACCCCGACATCCGGGATGATCAGGTGCCGGCTGTAGCGGGCGACCTCTTCCTTGGTCAGCTCCGCTGCCGGCGCAACGAGCGGCGCAAGCGACATGGCTCCTCTTTCCTTCGAACTGGTGTCTCCTACCGTGCTAACACGCGCGGCCGATCAGCTCTTCCAACTTCCCATCATCTGGACGTCAGTCCGATCCCTGCGGATACGGCCAGGCGTTGACCCGGCACACCTTGCCGTCGCGCGGCACCGGGTGCTGGTTGAGCGGGTCGATCTCGTTGAGGTAGTCGTCGGCCACCCCGAAGGTCTGCGGCATCATCACCGGCGCCAGATCGCCGTTGGTGCCGCAGCCGACATCCTGGTTGCCCAGCACGTGGCCGACGTCGTGGTTGATCGCGTACTGCCGGTACAGGCCGAGGTCGCCGTCGAACGCCAGCGCCCCACGCACCCAGCGGGCGAGGTCGATGACCACCCGGTGCGTGCCGGGCCGCCAGCAGGACGCCTCGACCCGGAGGTCGAAGCCGCAGAGATCCGGCCGGTGGTCGGTGTTCGGCGTGGTGAGGCTCACCACGAAGTCCGGATGCGGGTAGCCCGCGTCCACCCGCTGCAGCGAGATCGTGCCGGCCGCGACCCAGCCGCGCGGGTCGGCCAAGGTGGCGTCAACGACGCGTGCGAAGGCGTCGTCACCGCCGTAGACGGCCGGGTCGATGCCGTCCTCGACCGCGACCTGGTAGCGGTAGGCATGGGTGCCCTTGCCCACGACCGGCCCGCTGCCCGGCACGATGTGCCAGGTCCCGGTGCCGGCTTGCGGCACGTCCGGCCCCGGCGGCAGCACGGCGGTGCCGTCGCCGGTGAACACCGGCACGGCGGGCCGCTCGGTCGCGACGGGCGGCGCGGCCGAACTCGTGGCGCTCTTGGCGGTGTTGACGACGACCAGAATCGTCACGATGACGAGCACCGGGATCACGTAGACACGCCAGCCGAAGCCGGATCGCCTGCGCAGCCCGTGGCGTCCCGCGGAGTCCAGCCGCCAGGATGCGGTCAACGGCTGCGCCGCGGTGCGGCGAGCGCCACGACGGTAGCGAGCGTCGCGGGGCTGGGCCGTACCGTCGTCAGCCGGCACATCGGGTGGCTGTTCCGTCACCACGCGCCCACCCTAGCGGCGCAACGGGTCCTGGCTCTGCTCGGTCGCGCTCTCTTTGGTCGCGAGGATGAGGTACTCGTGCGCCCGGTTCGTCAGCAGCGGGTCGCCCTCGGTCACCGGGCGCGGGTACAGGTGGACGCGTTCGTCGCCCAGCGTCAGGTGCCGGCCGAGTACCCTCGCGGCGTCCCAGGCCAGCGGCACGTGCTTGCCCGCGAGACGCCGGTTCTGCACGGCGATGACCGCGTAGGCCCCCGGTCGCATGGCCGCGGCGATGGCCGCGAATGCCTCGTCGAGCGCGGCGAGGTAGTTCTCGTAGTCGAGCACGGCGTAGAACTGGCCGTCGGCGGCGTTCTCCAGGTCGAGATTCGTGCCGAAGTACGGCAGGTCGCACAGCACGAGGTCGACGGTGTCGTCCGGCACCGGCGGGCGCCGCGCGTCGCCGCACAGCATGACCTGCCCCGGATACGCCACCAGCCGCTGCCGCGCCTCTTCCGCGCGGGACGGCGTGATCTCCAGTCCGATGCCGCGCCTGCCCTCGACCGCGCAGGCGACGAGCGTCGTGCCCCAGCCCGCGAACGGGTCGAGCACGATGTCGCCGGGCTTGCTGAGCTCGGTGATCAGCGGCCGCAGCTGGCTCACCCAGCCGCACTGCCCGGCAGCGGCGGGCAGCGCGTGTGCCGGGTCGTCGCCCTCCAGTACCAGCCAACTCGCCACACCCAAGGCGCTCACGTCCCTCCGACACCGCCGCGTTCCTGCCACCCTGACGCAAACCTGTGCCGGTGTCCCCTTCCGCTGTGCTCGGCGGCCACCCGGGCTACGGCTACCAGTCGCCGCGCTCGACCGCCTGCCACATGCCGAGTACGGCCCTGGCCACGCTGGTCGGACGTTCCATCTGCGCCGCGTGGCCGGTGCGCGGCAGGACCAGCAGCCGACCCCTTGGCAACAGCCGGGCCGTGCGCGCGGCCTTGCGTACCGAGATCACCCGATCCTGGTCACCCCAGACGACCAGCGTCGGCGTCCGCACCTGCTGCGCCACGGCCCACAGCGAACGCGCCGGCGGCGCCAGCCAGTGGCGGAAGATGGCACCGGTCGCCGGACCGAGCACGCTGCTGGACCACGGCATCGCCATCCGCTCCGCGTACTCGGCCACCTCGAGGTCGAAGCGCGCCGGTGTGACGCGGGTCGGGTCGGCGAAGCACAGCCGGAGCAGCTGTTCGGTGCGCTGGCGGGCGGTCAGCGCGGCCAGGCCGCGGCGGGCCGGCCTGCCGACGAACGGCAACAGCGCCAGCGCCATCCGCGGGTCGGACATCCGACGGAGGCTCGGCCGCAGGTCCGGCATCGCGGGCGAGATCAGGGTCAGGGTGCGCACCAGGTCGGGCCGGCGAGCGGCCAGCAGCAGCGCGATCGCGCCCCCCATGGAGTTGCCGAACAGGTGCACCGGCCCGCTGCCGGTCTCCGCGACGACGTTGGCGATCGTGTCGGCCTGCCTGGTCATCCCGTAGTCGTTGCCGGGCGGTGGCTCGGACAGGCCGAAGCCGGGCAGGTCGACAGCCAGGCCGGCGGCCGTGCCGGCGAGCAGGCCGGCCAGCTCGGTCCAGTTGGTCGCCGAGCCGCCGAGACCATGCAGGTAGACCGCTCTATGGTGGTCTGGACCAGGGGTTTCCCTGATGTGCACGGTCCGGCCGCCCGCGGTGCGCAGGTGGCGGCCCGGCCATGGCCATGGCAGGTCGTCGAGCACCGGGAGGACGGTGTCGGCGATGGGTACCCGGGTCAGCAGCGGGCCTGCCGGTGGCGCGGGGAAACTGAGCAGGGACATCGCTCCAGAATGAGGCTCTGGCCATCTTTCGGCTACCCCCTGTTCATACGTAGTCCATCCGGCGTCGGCGTCGTAATCTGGGATGGTCTGTACCGATCCCTCCCGATCGGCGTTACCAGCGAGTAAGGTCAAACGTCGGGGGATCGACGCTGCGGGAAGCCACACGCTGGAGGTCAACGTGACGGACACGGTGCAGGGCGCGGTCGCGGGTCGGGGCGTGCGCCTGCCACGTACCGCGCGGCGCGCCCAGCTGCTCGCCGCCGCCCAGGACGTGTTCGTGGCGAACGGCTACCACGCGGCCGCGATGGACGAGATCGCGGAACGGGCCGGGGTCAGCAAACCCGTGCTGTACCAGCACTTTCCCGGCAAGCTGGAGCTGTACCTCGCGCTGCTGGAGACACACGTCGACGAACTCGTCGCCAGGGTCCGCGGTGCGATGGAGTCCACCACGGACAACAAGCTGCGCGTGCTGGCTGCCGTCGGCGCGTTCTACGACTTCGTCGACGGCGAGGGTCAGGCGTTCCGCATGGTGTTCGAGTCGGACCTGCGCGGCGAACCCGCGGTTCAGGACGCCGTGGAGCGCGCGACCTCGGCCAGCGTCGACGCGATTACCGAGACCATCACGGCCGATGCCGGGCTGAGCCACGACCAGGCACAACTGCTGGCCATCGGGCTTGTCGGGCTGAGCCAGGTCAGCGCGCGGTTCTGGCTGGACACCGACCGGCGAGTGTCCAAAGAGGAGGCCGTCGGCCTGGTGTCGACACTGGCCTGGCGCGGTATCGGCGGTGGTTTCCCGCTACAACACGGCTGACAAGCACGCCAGACCCAAGCTGCGAAGCCAAATTCGCCGCCCCGGAGGCAGCCCCCACCACTCCACGGGGGACGTCCCAGTTCCAACGTACCGCTTGTCAAGCCCCGAATGGGTTGGTTACTGGCGAGTTGTGGATAGAAAAATAGTGGTCCACAGATTGCCGCCATCACGCAACCAGGAACGACCTGTGCCACAGGTGCATGCCGGGCGCGCCGACCAGGCCCGCGTCGGACAGGAACGCCATGATCCGCTCGCCCGCCCAGCGGATGCTCGCCTGGTAGTGCGGGCTGGTCATCGCGACGTGATACGCCTCACGCGGGTCCAGCCCGACCGACCGGTAGACGCGCGGGTTGATCAGCGTGTGCGTGACCTGGCAGCCGACCAGCGCGACCAGCCACCGCTGGTAGGCCAGCTCCGGTTTGGTCAGCTTCGGCATGCCGGACGCGACCTCCTGGCGCGCGAACGTGACGTGCCGCGCCTCCTCCAGCACGTGGATCCGGTTGACCATGCGGATCATCGGCTGGACGTGCTCGTCGGCCATCGCCTCGCGCTGGAAGCGGTCCAGCACCTCCTCGACGATCAGCACCGACCCGTACAGGGCGGGCCCGTAGCCGACCACGGGCAGCAGCTTGCCGAGGCGGTGCAGCATCCTGCGCGGTCCGTACGCCGGCAGGCCGAAGTGGGCGATGGCCTTGCCGAACATCGTGGAGTGCCGGCACTCGTCGGCGATCTCGGTCAACGCGTACTGGACGTGGCTGGTGGTCGGGTCGCCGCGGTAGATCTCCTTGAGCAGCATCTGCATCAGGATCACCTCGAACCAGATGCCGTTGCTGGCGACGCTGGCGACCTCGTGCCGGCTCAGCTCCGTCCGCTGCTCGGGGCTCAGGCGGTCCCACAGGTACGTGCCGTACAGCGAGACCCGGTGTTCCGGCTGGTAGAGCATGCCCTCGACGGGTGGCGCCGACCAGTCGACGTCCACGTCCGGGTCGTAGAACTTCTCTGCGGACGACTTGAGCAGCCGTGCCGCGGTCCGTTCCCGGTCGGCGGCCTGGGCAACCTCCAGCGCGCGGCTCATCCTGCGTCCCTCCCGATGGGTACCAACGGCTGTGTTACCGCCGGTAACTGTTACTTGTGGTAGCGTGCAGCGCATGGTGCGATCTGTCAAGGGAGACGTGAGGAGATCGCGTGGCTGACGCGAGACGCGAACGCTGGCGGGCGCACCGGGAGAACCGTCGCGAGGAGTTCGTCGAGGCGACGATCCGGGCGGTCGGCCGGCACGGTCCCGACGTCGGCATGGACGAGATCGCGGCCGAGGCAGGCGTGACCAAACCCGTGCTGTACCGGCATTTCACCGACAAGGCCGACCTGTACTACGCGGTCGGCATGCGGGCCACCGACATGCTGATGGGCAAGATCGTGCCGGCGCTGGCCGACGACGCCCCCATCTACGAGCGGATCCGACGCGCGGTGGACTGCTACGTCGGCTTCCTGGACGAGTACCGCGAGCTGTACCGCTTCCTGGTGCTGCGGCCGCATCCGACCAAACAGGACCTGGTGCGGCGGGACAAACTGAAGATCGCCGAGGTGCTGGCGGAACTGCTCGGCGCCTACCTCAAGCTGTTCCGGCTGAATCCGGCGATCGCCGGGCCGTCCGGCTACGGCATCGTCGGCCTGGTGCAGAGCGCGGGCGAGTGGTGGCTGGACCACCCCGACGAGATGACCCGTTACCAGCTCACCGACCACCTGACCATGCTCATCTGGCACGGCATCGACGGCGTGCTGCGAGCAGGCGGGATCGTGCTCGACCCGCACAAGCCCGTGTCGTTCGCCTCGCAACTGCGCCTGATCGTCGGCGAATAGGAGTCACCCATGACCGAGGAAGACGGCTACGCCGGTCCGGCCACCCTGATCGTGGACGAGCACGAACTCGCCGTCGAAGTGGTGCTGCGCGGCCACTTCCAGCCGATCGACGGCCGCTACCACTGGTACGGCCGCGTTGCCGAGAACGCGGAACTGGCCGAACTGGTCGGCGGCCGCAAGCGCACCGCGTCCCTGCGGACACCACAGGGCGAGGCCAGCGGCGAGGTGTCCGATCCGGACCCGTGGCGCCGCTACCGGATCACCGGCGTGAGCACGCCGCCGTTCGCCGTCCCGACCAGCCTGGCAGACATCGCAGACTGATCCGACTTCTCAGTGGCCGACGAAGCCGACCTTGCGGACGTCGGCGGGCGCGATGTCCACGTAGGCCACTCGCGAGACAGGTACCACGACCCGACGGCCCTTGTCGTCCACGAGCGTGAGCAGGCCGTCTTCGTGCCGCAACGCCTCGGAGACCAACTTCTCGATCTCGTCCGGCGTCAGCGTGCTCGTGACGACGAGCTCCCGCGGACTGTCCGCGACGCCGATCTTGACCTCCACGCTGACCTCCGGTGCACCGCTACGACATCAACTGTGTCCAGCCTAGTGGACGCCGTGACTCACCCGAGCCCGAGCGCCGTCATCCGGCGGGTGTGGCTCTGCTGGAGCCTGCGGAACAACGCGGCGACGCCGGCCAGGTCGCCGGACCCGGACACGATCAGCTCGGCGAGCCCATCCCGTTCTGCCACAACGGTTTGCGCTTGTGTCAACGCCTCGCCGAGCAGCCGCCTACCCCACAGCGTGAGGCGGTCGCGGGCCGTGCGGTCCGCGGCACATGCCGTCTTGACTTCGCGCTCGGCGAACGCGGAGTGCCCCGTATCGGCCAGCACGGTGAGCACGAGCTTGCGGGTCGGCTCGTCCAGCCAGGTCGCCATCTCCCGGTACAGCTCGGCCGCCAGGCCGTCCCCGACATACGCCTTGACCAGGGACTCCAGCCAGGACCGGGGCGCGGTGAGCGAGTGGAAACTGTCGAAGGCCGACACGAACGGGCCCATCGCGTCCTCGATCCGCACGCCGTGCTCGGCCAGGTAGACCGCGAGCAGGCCGTAGTGCGTGATCTCCGCGGCCGCCATCTCGGACAGCGCGGCCCGGCCGGACAGGGTGGGCGCGTGCCGGGCGTCCTCCGCCAGCCGGTCGAAGGCGGACAATTCGCCATAGGCCAGCACGCCCACCAGATCGACAACGCCGTCGGTCAACGACCCGCCGGTAGCGACCTGCCGGTCCGCCTCGCTCATTCGGCGAGCGTATCGGCCGGTCGGGCCCGTGGTCGAGGTACCGTGGGCGGTGCCGTGGCCGACATTTCCGGGATTTGGGGCGTCGACCAGGTACCATGACGTTGAACTCGGCACCGCCGGCAGGGACCACCTGTGGCAGCCGGGTGGATGACCACGGTGGCCGCCACAGACGGCGGCACCTTGTGGAGGGTGCGCGCACACCTCGCTGGCCCCTCCCGCCCTTGTCGCAGGTGTCACGACCCGCTGACGACGGCGGTCGAGCGGCCCGTCCAGGGCAGTGCGTGCTGGACGAGAGAGGCGACCACCATACCGTGCAGAGTCACACGGATACCATCAATTCAGATAGTTCGGACATAGCGGACCTGGACCCGGTCCAACTGGAGCACAGCGAGGCCGGGCTTCCCGCGTCGGACCCGTCGCACCCGCTCCAGGCCGGTGCCCCCGTGCGCGAGGACTCCCCCACATTCGCCGAACTCGGCGTCCGGGACG
>DASXXM010000496.1:0-2194 GCA_036503065.1 Pseudonocardiaceae bacterium | reverse complement strand
TGTGTGCGGACCGTCGGCGGGGTTCGGCTCGCGGTGACCGGGCGGTTCGCCGAGCGGGAACTGGGCGTCGCTTGCTATCACGGCAAGGTCGGGGCGGTGGAACTGCTGCTCAACCACCTTGTCGACGGGCCGGACGAGTACGTCGTCGTCGACATGACGGCCGGTGCGGACGCGTTCGCCTCGGGGCTGTTCACCCGGTTCGACCTGACGTTCCTGGTGTGCGAACCGACCGTGCGGGCCGTTGGCGTGTACCGGCAGTACACCGGCTACGCCAGGGATTTCGGCGTCCGGCTGGCCGTCGTCGGCAACAAGGTCGCGGACACCGACGACCTGGCCTTCCTGCGTGAGCAGGTCGGCGACGACCTGCTGACCTGCCTGGACAGGTCGACTCATGTGCGGGCCGCCGAACGTGGCGCGCACCGGCCGATCGAGGCGCTCGAGCCGGCCAACCGGGCGGCGCTGGCGACCATGCGGTCCGCTGTGGACGGTGTGGTCCGCGATCCGGCCCGCTACCGGCGCCAGGGCGTCGAGTTCCACCTGCGCAACGCGGCGGCATGGGCCAACGAGCGCACCGGACAGGATCTCGCCGCGCAGGTCGACCCGGATTTCGTGCACTGACAAACAGAAAGAGGAGAACTGTCATGTCGCTTGACGTGCCGACCGCACTGCTGGAACGGGCCGAACGCGGCGAGGTCGACGACGCCGCCTTCGTCGACGTCGTCCGCACCTCGCTGCCCTACGCGTGGCAGGTGATCAGCTCGGTCGCCGACGACCTGCGTGGCTCGACGGCGGAGTTCGCCGACCACGCGGTGCCACCGCCGAGCGATGCCGAGCGCGGGCAACTGCTGCGCGCGCTGGCATCGGACGCCATTCGCGGTGGCCTGGAACGGCATTTCGGGGTTCGGCTGGCCTTCCAGAACTGCCACCGGGTCGGCGCCTTCCGTCCGTCCGCTGTGGACGGTGTGGCCTACCGGGAGTTCGTGTCGCCGCGTGGCCAGTTGCTCAACCAGAGCCCGGCACTGCGGGACTGTTAGGGACTCAACACGAGATCGTACGCGGCCAGTACCGGCGGCAGCGGCTGGAAGTAGTCGGTGGTCCCGTCGCCGCCGGACACCATGCCCAGCCCGATGGCACCGTCGAACAGCGAACCGCCGCTGTCGCCGTGGTCGGTGTGCACGTCGGTCTCGATCAGTCCGTGCACCACGTTGCCGTCGCCGTAGTCCACGGTCAGGCCGACGGCGGTGACGTGGCCGCACGTGACGTGGGTGGTCTGGCCGCTCGCGCAGACCGCCTCGCCGACCGAGCTCGTGGCCGTGCCGGTGATCGGCTGTGCCGTGCCGTCCCAGCGGTTCACGGCGCCGGGTGCGGTCGCCTGGTCGTCCCGGATCACGCCGTAGTCGGTGCCGGGGAACGCCGAGACGACCGACGGGCCGACACCGGTCCAGTCGGGCAGGCCCTGGGTGCAGTGGCCCGCGGTGAGCAGGTAGCGCACGCCGCCCCGCAGCACGTTGAAGCCGGCCGAGCAGATGATCTTGGCGTCGTTGATCGAGTCGCCGCCGAGGAGTACCCCGTCGGCCGGTGCCAGCGGGTTGGTCAGGTCCTGCTCGGTCAGCGGCAGCCGGGTACGCACGACGTGGGCACCGAACCGGCTCGCCACCGCGAGCAGTCGGGCCGCACCCGCGATCGGCGCGGCGTCGGACACGGTCACCAGGAGCCGGCCGGTCGCCGGGTCGAGACCCCACGCGGTGTTCGGGGTCGGCGGCAGGGCATTGACGGCGGCCAACGCCGCACGGCCGGTGGGCACGGTCGGGCCCGCGGCTGCCGCGCCGGGCAGTACCGCGGCGGCGGCCAGCGCGGACGCCAGGGCCACCACGGCCACGATGACGGGCTGACGAATCGGTGTCGCTCTCACGGTTGCGTGACGCTACGCGATCGATCGGGTACCCCGCGACACCCTGAGGGGCGAGGTACCCGATCGAGTTACCTAGTCGATCACGGACCGAAATCGAACCAGTGCAGTGACACGTACGGTGCCGGCTGACCACTGTCGAAGGTCAGGAACACCGTGTGGGTGCCGGTCACCCGGGAGATATTGGCCGGAATGGTGCGCCAGCTCTGCCAGCCGCCGGTGTTGGCGACCGCGAAACTGCCGATCGACGGGTTGGTGAGGCTGTCCAGGTGCACGTTGACCAGG
>DASXXM010000495.1:0-5891 GCA_036503065.1 Pseudonocardiaceae bacterium | reverse complement strand
CAGCATCAGCACCTTCGCGCCCGCCGCGGCCATCTCCAGCATCTCCTCGTAGGTGACCGTGTCCAGCCGTCGCGCGGTCGGCACGATCCGGGGGTCGGCGCTGTAGACACCCTCCACGTCCGTGTAGATCTCGCAGACGTCGGCGTTCAGCGCGGCGGCCAAGGCGACCGCCGTGGTATCCGAGCCACCCCGACCGAGCGTGGTGATGTCCTTGGTGTCCTGGCTGACGCCCTGGAAGCCGGCCACCAGCACGATGTGCCCGCCGTCCAGCGCCTGGCGCACCCGGCCGGGGGTCACGTCGATGATCCTGGCCCGGCCGTGGGTCGAGTCGGTGATCACGCCCGCCTGCGACCCGGAGAACGAGCGGGCGTCCGCGCCCAGCGCGCTGATCGCCATGGCCACCAACGCGTTCGAGATCCGCTCACCCGCGGTGAGCAGCATGTCCATCTCGCGGCCCGGCGGCACCGGGTTCACCTGCTTGGCCAGATCGAGCAGTTCGTCGGTGGTGTCGCCCATCGCGGAGCAGACCACCACCACCTCGTTGCCGGCCTTGCGGGTGGCCACGATGCGCTCGGCGACGCGTTTGATCCGATCGGCGCTCTGCAGCGACGAACCGCCGTACTTCTGGACGACGAGCGCCACCGGTATCGAACCTCCTCCGGCCGACCAGGCCCGTGACCGGCGCACCGGGCGTGCGCGCCTGGCCAGCAGCCTACCGGCGCACCGCGACCCGATTACGGCTCGGCGGCACCGGTACTGCTTGGTGAGATCCGCAGCACGTAGCCTGAACACGCACGACTCCCGCGGCGGAGGAACTCCGGACGTGTCGACAACCAGGATCAGCCAACAGCCGACACCCGATGCCGGCGACACCGCGCTGCCCGGATCCGCGCTGCCCGCACCCCGATCGACCTGGCTCGGCGTGCCGTGGACCACGTGGCGCCGGGTCCTCACCCGGCTGGCGCCCTGCCTGCTGTATCTCGGCATCCGGGAACTCGGCTTCCTGTCGCTGGCCTGGATGGCCGCACGGGACGGCACAACCACGACGACCGCGCTCACATCGTGGGACGGACAGTGGTACCTGAGCATCGCGTCCGGCGGCTACCGCGGCGTGCCGCCCACCCTGCTCGACGCGTTCGGTCACCGCACCGCGAACACCCCGCTGGCGTTCTTCCCCGGCTATCCGGAACTGGTCCGCGGGGTGGCCCTGTTGCCGGGTGTCGACGTGGTCGCCGCCGCGCTCGCGGTCAGCCTGGTGTGCGGGATCGCCTGCGCCTACGCGGTGGCGCGGCTGGGCAGTCGGGTCGGCGGGTCGCCCCGCGTCGGGCTGATCATGGTGGTGCTGTTCGCCGCGTCGCCGATGGCGATCGTGCTGTCCATGGCCTACTCCGAGGCGATGTTCTGCGCGCTGGCCGCGTGGACGCTGGTCGGCGTGCTGGAACGGCGTTGGGTGCTGGCCGGTCTGTGCGCCATTGGCGCCGGGTTGGTCCGGCCGACGGCGGCGGCGCTCATCGTCACCGTGCTCGCGGCCGCGGTGGTGACGATCGTGCGGCGGCGCGACGGCATCCGACCGTGGCTCGGCCTGGTGTTGGCGCCGGCCGGGCTGCTCGCCTACCTGGGTTTCGTCGCCGCCCGGACCGGCAGCGTGACCGGTTGGTTCCAGATCCAGCGGCAGGGCTGGGACTCGAGGTTCGACGGCGGCGTCGCCACGGTGCGGTTCGGCATGGCGGTGCTGGCGTCGGGGCGGTCGGTGCTGGAAGTGGTCACGGTGGCCGTGCTGCTGGTCGCGATACTGCTGGTGGCGCTGAGCATCCGCAGGCGGGTGCCGTGGCCGCTGGTGCTGTACGGGGCGCTCGTACTGGCCATGGACCTCGGCTCCAACGGCCTGATGAACTCCAAGGCCAGGATGCTGTTGCCGGCGTTCACGCTGCTGCTGCCGGTCGCGGTGGCATTGGCCGAGCGCCGGCCGCGGACGATGATCGCGGTGCTGGCCGCGATCGCGGTCGCCAGCGCCTGGTTCGGCGCGTACGCGCTGACCGGCTGGCCGTACGCCATCTGAGTTCCAGAGTCCGGGAGACCGGCCCGAGACGGACGCGGGTCCGTAATCTGCGGAAGTGCCCAACCATCAGCTGACGCGGGCGGACAAGCGCGCCCGGTCGAGTGTGCCGCTGCATCCGCTGATCGCGCAGCGCTGGAGTCCCCGGGCGCTCGACCCGACCGCCGAGGTGACGGAGCAGCAACTGCGCGCGTTGCTGGAAGCGGCCCGCTGGGCGGCGTCCTACGGCGACACCGAGCCGGCCAGATACCTGATCGGCCGACGCGGCGACCCCACGTTCCGCCGCATCCACGGCATCCTGACCGGCGGCAACCCGTCCTGGACGGAGGCCGCGGCCGCGCTGCTGCTCGGCGCGGTCGTGACGACGAACGACAAGGGCGACGTGCCCTACGCCGAATACGGCCTGGCACTGGCCAGCCAGAACCTGGTCCTGCAAGCGGTGGCCGAGGGCCTGGTGGCACACCAGATGGCCGGTTTCGACCACGAAGCGGCACGGCAGGAATTCGCCCTGCCGCCGAACGTGCGCCCGGTGATCGTGATCGCGGTCGGCACCCTGGGCGACCCGAGCCTGCTGATCGAACGGCGGCGGGATCGAGAGATCGCACCCCGCACCCGGCACCCGCTGGGCGACATGGCCTTCACCGGCGAATGGGGCCAACCAGCCTTCTAACCTTTCCCCGATCGAAGCGGGGCCGATTCTGTTGCGGACAGGTGTCAGGATTGCGTTGTGACGACCACCCGTGACGAGGCAGAGGAACTCGACCGAACCGATCCGATTCGCGCGCTGCGCGATGAGTTCGCGCTGCCCGACGGCGTGATCTACCTGGACGGCAACAGTCTCGGCGCGCTGCCGAAGTCCACTCCGGACCGGCTCGCGCAGGTGATCCGGCACGAATGGGGCGAGCGTTTGGTCCGGTCGTGGAACGAGGCCGGTTGGTGGGACGCGTCCCGCCGGGTGGCGCGGGGGTTGGCGCCGTTGCTCGGCGCTGCCGAGGACGAGGTGGCGGTCGCGGACTCGACCAGTGTCAACCTGTTCAAGCTGCTGGTGGCCGGGTCGCGGTTGCGGCCGGGCCGGCCGGTGGTCGTGGCGGAACGTGGCGCCTTTCCCACCGACGTCTACATTGCCGGGTCGGTGGCCGAACTTATCGGCGGTCAGCTCCGGCTGATCGACGGGCCGGACGAACTGCCGGGGGCACTGGACCAACAGGTCGCGGTGGTCTGCCTGTCCCACGTGGACTTCCGCACCGGCGCGATGTGGCCCGCGGCACAGACCACGGCGCGGGTTCGGCGAGCGGGCGCGCTGATGCTGTGGGACCTGTGCCATTCGGCCGGCGCGGTGGACGTCGACCTCAACGGCTGGGGCGCCGACCTGGCGGTCGGTTGTGGCTACAAGTATCTCAACGGCGGACCGGGCGCGCCTGCCTGCGCGTTCGTCGCGGCCGAGCACCAGTCCGGCCTGCGGACGCCGTTGCCCGGCTGGCACGGCCATGCCGATCCGTTCGCGATGATTCCGGACTACCGCCCGGCGCCCGGGATCGGCCAGCTGGCCGACGGCACGCCGCCGATGTTGTCGCTCCTGGCGCTGGAGGACGCGGTCGGGCTCATGGCCGGAGTGTCCACGGCGGACCTGCGGGCCAAGAGCGTCGGGCTCACCACGTTGTTCATCGAACTGGTCGCGGCCGGCTGCCCGGACGTCGAGGTCGTGACACCGCGCGATCCCGATTGCCGCGGCAGCCAGGTCTCACTGCGCCTGCCGAACGCGTTTCCACTGGTACGGGCACTGGCCGAGCGTGGTGTCCTCGGTGACTTCCGCGCGCCCGACATCGCCCGTTTCGGCCTGGCGCCGGCATATGTGCGCCACGTGGACGTCTTCGACGCCGTCGAACGGATCAACGACGTGCTGACCAGCGGTGCTCACCTCACGGACCACCTCGAGACCAGGCCGACCGTGACCTGACCGGCGGGCAGCCACTGTGGACAACCTGGGGATAGATGCGCGTGGAACTACGTCACCAACTTGATACCCGATTGGGTGGCGTTGAGTGATGACGTGACCACGCACTACCACATAGAGTGCCCGAGTCCTGTCACGGCAGGACCTTGAGCCACCCAGAAGTGTGACCCCATGTGGGTAAGGAAATTGTGATCTGCCACAGTGTGCGCCAGCGCCCTGCCTGAGGTGATCCGATCGGCGTGGTGCTTCGCCCGCGTCGTCGCGCGGCCGGTTCAGGTGACGCAGATCTGGAGAACAGGAGCAGGAATGCGGCAAGCTATGCGCCGGGCCATCGGCATCGGCGGCGCGACCTTTGTGGCGGTTGGAGCGGTCCTGGTACTGACACTCCCGGCCAGCGCCCACATCCACACCGACTCGGCGTCCTGCGTGGATGGCAAGTCCGTACTGGACATCTCGCTGACGGAATACAACGGCAGCATCAAGAACTCGGTGACCATCACCGAGACCGACGGCAACGGCAAGGTCACCGACCTGCACACCGACGCCAACTTCGGCGTCACCTACGTGCACACCTTCACCGAAGACGGCACCGTCACGCAGAGCTACCACATTGTGGTAGTAGCGCCGGACGACACTACTGGCAAGTTCTCGTTCGACCACACCGACAAGACGCCTGCGTGTGTGACCACGACGACGACCACCGTGCCGCCGACGACCACTGCGTCGCCCACCACGACGACGGCTGTTGTCGCGGCTGCCACCACGACCGGCGCGGGCACGCTCCCCTTCACCGGCGTGAATGCCACGTTCCCGCTGCTGATCGCCGGCGTACTCGTCATCGCCGGTGGCGGAATCCTGCTCTGGCTCCGGTTGGCCGCACGTCGCCGCCGGACCGAAAGCTGACCTGGCAACAACCTGTGGGGTGCCGCTACCAAGCGGCACCCCACAGTGCTGTCCGGAGCAGGTCAGCCGATGCGGCGAATGATCCTGGTCAGGACCGAACTCACGATCAGCCAGAACAGCGCGGCGATGCCGTAGTTCACCAACACCCGCAGCTTCGCGTCGCTCGGCGTGAACAGGTCCTTGAAGCCCCACGCCAGCGGGTCGGACCAGCTCCGGAAGAAGCTGGTGATGCCGTTGGCCGGATTGGCACCGCCGATGGTCAACAGCACCCGGATCACCAGGATCAGGACCACAACGAGGCCGGCCCAGCGCACCAGGCTCGCCAGGACGCCGACGACGGACGCCCTCAGCTGAGCCGGCGTGCGCCGGGTGGCACTCTCATGTTGCGCCATGTTCGGAGTCTCGCACGATTGCGCATCAAGACGCTACGCACGAGTAACACCGCACCGTCACCGCACGAAGCGGGCCACGATTCCGGTCACCACGATCCAGAAGATCGCGGCAAGGCCGTAGGTCACGATGACCGCCCAGTCCGCGTTCTGGAAGGTGAACAGCCCGGGGAAGAACAGGGCCAACGGATTCGCGATGGACTGGATGAACTTGTAGAACGCATTGCCCGCGTTCGCGCCGAAGAGGACCAACAGGATGAAGACAACCTCGATCAACGCGAACAGGGCGCCAATGCCGGTGATGACCCGGGCCGCACCGTAGCGGCCGGTCGTTGCTCTTCGTGTAGCCATGGCAGGGGGATACCCAGCGCCACGGGGTTGACACTCCTGCGTACGGCGCAACGTGCCGTCTCGGTCCACAATGTGGACATGGTGCTTTGTCCGGGACGGAGTCGACTGGCTAGGGTGGTCGTATGGCACGCGCCCTCCTGCTTCGCCGCCGCGACGGGGTCTGACAGACCGGCCCCCCGTCGCGGAGTTCGGCGCGTCGCCGGTCGTTGATCATGCGACCAGCCAGCAGGAGCAGTCC
>DASXXM010000494.1:0-3407 GCA_036503065.1 Pseudonocardiaceae bacterium | reverse complement strand
CGGCCGGTGACCAGGCCGGCCCGGTGCAGGACCGCGAGGTGTTTGACCACGGCCTGGCGGCTGACCGGCAGCGCGGCCGCCACTGTTGTGGCGGTGCCCGAGCCGGAGCCGGCCAGCAGGTCCAGGATTTGCCGGCGGGTTGGGTCGGCGAGGCCGGCCAGGATCCGCTCGACCGCCGCCGCGTCGGTCATGCCGTGCACCTGTCGGCGCTTCTGCTGGTGCTCATGCCGGCAGGCGCTGGACGTACGCGTCGATCTCGGCCAGTTTGTCGGCCCAGCCGCCGGTGTTGGCCTTGTAGCGTTCGTGGCGTGCCGCGGCCGGTGCGGCGAGTGTGTCGAAACCGGTTTCGGTTACGCGTAGGCGGGTTCCGGTTTCTTCGGCGTGCAGGGTGAACTCGACCAGCGTGGAGTTGTCCTCGGTGGGTGGGGCGGCCGGCGGTCCGACGGTGGTCCAGCGCCACGAGAACAGCCGGCGGGGTTCGATTCGTTCGATTCTGGCGTGGATCTCGCCGTGCGGGCCGTGGTCGAACACCATGGTGCCGCCGGGGCGGAAGTCCATTGTGGTCGGTGTGCCGGTGCCGAACCAGACGCCGACGTGGCGTGGTTCGGTGATGGTGGCCCACACCTGTTCGACGGGCGCGGCGATGGTGATCTCCTGCTCGATCCGGTTGGGGTTCATGCGCGTCATCCCTCCTCGATGTGCAACCGGAAGGTAGCGCGTCGAGGAGGGATGTGCAACCCGATGGTTGCTCTACGCGGCTCTACAGCTGTCGCGCTATGCGGCGATCGACTGTGGCGCACCGGTGACCGGGGCGTCCCAGTCGATCCGGTAGTTGAACTGCCAGTCCAGCTTCCGCGCCATCGTTTCCGGTTTGACCAGCTTCGTCATCGCCAGCATCGCCAGGTCGCGGAACACCCGGGCGACCGGGCCCGCCGCCTTGTCGCCGTTCGTCTTCGCGGCCAACGCGATGATCTTCTCCACGCGGGCCCGGCGCATCACCTCGTACGCGGCGAACGCCTGCTCGTGCGGCAGGTCCCGCAGGCACCGCGCCAACTGCACCGCGCTCTCGATGGCCTGCGACGCGCCCTGCCCCGAACTCGGTGACGTCGCGTGCGCCGCGTCACCGACCAGCACGACCCGACCGTTGCGCCACGTCGGCACGGTAGGCACGTCCTCCATGCCGCCCACCACGATCAGATCCGCGGGCGCCGTGCGGCTGAGCAGTTCCAGCGCAGGCGAGCGGTCCTTCGCGACCGCGGCACGTAGCACCGCGAGCCACTCCCGCGCGGGCACCGCGTCCGCCTGCGCCCGCGTCATCGGCTCGGCGTTGGGCAGGTTCACGAACCAGCCACCGGACTGGTCGTCGTCGACCAGGTACCCGAAGAACGCACGCCGCCCGAACACGAAGTGCATCTTGCCGCCGGTCGAGGGCAGACCCATCCCGTCGGTGCGGCCACCGAAACTGATCAGGCCCGTGTAGCGGGGTCGCGGGGCGTCGCGGTCGATCAGCGACCGGGTGGTGGAGTTGATCCCATCGGCGCCGATCAACACGTCAGCGCCGGCGCTGGTGCCGTCGGCGAAGTGCGCGGTCACACCGTCGGGTGTGTTGTCGATGCCGACCAGTCGTTTGCCGTGCTCGATAGGGATGCCGCGGGCGGTGGCCTCGTCGTAGAACGCCCGGTACAGCTCCGGGCGCCACACGAACTGCATCACCGGCAGGCCTGGCGGACCCGGGAACTCGGCGATCCGCCGGCCCGTCGAGTTCTGCAGCACCATCGCCGTGACCGGCATGCCGATGTTCCGCACGACGTGGTCGGCGCCGAGCACGGCCAGGGCGTTCTGGCCGTTGGGTGCGATGCCCAGGCCACCGCCGACACCATCGGCCGTGCCCCGGTACGCCTCGTACACCGTGGCCTGGATGCCGGCCTTACGCAGTGCCATTGCCGCGACCGGGCCGGCGATGCCGCCGCCGATGACCAGTGCGGTGCGCGTGTCGTTCATTTCTGTTGCCTTTCTTCGTTGGTGGGGGCGGGTTCGCCGTGGAACTGCGCCCACATGGGGCCCCAGCCGTTGACCGGGTCGGTGATCCGCTCGACGAAGTGCTCGACGAACCTGACCTCGGCGTCCAACAGGGCCAGCCGGTACTCCTCCTCGACGAGGAACAGTCCGGACACGCCGTCGGCCAACGCCTTGTCGACGATCGCCTGGATCTCGGTGCGCTGCGCGCCCAGCCGGACCAGCCGCAGCCGCAGCAGCGGCAGGGCCTCGCTGGGTGGCAGCGCCCCGATCAGCGACAGCGCGGCGACGAAGTGCGGATACTCGTGCTCCGGTTCGCCGACCAGTTCCCGCAGCCAGTCACGCAGCTCGACGCGGCCGGCGTCGGTGAGGGCGTACACGGTGCGTTCCGGTCGTTGTCCGTCGCGGTTGGTTTCCTGCTCGGTGATGAAGCCGGCCTTCGCCAGCTGTTGCACCACCATGTACAGGGAACCGTGGTTGAACTTGATGCTGCGCGCGTCGCCGTTGTCACGCAGCGTGCGACTGAGCTCGTACGGGTGCATGGGCCGCTGCACCAGGTAGGACAGCACGGCCAGTGCCAGCACGTTGCCGACCTTCCGCTTCTTCGCCATCTGTGGTCGTTTCCTTCGATCGGGTTATGCGGTGCGGGTCGGGTCGTCCACGGTCGGGAATCCGCCGTCGCGGTGCGCGCGCCGTAGATCGGCGATGTACTCGCGGGAGAACATGGCCGACAGCATCGCGACGCCGCCACGGTGGACGCGGATCTCACCGCGCGCCACCCGACCGGTCAGCACGATCCGCCGGCCACCGGACCCGCTCGTGGCGTCCTTCACCTTGCCGCGACCGACGCGGTGCAGGTCCCAGTCGTCGATCACCGCGTCGTCGGCGACGAGCAGCTTCACCACGGCGTGGTCGATGTCGACCTCGACGTGGATGTCACCGGCCGGGATGTGCGGGGAACGCAGGTCCAGCACGGCATGCCCGCGGTGGGCGCGCACCTGGAACCGGCGCTCGGTCGTCCAGTTGCCCAGCCGCTTGGTCACGGTGTGGTTCGCCGGGATTCGTACCGGAGTGTTCATGATGTTCCTTTTCGGGTTGTCTCCTGTGGTTAGGCCCAAGTATCCATAACTGACTAGTCAGTGTCAACTATCTCCGAAGGCCGCCTGGGCACCAACTCGAGGGGCGGGGGCGGACTACCAGCGCGTGGGGCGGGTCAGTGCGGGTGGGAGCGTCGTGGTCGCGTCGCCCTTGGCGGCGTCGAGCTGGGACTGGATGAGGAAGACGCTGCCGGTGAGGTTGGCACCGCGTAGGTTCGCGTCTCGGAAGTCGGCGCCGATCACATCGGCCATCCGCAGGTCGGCGCCCCGGAGATCGGCTCCGATGAGGTATGC
>DASXXM010000493.1:0-12102 GCA_036503065.1 Pseudonocardiaceae bacterium | reverse complement strand
GAGCCCGGTGGCCTTCTCGCCCGCGTCGATCACGGTCGACCGCACCAGTCCCGTGCCGCTGTACTACCAGGTGGCCCAGGTGTTGGAGCAGGCCATCGAGGCCGGCGAGCTGACACCCGGCCAGCGGCTGGACAACGAGATCGCGCTCGCCGAGAGCCTCGGCCTGTCCCGGCCGACGATGCGCCGGGCCATCCAGTACCTGGTCGACCGGGGCTTACTGGTGCGCAAGCGCGGTGTCGGCACCCAGGTGGTGCACCGCGCGGTGCGCAGACCGATCGAGCTGACCAGCCTCTACGACGATCTGGCCACCGAGGGCCGCGACCCGCGCACGGACGTGTTGCGGCTGGAGGAGATCCCCGCGTCGGACAACCTGGCGCACGTGCTCGGCGTGCCGGAGGGCACTGCGGTGCTGGCCCTGGAACGCCTGCGCTACGCCGACGACGCGCCGCTGGCCGTCCTGCGCAACTACCTGCCGGCCGGCATGGTCACGCTGACCGAGCAGGGCCTGTGCGCCACCGGGCTCTACCGGACGATGCGCTCGGCCGGCATCCGGTTGCACCTTGCGTCGCAGCTGATCGGCGCACGACCGGCGACCGGTGCCGAGGCCAGGATGCTGGCCGAGCCGCGCGGCGCGTCGCTGCTCACCATGCGGCGCACCGCGTACGACGAGACAGGGCGGGTCGTCGAGTACGGGGACCACATCTACCGGGCTTCGGTCTACTCGTTCGAGTTCGTGCTGGTCAGTCGCTGAGAGGTCGGGAAGAGCCGAGAGGTCGGGAAGATGAGACTGGGACTCGTTGGCGTCGGGCGTATCGGGGCGTTTCACGCGGAGACCCTGCGGCAACTTGCCGACGTGGTCGTCGCGGACGTGGACCCGACGCGGGCGCGGGAAGTCGCGGACAAGCTGGGGGTCGGGTTCGCGCCGTCCGTGGACGCGTTGTTCGCCGCCGGGCTCGACGGCCTGGTGATCGCGGCGGCCACCGATGCGCATCCGTCGCTGATCCTGCGCGCGGTGTCGTCCGGGTTGCCGGTGTTCTGCGAGAAGCCGGTGGCCGGGGACGTCGAGGGCACGTTGCGGGTGATCGACCGGATCGCGTCGTCCGACGTGCCGGTGCAGATCGGTTTCCAGCGCCGCTTCGACGCGGGCTACCTGGCCGCGCGGGCGGCGGTCGGTGCCGGCCGACTGGGCTGGATCCACACCCTGCGGGCCACCACATGTGATCCGGCGCCACCGCCTGCCGCCTACATCGCCACGTCCGGCGGGTTCTTCCGGGACTGCAGCGTGCACGACTTCGACATCATCCGGTGGGTGACCGGGCGCGAGGTGACCGAGGTGTACGCGGTCGGGGCCAACCGGGGCGCCGACTTCTTCCGCGCGGCCGGTGACGTGGACACCGTCGGTATCGTGTTGACCTTGGACGACGACACGATCGCCCTGGTCACGGGTACCCGGTACAACGCGGCCGGCTACGACGTGCGCCTGGAAGTCCTTGGCTCGTCCGGGGATCTGGTCGTCGGGCTGGACGATCAGGTGCCGCTGCGGTCGGCGGAGCCGGGTGTCGCGTGGCCGTCCGGGCGGCCGTATCCCGGGTTCATGCAACGGTTCCGCGCCGCGTACGAGGCCGAGCTCGCCGCGTTCGCGGCGCTGGTCGCCGGCCGGTTGCCGGCGAGCCCGTGCACGGCGTCGGACGCGCTGGAGGCGTTCTACATCGCCGAGGCGTGCGACGTGTCGCGGCGCGCGCACCGGCCGGTGCCGCTCGCCGAGATCCGCCGATGATCTTCGTGGCCGGTGTTGCGCTGGTGGCCTGGCTGTACCTGGTGGTCGGGCACGGTGGTTACTGGTTGATGCGGCCCGGGCTGCCCGCGTCCGCGCCGCTTTCGAACTGGCCTTCCGTGGTGGCCGTGGTGCCGGCGCGGAACGAGGCCGACATCCTGCCGGCGACGCTGCCCTCGTTGCTCGGCCAGGACTATCCCGGCTCGTTCCGGGTGATCGTGGTGGACGACGCGAGCACCGACGGCACCGGTGAGCTGGCCAGTCAGCTCGGTGACGTGCAGGTGGTCACGGGCGGCGGGCCGCCGCCCGGCTGGACCGGCAAGGTCGCCGCGCTCGCGCTGGGCACGGCCGAGGCGGGGGAGCCGGACTACCTGCTGTTCACCGACGCGGACATCGCCCACCCACCGGACAGCGTCCGGGCCCTGGTCGGGGCCGCGCAGGGCCGTGACCTCGTGTCGCTGATGGCGCGGCTGCGCACCAACACGTTCTGGGAGCGGGCGATCGTGCCGGCGTTCGTCTACTTCTTCGCCCAGCTCTACCCGTTCGCGCGGGTCAACCGGCCCGGTCGCACCGCGGCCGCGGCCGGTGGCTGCGTGCTGGTGCGCCGGTCGGTGCTGGTGTCGGCGGGCGGGCTGGCGGCCATCCGTGGCGCGCTGATCGACGACGTCGCCATCGCCACGCTGGTCAAACGTGGTGGCGGTGGGCGGATCTGGCTCGGCCTGAGCACGTCGGTACGCAGCCTGCGGGCCTATCCACGGCTGGCCGACCTGTGGGACATGGTGGCCCGCAGCGCTTACACGCAGTTGCGGTACTCGCCTTTGTTGCTGGCCGGGACGGTTCTCGGACTGTTGCTGTTGTATGCCGTGCCGCCGGTGGCTTTCGTGGTGGGTCTGTTCGGCCAACCGGTGGTTGCCGCACTGGGCCTTGCCGGCTGGGTGTTGCTGGCCGGGAGCTATCTGCCCATGGTGCGGCGCTACCGGTTGTCCGTCGGGTGGGCGCCGTTGCTGCCGGTCATAGCACTGTTCTACGCGGGAATGACGGTCGATTCGGCGTGGCGCCATCGGCGTGGCCGGGGCGGCGCGTGGAAGGGCAGGACCGCGCCGGACACGTGACCGCACAGCGCGTGCGCCGGCCCGCCCGGCGCGTCACCCGCTTCGGTCGGCCGGACGGTGGCAGTATGGCGCCGATGCGGGAGGGCGGTGATCCAGTGTCCGACGACGCGTTGACCCCGATGCTGCCGGCCACCGTGGCATCGGCCCACCTGAGCACGTGCGCCGCCGAACTGGCCGGGAACGCGGCGGCCGGTCCCTATGTGTCGGACCTGGCCGACCTGACGACCGTCGTCGAGGATCTGGTGGCCGGGCAGCAGCAGATCGGTCTGGCGCTGGCCCGACTCGCCGACCACCTCACCGCACGCGGCCGCATGGCCCAGGTGCACTCGCCGGACCTTGCCTCCCTCGCCGAGGTCCTGGCGGCGGCGTCCATCGCGACCGGTCACGCGGCATCGGCACTGGCGGAGAGCCGGCCGGTACTGGACATCGTCAAGACCTCAGCCGGCCCGGATACCCAGCTCTAGGTCCAGCATCCTGGTCGTCGGCCATGCGCCGCTGGATGTGTTGGACAGGACCGTGTGGGTCAGGCCGCTGGTCGGGTCGTGCACCGTACGGAACGAGACGCCCGGGTCGGCGCCGATCAGGATGGTGATCTCTCGGGATTCGTGTAGCCAGAAACCAAGGCCGTAACGCATGGATTCGGCCGGGACGTCGCTGTGGGAGCGGACGATGTCGGCCACAGTGTCCCGCGACACGATGCGGCCGGCGAAGAACGCGGCCCACAGCTTGTGAATGTCGGCCGCGGTCGAGTAGATGCCGCCGTCGCCGTTTCCCCGTATCGGTAGGTGCATGACGTTCGTGCGCAGGCCGTCCGGTGTGAGGTAGCCGAGTGCGGCTCGGGCGGTCGGCTCGTCGGAGCGTAGGAATGCCGTGTCGTGCATTTCGGCCGGTGTGAGCACCCGTTCCTGGACCAATTCGTGGTAGGGCGTCCCGCCGGCGCGTTCGGCGATCAACGCCAGTACGACGAAAGCGCCGTTGTTGTAGGAGAACCGTTCGCCCGGTGGGAACTTCTGCGGATATCCGTCCAGGACCCGCACGAACTGTTCGGTGTTCGCCAGTTCGTGTACCGGAACCGACATGACGTAGTCGTTCACGTCGTTGTCGGCCTCCTCGTCGTAGTAGTCGCCGATACCGGATCGGTGCGTGAGCAGGTGTGCCACCGTCACCTTGTCGTCGATCAGCGGCAGGTCCGCACCGAGGACCGAGCGGGCCGTGGTGTCCAGGGCAAGCACGCCCTCCTCGACCAGGCTCATGACGGCCAGCGCGGTGAAACCCTTGCCGCCGCTGGCGATCCCGAACCGGGTGTCGACAGTGTTGGCGATGCCGGCCCCTCGGTGCGCGAGGCCATACGCCTTGGCGAACGTGTCGACGCGCACCACACCAGAGAAACCGGTCTCGGCGGCGAGCCGGTCGATCGAGTCCTCGATCATCGGCCGAGCATACGGTTGCCCGACCCGTTCGCCGGCACGAATTGTCGGTGGTCCCGATTAGGCTGGGCGGTGTCGGGGCGGATGGTCCGTGCCCGGTGGCGTCTCCTTCCCCGCGGCGCCGCATCACTTTCCTCCCTGGAGATGGTCATGCGAAGCGTGTGGAACGGCACCATCGTCTTCGGCCCGGTCAGCATCCCGGTCAAGGCGTACAGCGCCACCGAGGAACGCGGCACCGGCCTGCACCAACTGCACCTGGCCGACGGCGGCCGGATCAAACTGCGGCGCACGTGCGAGACCGACGGCGCCGACGTGCCCTTCGTCGAGATGGGCCGGGGCTACGAACTGCCCGGTGGAGACGTGGTCATGCTCACCGAGGACGAACTGGCCGACCTCCCGGTCGCCACCGCGCACACGATCGACGTGCACGCGTTCACGCCGTTGGCGCAGATCGACCCCATGCACTTCAGCCGCAGCTACTACCTGGCGCCCGAGCCGTCCGGTCTCAAGCCGTACGCGCTGCTCACCGAGGCGCTGCGGCAGACCGACCAGGTCGCCGTCGTCAAAGTCGCGCTGCGGCAACGGGAAACGCTCGCCATGCTGCGCGAGCGCGACCACGTGATCGTGTTGACGACGATGCTGTGGCCGGACGAGATCCGCACCGCCGACCTGCCGATCCTGGACGAGGACGTGCCGGTGCAGCTCCGTGAACTGCGCGCGGCGGTGGCGCTGGTCGCCGAGCTGTCCGGCAACTTCACCCCCGAGCGGTACACCGACGAGTACGCGAGCGCGTTACGGGGCCTGATCGAAGCCAAGGTCACCGCGGGCGACGTGCACCGGCCGACCGCGGCCGCGCAGGAGGAACTCGCCGCCGAACTCGTCGAGGCGCTACGGGAGGCCGACACGCCCAGCGCCGACACGCCGAGCATCGCGATCGTCGACACCGCGAGCAACGCCGTGGACAAGGCCCGCGCGGCCGTCCGCAGGGCCGCGGCGGCCAAGGCGGCGGCTACCCGGGCCGCTCGCCGGGCCGCAACGAAGGGGAGGGCACGAAACCGGACCTAGCGCGGCGGGGCGGCCAGCCAATGTCACTGCCGTGTTACTCCCATTCGAGACGTCCAGCACAGCGATTCCGAATCGTGACCGGGGGCGGGGGTTCGCGCGACCGTACGTAGCAACGATACTGACCAACAGCAGATCCTGATCACCGTTCACCGGGAGTGGATCAATGAAGTCAGTGCTGTTCTTCGTCCTTGGCGTGGTCCTGCTGGCCGTCGGGGTGCTCTGGGTTCTCCAGGGACTCGGCACGATCGGCGGCAGTTTCATGAGCGGCCAGAAGGTGTGGTTCGCCATCGGACTGCTGGTCGGACTGGTCGGCCTCACCGCGCTGGCGACCGGTTTCCGTCGGCTGACCGCCAGTCGGCGTTGACCGCCTCGTCCTGATTGCCGCTGGTGCCCCCAGGCAGTGGTGCGACCGGGCCCGGGCTCCTACAGTGTTGCCAACCATCCCGCCCAGATGTTTTCGCAGCGGCCGCCGGGGTCCCGGACCGGCGGCCCTGGGCGCCGATGAGCTGCCGGAGGAACGGTGCAGGACGACGTGGTGGACACGACAGCGCTGACGTCGATGTCCGGCATGGCCTCCTCCGACGCCGTCGTGGCGGACCGATACCGGCTCGGCGCCCCGCTCGGCCAGGGCGCGATGGCCAACGTGTACCGGGCCGTTGATCTTCGACTGAACCGTGACGTCGCGATCAAGCTGTTCCACCCCGGCCAGGACGCCACGGTCCGGATCCGGTTCGGCGCCGAGGCGCAGGCGCTGGCCCGCCTGTCGCACCCGGGCCTGGTCGGCATCTACGACGCGGGCGTCGACGATGACGACCGTCCGTACCTGGTCATGGACCTGGTGGACGGCGAGAGCCTGCGCGACCGCCTGCTCGCCGGCCCGCTGGCCGCACCCGAGGCGATGGCACTGGGCGCCCGGCTGGCCGCGGCACTGGCCCACGTGCATGCCAACGACGTGGTGCATCGGGACGTCAAGCCGTCCAACATCGTGCTGGACGCGCAGGCACTGCCGCACCTGGCGGATTTCGGCATCGCGCTGCTGCTCGACGCGGCCAGGATGACCGGCTCCAACGAGATCCTGGGCACCGCCGCCTACCTGGCCCCCGAACAGATCCTGGGCGACCCGGTCGGCGCGTCGGCGGACGTCTACTCACTCGGCCTGGTGCTGTTGGAGTGCCTCACCGGCGAGCTGGAGTATCCCGGCGTCAGCAAGGTCGAGTCGGCGCTCGCCCGGCTGCACCGCCCGCCGCGGGTACCGGCCGACGTGCCGCCCGCGCTGGCCACGCTGCTCACGGCCATGACCGCGCGGTGCCCGGCGGACCGTCCGACGGCCGCCGAGTGCGCCGTCCGGTTGTCCGGCGGACGTTCGTTGTCGCGTCGCCGCAAGGGATCGCGGCCCGCGGTGCTGGTCGGCTGGCGCCGTTTCGCCGTCGCCGGTTCGAGCCTGGCGATCGCGATCATCGCGTCGGCGTGGATGCTCACGTCGCTGATGCCCAGATTCAGCCCGAGCACCGCGATCCCCGGTGTCCCGACCCGCCACTACGGCACCACGGACCGCGTGCCGGCCGCCGCGGCGTCGCCGGGCCGGGTCCGCGTGGCCGTCCCGATGGCCGCGGAAGGCCCGGAATTCGACGGCGGCGCCCCCACCACGACATCAACCGGCCCGCCGATCAACGCCGTCATGGCGGTGACACCGAACGGCCCGGTGACCACCCCGGCGACCACGAACCCCCCGGTGGCGTTCGGCCCGTCACAGTCCGGCAGCCCGACCACCACGCCCACGAAAACCAAGCACCACCCGCCCCGCACCCCCGTGCGCCACAAGCCGACAGCGACTCCCGGTCTGGGTTGACCGACGTCAGCGCGCCGGTGTCGGTGTCCACTGCCAGGATGGACGGGTGCCCACCAACCCCAGCGTTGCCGAGTACTGGACCGCCGCAGCCGCCACCTTCGACGCCGAACCCGATCACGGCCTGACCCAACCCGCGGTGCGCGCGGCGTGGTCGTCCCGGCTGCGCGAGTGGCTGCCCAGCCCGGCCGCGGCGGTGCTGGACGTCGGCTGCGGCACGGGGTCCCTGTCGATGTTGCTGGCCGAGCAGGGCCACCACGTCACCGGGGTGGACCTGTCGCCGGGCATGATCGCCAAGGCACGGCGCAAGCTCGCCGACCACCAGGTGCCGGTCCTGCTGGGGGACGCCGCCGATCCGCCGGTCGGTGATCGCCGGTTCGACGTCGTACTGGCCCGGCATCTGGTGTGGGCACTGCCCGATCCGCTGGCCGCGCTGCGTCGGTGGGTCGGACTGCTGCGCCCGGGCGGCCACGTCGTGCTGATCGAAGGACGCTGGGGTACCACCCCCGAGTCGGCGGTAGGTATCTCGGCGACCGCCCTGGTGGCAGCGGTGCAGCCACTGGCGGCCCGGGTGCACGTCGAATACCTCACCGACCCGGCGCTGTGGGGCAAGGAAATCAACGACGAACGCTACGTCCTGCTGGCCCACGTCTGATCAAGATCTGACGCTGGTCGCCGCCAGCGCTCGGTAGGCAGCGGCGACGCGGACCAGCCAGCCGTACGCGCGACGTGCCGCCTCGTCCCGGGACTGGCCGTCGGGGCCGGTCATCGCCTTGAAACGTGGGCTGGCCAGGTAGGCGTGCAGGCGCTCGGACATGGCGCGCCAGTAGGCCGGGGTGTCCGCGCCGTGTTCGGCGGCCATCTGGGCCTCGAGGCGGCGGACCACGTTGCGTTCCTCGGTCAGTTCCGGGGGGACCGGCACGTCGGACGACTGGTCGGGCAGTGCTGCCTGTCCACGACCGTCCCGCCCAGGTGTACTCACCACACCAGGCACCATGCCACGCGATCCGGCGTCGGGCTAGGGGACCAGGCCCCGACACCTGGTCACGATCACGCAACCCGCTGCAACAGCACCTGCTCGATCAACGCCACCAGCACGCCCTTGACCGACTCGCGGCTGCGGGCGTCGCAGTGCACCACCGGGACCGCCTCGTCCACCCCGAGTGCCTCGCGGACCTCCGCCAACTCGAACCGGTCCGCGCCGTCGAAGTCGTTGACTGCCACGATGAACGGGGTCGACTTGTCCTCGAAATAATCCAGCACCGGGTAGCAGTCCTCGATCCGCCTGGTGTCGGCGATGATGACCGAACCCAGTGCGCCGGTGGCCAGGTCGTCCCACAGGAAGTCGAAGCGTTCCTGGCCGGGTGTGCCGAACAGGTACAGGATCAGCGAACTGTCCAGCGTGATCCGGCCGAAGTCCAACGCCACCGTCGTGGTGGTCTTCTGAGTGAGCAGTGACGCGTCGTCGATGCCGACCGAGCGGTCGGTCATCGATGCTTCCGTGGTCAGCGGCTCGATCTCGGAGATCGCGCCGATGAAGGTGGTCTTGCCCACCCCGAACCCACCGCTGATGACGATCTTGACCGCGGACGGCCCGGTCGACTCCCGTTCAGAGCGCCCGTACAAGGTCCCTGATCCTCTCGATCACGTGCACTGGCAGCTCGTGGGGCTCGTGCAACGAGATGTACTTCCCGGTATAGAGATCCGCGATGAGCACCCGTGCCACCCCGAGGGGGACACCGATCCTGGCCGCCACTTCGGCCACGGACACCGGATGCTGGGCCAGCTCCACGATCTGGCGCTGTTCGAACTGCAGCGGCGCTGACAGTGCTGCCGGTAGGGCTTCGACCAGGGTTTCCAGGCGCAGGCCGTCGTGCAGCGGCCGGGTGCGGCCCTGTGTCACGATGAACGGCCGGACGAACACGCCGTCGGCATCGTCCGTCGCCGACTGTCCGGTCGAGACCGAGTGCTCCGGCGACGGCTGCTCGAACCACGGCTGCGGCGCGGCGATCGGGATCATCCGCGGATCCGGCAGGCGAGGCTCGTCGTCGCCACTCATCGGCGTCCTCCCTCTCCGGATCGTCGACTGACCAACGAACAAAGCGACCCCGCGCTTCGCTCGTGCCCGCTCATCGCAGCAGCGTCTCTCGCAGTTCGGAGATCAGTCCCGGTGTCAGCAGGCCGCCGGCCCGCTCGGCGAGTACCGCGATCTCGTAGCCGATCAGGCCGATGTCGCACCGTTCGTCGGCGAGTACCGCGATGCAGCTGCCGTCGGCGATGGTGGAGACGAGCAGGAAGCCGCGCTTCATCTCGATCATGATCAGCTTCAGGCCGTCGAACTCGTAGTACCGCGACGCGCTCTTGGCCAGGCTCGCCAGTCCCGATGTCAACGCGGCCAGTCGATCGGCCGCGGTGCGGTCGAGGCCCTCGGACGTCGCGATGAGCAGGCCGTCCGACGACACCGCGACGGCGTCCCGCACGCCGTCCGTCCCACGGACGAAGTTGCTGATCAGCCAGTTGAAGCTCTGCGGATTGGTGTCCGTGTCCAGGTCAGTGGTCACCTGGCTCCTCCTCGTGGTCCACATGGGACGATGCGGGCGCGTCGCCGTTGGCATGGCGGCCGTTCAGTTCGCCACGCTGGTGGCCGCGCCGGAACGCGGACAGCATGGAGCCGACCTCGGTGGGGGACCGGTCGGTGTTCGTGGACTCGGCCCCGGCCGTGTGGCGGTTGGTGGTCGGCGACGCTGCCGGTGGTCGGGTGGTGGCCGCACCGCGGTGCCGTGGTTGCCGTTTCACCAGACCGTTGCGGGTGCGTTCCTCGTTCGACATGGCCGACGGCCCGGAGTTGGCGTACACCGGCGTCGCCCGGTACCGGGGATCGTACGGTGCCGAGTTCGCGATGGCCGCCACCGTGACCGGTTGCGGCGACGGCGGGTCGAGCAGGGACTCCTGTTCGGTCGGCCACCGGTGGGTCGGCGGCGCGTCCAGCCGGGCCACCGGCACTGGTCGCGGCGCGGGCTCGGCCACCGGCCGGGTGACCACCGTCGCCGGTTCCGGCTCGGGCGCCGTGACCGGGGGTGCGACGGGGTCCGGCCGGCCGAGCGAACGAGCTGGGCTCTGCCGGGCCGGCCTGCCCTTGCCACCGGTGTCGCCGGGCGAGTCCGGCCGGTCGGCCATGATCTCGGCGGGCAGCAGCATCCGGGCGGTGATGCCGCTGACCGGCGACTCGCCCAGGTCCACCTGCACCGACATCTGCCTGGCCAGCCGGCCGACCACGTAGTGGCCGAGGAAGCGGGTCGGCGCGACCAGGAAGTTCTCCTCGTCCCGCAGCCGGGCCTTGGCCTTCGCCAACTCCTCGGCGGGCATGCCGATGCCGTAGTCGACCACGGCCAGCAGGTAGCGGCCGCCGGTCTTGCGACCGTAGATCTCCACCTCGACGTCCGGCGACGAGAAGGAAAGGCCGTTCTCGACCAGTTCGGCCAGCATGTGCGCGACCTCGGTGACCGCGGCGCCCGCGACCCAGGCCGGGTCGACCCGGCGCAGCACGACGCGGCGGTATTCCTCCACTTCGGACAGTGCGGCACGGATCACGTCGGCCACCGGCAGCGGCGCGGACCACGGCCGCGGGCTGGTCTCGCCGACCAACACCAGCAGGCTTTCCGCGTTCCGCCGCATACGGGTGGCCAGGTGGTCCAGTTCGAACATGTTCGCCAGCGCGCCGGGATCCAGTTCCTCGCGCTCGAACTCGCTGATCAGCGAGAGCTGCCGGCGGACCAGGTTCTGGTTGCGGCGGCCCAGGTTGGCCAGCGACGCCGTGGTGTTGCGCCGGATCAGGGCCTGCTCGGTGGCGAGCGTGAGCGCGGTGTTCTGCACCCGGTCCAGCGCGGTCGCGACCAGTTTGATCTCGGTGGCCGCGCCGGCCGGGACCGTCACCGGTGGTGGCGGTGGCACCTCGGTCTCGGTGGTCTGCATCAGGGCCACCGTCTCGGGCAGCCTGCGCCCGGACACCGCGTCGGCGTCCCTGGCCAGCTGGCCGAGCGGGCCGATGACCGAGCGGGCCGCGCCGACGACAAGGGCGATCATGGCCGCGATGGTCAGCAGGGCCAGTACGGAGATGCCGATCAGCAGCGTGGTCGCGGTGTTGCGCAGCGAGTTCGCGCGGGACGTGATGTCCTGGCCGACGGTCTGCTCCACGTTGCGCAGGTTGTCGATCACGGTGTTCATCGCGTCGGTCCAGGCGACCGGATCGACCTGGGTGGCCAGGGTGCCGGTCGCGCCGCCGATGGCGACACCCTCGAACTGCACGGCCTGGTCGGCCGCTGCCGACTGGAGCACCGCGTCGATGGCGTTGCGCTCGGTCGGGGTGGCGAACTCGTCGTACGTCGCGATCGCGGCCTGCTTCTGCCCCAACACCTCCGCGAACTTGGTGTAGTTGTCGATGCTGACGCGATTCACGGCGAACACAGCAGCGAGCAGGCCCTGCTCCTGGCCCGCGAACTCCTTGGCGTCGTCCAGGGCGTACAGCGCCTGCAGGCCGTGCCGCAGTTGGCCGTCCACCGCGTGGTCCAGCCCGAGGTCCAGGTCGTTCAACGCGCCGATCGAGTCGGTGTAGAAGGCGAAGGTCGGCGCGGCCTGGGCGCGTTGCTGGTCGATGTCGGTGCGGATGGTCTGCAGGCCGTCGAGCTTGGTCAGCGCGCTGCGCACCTGGTCGGTGACGGTGCTGTCGTAGCTGGTGTCGCCGACCGTCTGGTTCAGCGCGGTGAGCGCCAGGTCGGTCGCGGAGCGCTGCGGCACGATCTGCGCCTGGAACTGGGTGCCGCCGCCGAGCAGGCCGTTGGTGAGTGCCCGCTCCCCTTGTAACTGGTGCACCACGTCCTG